>JAKUUP010000025.1 GCA_022447095.1 Candidatus Thalassarchaeum betae
CCGGCTTCTCGCTCACGAACAGCAGGCCCCCATCATCGGCAGCGTAGATTCCTCCTGCGCCCCCCCCCTCGGAAAGAGAATCGCCGCTCTGGAACAGGTGTTGGTAATGGCCATAGGAGAGCCTGATACTCGTCTTCTCCGCGAGGTCGGCTGGTAGAGCCAATTCGGGGACGCTGTCAGGCAGGTTGTCCCAATCTACGCCGTTCACAACTCCAACAGTGGCATCGATGTAGTTGTCATCAGGATGCATGGCGTTGACAAAGAAGTTTCCATTCGGGTCGATGTACATGCCCGTGACCTCGGCATCATATGGCATCGTCATGATTCGAGTCAGTGAGGGAGGAGTCGAGCCATCACCTCCCTCGCCACCACCACTGGTAGCTTCTGAGTTCTCCGCTCCGGGGGTGTTCTCCTCCGAGTCGATCCAATCGGCAGTCGCATCGGACGGATTCGGTATCTTCGAGACTCCGTTCGAGGCCTCGCCTGACGTCACAGTATGGACAGTCCCTCCTACTGAGTCCTTCAGATTGAGGGTCTCTCCGGCGTTGTTCAGGCGCAGAGTTCCGACCTCGTTCTCGGCAATAACAGCGTAGGCCCCAGCGGCAAGGACGTAGGGAGTGGCGAGCTGGTCGAAGTCGACCCAGGTGCCGGCATCGAGCGGATGTATCCACCCGCCGACATCTTCGAGGGTCCAGTTCTCCAGACTGAGTTCGACCGAGCCGGAGTTGTACAACTCGACCCATTCGCCGTTCGGAAACAATCCTTGATCGGAGCCGTCGGCGTTAGGCATCATCTCGTTGATGCAGATTCCCGAGCAGGCCGTGGAGCGGCTGGAGCCGCTTCTGGAATGAGGGGTTTCGCTCAGCCCACTGATCAGGATCGGCGACAGCGACATCAGCACCAGGATGGCCAGTGAGAGGGTCGCTGCACTACGTCTGGAGCGACCACTCATCGTGCGATGCTGCCCACCGACATGGGTTCAACCCTTCGTGCACGCGGGCCCGCAGCCGGCAAAGCCGGCTGATTGCGGGAACCGAGACACAGCGTCGCTACTCTTCCTTCCTAGAGACCGTAGCCATTCCCATCCCACCGTAGGAGAGCAGGCCGATGCCGACGACGTAGAGGAGCGCAGCGATGTAGGGGAATGGCATCAAGGCCTCGAGCTCACAGTCGCCCTTGCCACCGAAGTCGGTCCACCACGTAGTGCTCATGTGATCGATCACCGTGCACTTGAACGAGGCAGCATCATCATCACTAATCTCGCTGAAGGTGTGAATCTCGAAAACTGCTTGTACATAGGACGCGTCGGGATCACCGTCACCGTCAGCATCGCTGAAGTCTGGGTTCATGGCACCAGACCACCTTAGATCGAGGTAGAACCTAGCCATCACCTTTCCATACATGGCTACGTTTGTCACTGGCTCGACCTTGATGTCGACAGATGCTCCGAAGTAAACGGGCAGGGCACCTGGCAGGACGTCCACGAAGGTTCCTGAGCCAACTAACTTGGCCTGTATCTGATTCTCGGCGGGATTCAGGTCTATGCTGTGCTCCACCATCTCGATTTCCTTGTAAGTCACGGTATCGCCCACTTCGGTCTGAGCTACTGAGTATCCAACTAGGTTGACGCTGAACGACTCGTCGGCATCGGCGATGCCGCCTATCGTACCAGCAACTATCGTGTTCGCGTTGCCGACGTGGTCCGACAGGAGGCCGTATGTCGCCGCCTCCACGTGAGGAGCTCTCCAAGGCAGGTGCTCCGTCATTCCATAGGTCTCGTTGGCCTCGCACTCTACTGCGTATTCGGCGTTGCCGTCAGCATCGAGTTTGAAGTCGCACAGTCCGTCCCCGTCGGAGTTGATGTATCCCTCCATGACGGCATGCTCGGCCGTACTCAGCCCGTCAACGCTAGTCGGGATCTTCATCTGGTAGACCGAGAAGTCACCCGTGCTCTTGCCTCCAGAACCGTAGTAAGTCTCGTTGGTCTCGAGTTTGACCCAGCTGTTTTCCTCCCCAAATAGTCCAACCAGAACCTGGTCGCTCCACCCGTAGAGCCAGTTGTTGATTGACTGGGTGGTCCATGCCGAGGCACCATATTGGAAAGTCAGCAGCGCCCCTATCACCTGCTCGAACATGAAGTCCTTGACCCAGCTCCTCAGAGCTGCAGCATCGCTTTCCGAGATTCCGTAGAGTCCCGCGACGTATGCATCATCCCAGGTGTGTACGGTGCCTCCCATGGCGGAGCCTTCTGGGCCTGCCGGCAGTGAGAATCCCGAGAACTCACCATAGATGAACACCGTCGCGAAGTCGCCGGTCAGTGCGTACTCCGAATCGTACAGGATCTCCCGTACTTTCTCAGCGCTGAGGTCCACAGCCCCTTCGTAGTCCCCTCTGTTGAGGCCGATTGAGATGTAACCTCCTGCTACAGGCTCCTTGGAACCGAAGGAGAGTTGCCACCAGCTGTCGGCGTCGTTGGTCCCGGAGCCTCCCACGAGGATCATCGGGAATTCGAGAGGTGTACCGACCATGCCAATCCACGCTCCGCCCCAGTCAGAGAGACCGAGGAGTTGAGTCAGCCCGATGCTGTACGTCACCATCGTGCCGAACGCATCCCCTTGGGCGCCTAGAAGGAAAAGGGCCACGCCGAAGAGCGGGATTCCTCCGAAGTCGCTCTCCATGAGCATCCCGTTGTTGGGGACGGACCCCTCAGTGCCGAACAGCACGTTGTTCAAGGCGACGGGGTTAGGGATGTCGACTCCAGTGACCTCGACGAGGCGCTCTCGCCAATCCTCAATCGAGTCGATTTCTTTCCCTCCTCCCATCGCGACGAAGTTGGCTCCGGCCATTGCGTAGACGGTCCAATCGATCGCAGTCATTTCTTCAGAACTCGCATCCGAGTATCCGTACAGGGTTGCTCTTACCGGCGTCGTGGTCTCGCTCGGCTCACCCATCCCTGCCGCCAGCATATGGCCAATACCGTGGTTTGGATCGAGTGACGTAGTGCCATACTTACAGGCGAAGTCGCCTATCAGGGCTATGCAGTTACCGTCCGGGTCGACGGCGCTGTACAGTATGCCGTCGGCGTAGCTGGCGAAGTCGGGGTTGGCGTCGCTCGCACCGCTCTGGGCAAGCCAGCCGTCGTAGGCCCCCCTGAGCACGGCCGCAGGGGCCATCGCTTCAGCAGTGGACATGTCGATGCCCGTCGAGTTGATCTGCGCAGCGGCGCCTGCAACCAGCGTCTCTGCGTACTCGGCGGCCCAGATGCTGGGCGCCCTGTTCTGCAGGTCGTTGATCTGCATCTGCTGGGCGAAGCCGGCCTTGGCGAAGATCTCGCCGTAGGTTATCCCGGTAGCCAGTCCGGCCATTCTCTGCGTGTTCCAAAGGATGTTTGCATTTGTCAGCTCGTACTCGCCCGAGACCGATGCGTGCTCGTTGCCGTCGTCATCCGCCCATGTGCAGTTTTCGCACCATTCGAATGAGTCGTACTCGGAGTATGTGATTGTCCCATTGTCAGCATCGAAGTCTAGGATATCCTTGGTCGTCGTCACGGTGTAGATGAACGGCCCCATCTTCTCAAACACGGCGACTTCATCATTGAGGCTAGCACCCGGATTCGTCAAGTTGTAGGCGAAGTAAGATCTCTCGCTGGTCTGGACGAGCCACTCTTCGTCCTCCCAGTCGGAAGCATCGTCCCTTCCGTCGACAATCAGTTCCTCGACTCCGGCTTGGACGTTGCTTGCCACTACGCCAGTCAAGACGAACATGTTCAGGCTGACCAGTATTATTCCTGTGAGCATCATTGCTATCGATTTGTTGCGGTTCATGGTATGCACTCTCTACGCGCGCACACATGGGTGTGCGAGATAAGTGTTGCACTGCTATTCAAACCTAAAGAAACGCGTTACTGTGGCTCAAATGAAGCCGAATCCGTCGAATTCGCGCGCGAACGTGTACATCATTATCGGGACTAGGATTATCCCCATCGCGTGGCTGCGTCTGATGCCTATCCTAGGTGGCATCAGCCCCATCGCCGTGCCTATGATTAGAACTCCCAGCCCTATCCATCCGGTGGACAGCCAGACGAGTATTGCAATGAATCCGGTGACCACGAATACTAGGGTTCCAAGAGGGACAATCTCATGCATCTTGAGCATCCCCTTACCGACCTTGATCATCACCGGCACCGCGAACAGCCCCGAGGCAATCGTGATGCCTAGCAGGCGGACGAAGTCAGCAGGGGGCTCGACGGCGTTCCACCCGTCTATCGGGTACATCATGTTGAGAGCGAGCGCAGCGCCCGAGCGCGGTCTACCGACCATGTACAGGAACCCAAGGACCATTACCGTGACAGCGGTATTCACTGAAGACAGCACGGCAATTACCTCAAGGTCCTGCTGCTGGCTCTGTGCACCGAGGTCGAGGTCGGGACTCACCCCTGCCTCGGACAGAGCCTCGCTGAAGATCTCGCGCTCCTCGTCCGAGAGGTCGTCGAGGTCCCCTATGTCTAACGGAGAAGCCTTCGCCACCTGACCCGGTTGGATTCCATGCTCGAAGTCAGCTGGGATGTAATCTGGATCGGTCAGTCGACCCCAAAGATTGCGCATACTCATCACCACCACGGTGGCTTGGGCGGCAGTCATTCCCGGCAGGATCGCCATTACAGAGGAGACTATTGCAGACAGGAATGTAGGTACGGCCAAAGGCCTCATCGGAGGCATCTCCCAGTTGGCCTCTTGAGGCGGGATCTCGGAAGTCGTGACATAGATGTCTATCAGATTGGCTATTCCGAACAAGCCGGCCAGTCCGGGGAACAGTAAGGTGGCTGAAGGCATGCCGATGGGGGAGCGTCCGGGCAACTCGAACACCGCCCAGCCATAGAACCCCGTCAGCAGGAAGAAGAAGGTAGCCGCCAGCATACCCGCGGTCCTCGAGCTGGAACCGAGCCTCAGATCGAGGTTCTCCCACCTGCGGTGGATGTTGAACTTGCCAACGGGTATGTTGAACTCGATCTTGCGGGGCAGGGGGACAACGAGTCTGCTGGTGAGCCTTTGAGCCCAGTCAGGCCATGCCAGACGAGTCGTCTCGGTCATGATGAGAAATATTGAGATGATTAGCAGCAACCAAGGAAGGACATCTCGGCTGGATTCATAGAGCCCCAATCCCGGATTCTCCCCGAAAAGCAGCCTCGCTACTATCAGCAGCGGTATGGACATCAGCATGCCCATTTGCGAGCCTCGCGCGGAGTACGCAACTCCTTGCGCAGCCTGTCCTGAGATCAACATCCTGTGTCCGGGCAGTAGAGCGAGTGCCATGTTGTCGTCTGGTGCGCCGATCAGCGCACTCGGGATGTAATTCAGGAAGGTGTGGACGGTGCCACAGGCCACGATGATCCCGGCGACCGCGTCCAACGGGATTCCTACAGCAACCGCCACAGGTGAGAGACTCAGTGCAATCAGGGCCACGTTGTTGACGTGGAAGCCGGGAATCAGCCCGGTCAGGCAACCCAGCATGATGCCGAACAAGTAGGAGCCAATCAGCCACCCGAAGTCGACAAGCATTGGGTCCAAGGAATCACCTCATCGTATGTCGATGCAGAATTGAGCGGAGTTGCCAACCGAATCTTCAGTCATGGTGAGTCGGCCGACCCAGTCTATGGGCTCGCCGATCTGCTCCTGTTGGCTGGCCTCGCTACCATCACCCAGAAGACAGACCCTCTCATCGGAGCCCGAGCGGGAAATCCACTGGTCACCGCTCTCGTCCATCACCGCTTCGCCGGTAATCTGTACGAGTTTGCCGATGTCCCACTTCCATGAGTTGTAGCCGTCTCCCCAGTTCAGCACCGAGGCGCCCGGAGCCTCGCCGAGCAGCCAGGATCGGGCCTCGAGGACAATCCTGCCCTCACCTTCCGACCACAGTACTGTGGCGTTGAAACGGATCGCTTGATCGGCCTCAATCCACTCAGCGTGCTCTCCTACGAACTCTATTCTGAGTTTTGTCTCGCGATCGTAGTAGCCAGGGCCGTCGCCGACGTAGCCCTTGTCGTAGTCCGGCGAGATCGGATCGGTGATCCAGCCCTCGAACTGGTAGCTGTTGCCGATGTATGCAAAGGGATCCTCGACGACGTCCTTCATCGCGGTGATACCGTCGCCGAACTGCCCTGCAGGGTGCTGCAGAGCCTCCACGTATCCCCTGTCGAGGCAGACTTCGGCTTCGTCGGTCGACCATGCCAGTCTACCGCCCCAGTCCCCCGACTGCCCCGAGATGTTGTTCTCGAGGTCTTCAGGAGAGGGTAGCATGCAGAGTCTGTCTGTCGGGGCGTCACCGTGAATCCACCAATCGTCTCCATCATTCACCACGGTGCCGTCGATGACGACTAGTTTGCCGACTTCGTAGGTCAGGGTGTACGGCTCTGTCTCCCAGTCGATGTATACGGTCTCACCCTGTGAGAGCACTTCAATCTCAGTGGCCTGCACTAAGAGTCTCCACCGGTAGGATCGCTCGTCGAATTGCAGCCATCCGTTGACGACGACGTGGCTGCCGGCCTCGACCCACTCCATTACGCGACCCTCTACCTGCATGTACAGCAGGTGATCAGCGCCGCCGTAGACTTGATTGTCCATTACGTAAAGTGAGTGGTATGTCACGTCTGGGGCGAGGGATTCGCTGAGCCAGCCATCAAGCGTGATAGACTGGTTAGCGAAGGTCTGAGGGTTCTGACCGACCTCGACCAATTTGGTCTCGGTGAACTCAATCACCTGATTCTTAGCCACTATGGCACCGTAACCATTCGATTGAAGCCATATCCTGCCATTCCACTCGGAAACCTCTCCTTCGACGGTGACTACCGTGCCGATAGGGGGAACCTCATTGTTCCAGTCCACATTCCAACGCACCTTCGCGACTGAATGCCCGTCGATCTCCTGCACCTGCAGGTCTATCCTATCGGCACCCTCTCCGTACGGATCGCGGATGTAGCTGGTGAGCACACCCTCAATCTTTACCGTCTCTCGAGGATAGTTCCGTATCTCGTCAATCTCTATCATGTCTGGTTCCCTTATCACAGCGTAGAAGTTCATCGCCGAGACAAGGAGAAGCGATGTGAAGAACATCACCCAAAGCTTCGCCATGGCACCTCACGCGCGGCCTCCGTGCTTCAAGGTTGAGAGCACCGCCTTCCATAGAATGCAATGAGAGCCGAAGAGAAGGTTCATTTCGCAAAGCACTGCGAGAGGGTGCAGGGACCCGTAGCTCAGTTGGTTAGAGCGCTCGGCTCATAACCGAGTGGTCATCGGTTCAAATCCGGTCGGGTCCACCTCCCCATCGCCTCAGACAGCGTTTCAATCGACGTTTTTCGCGTACGCAACGTGCGAAGCCTCAAATACAGTCCGAGGCGGCCAAATTGCAATGACTAAGGTACGCTCGGTCAGACCGGCCCTGATGATACTGGCAGTATATTTTCTGAGCACGTGGGTAGGAGCCGCGGCTGTTCAGGCCCAAGGGCCTGTCCCCGACATCACTCTGAGTTGCCAACAGCCTCAGCCAATCGAGGTCTACCCAGGTGCCACTAGAATCACCATCATCGACTGCACTCTGGAGAACCCGACCATCCATCAGGAGAAAGTCAACGTACAGATTCAGTCCGGCGCACTCGCCGCAGCTGGCCCAGCCTCGATGACTGTCGGCGCCCAGTCTGATGTCTCATTCCAGGTTGTCGCTAGAGCCGAACTCAGAATGCCCGAAGGATCCCAGATCATCAGCATCACCGCCGAGGTCGTCCAGGCTGACGGGATTACTTGGGTCGGAACCCCGACCACATACAAGGTGCTGGCAGTCATCAGGCAGTTCAGCCGGCTCCGAGTCGCCTCCGAGGTAGCCTTCCTCCAGCTCAGGCCCAAGGTCGATTACATGCTGGTCTTCGACGTCTACAACGACGGCAACGCGATGGACAGGTTCAACGTCGGAGTTGAAAACTATGATGATTTGAACGACGAAGGCTTCCAACTCAGCATACCATTAGTCTCGGTCGAGATTGAATCGATGTCTCCAGCGGAGAAGATCAGGGTGCAGATGAGGACCCCGAAGAATCAGGGTTGGACGGACAAGTACTTCTCGTTGATGTTCAAAGCCACGTCAGAGTATTCTGTGAGAACCGAAGGTATACCTAATTACCAGATTCAGACCATGACGATATACATCAGAGGAGTATACTTGCCGGGCTTCGAGCTTATGAGCACCATGATGATCACGACTCTGGCCGCTGCTGCAATCGCAGGCAGGTATCGGGAAGACGACGACGACTCGGACGAGCCCAGAGTCCTTGATGCACGTTTGTTCTAACCTGGAAAGGCAACCTCTCTCACCCACCGTCAACGGGTTGATAACCCACAGGTGTGACGTGGATACCGTCTATGGGGCGTTTTGAATGAGTAACGGCGGTCTGCTGCAGAAGGCTATGGACCAGCAAGGCGATGGAGAGGGAGAAGTTACCGGCGCTGTGGTCGTTGCCGATGTAGCTAGCTCCGACAACTCCGGATTCATGTCGGCTCCAATGAAGCAGGGCGCAGGGCTGGCACTAGTAGCACTGGTCCTCTCGTGGCTTCTGGCGAGTCCTAAGATACAGAGCGATTATGCATTCGCTGGTTTGCTCCCAATCCTCATTTTCGTCGGGTCATTTTACTTGGTGTGGAATGCCATGGGAAGGAAGCAGACGGCTGTCATCGCTGTGGCTTACATCCTCCTCGCCGCATCGCCCTATGTAGCAATGAGCCTGTCTTCGGGAGAGATCACTATCACTGATGCCGACCTTTCAGACGACTCGACCCAGATCACCTTGAAGATAAGGGAGTCCGGCGCCATTTTCGGCTCCTCTGTGGACTCCGCTGATGTCACCGTCACTTACGACGACTCGACCGTCTGGGAGTCCACCATCCCCTTCGCGATAAACCGGGAGGACGGATACGGCGAATACGGCATAATCTCTCTCACGGTCTCTGAGTGGTATCAGGGCAACGCAGCGGATGACGCGCCCTACATCGTCACAGTAGATGTCGACAGCTCCTCTGATTCCATGGAACTGCAGTCGAACCACCTACAGAGGACCATCGACGATGTCAAGAGCGCCACGGCGGGAGCGATGGGAACCGGCGGAGACTGTGACAGCTCGAAGGAAACCTGTGTGGTCGGAGTGGCTCTGAAGTCATGGTCCGGTCTGGATGCGATGGGTGACAATCCGCCCGGAGGTCTCCCGCATGCGGATTACACCGTTCAGGGTACTATGTTCTACGGATCCACAGTGGCAATAAGTTACCCCACAGTGACTGTGGTCAATGGAGTAGCAGAGTGGGACTCGAACAACGGTGAGTACGGAGGTGGTAGCGTCTTCGTGGGTGACGATGGTTCTGAGTTGCCGATGCCAGGTTCGGTCGACTCGTTCGAACTCAACTCCAAATATATCCCCATTGAGGATTGGACTATCGGTGACTACGGTTGCTACCACTTCACTGTGGAGGTCACCCAGTCGTCGCCTTGGGCAGACGACTCCACCGTTTCCCACACCTCCTACTACGAATACACGGAAGAGGGCGAGGACTTCGACACGGGTGAACCAACTGACGAGGCGTGGACCTCGACAACGAACTGCGACTAGTTTTCTAGTCGTCTTCGTCCCGAGAATAACTGAGTATCTCTTCCTCGGTCTCGACGATAGCATCCGAAGCACGCCTCAGCATGGTCGTTACCGCGATGCCCACCGCAACTAGGATCGCAGCGAGGAGAGGTAGGACTGGTAACGAATCCTCCTCTACCGGCTCAGTCCAGGTCATCCCTCCGGTGGTCATCGACCCACCCCCGAACGAGTCCTCGTCAACTAGTTGAAGAGGGGTGAGGATGCGGCAGGTGAGTGAGGCTTGGCCTGTCACGGAACTGCGCCAGCCGAATTGAATTTCTACCGACTCTCCGGCGTCTATTCGAGCCTCTTGATAACCGCCGATGTCTGCTTCCAAGCCATCCACTTCGCAAGTAAAGTAAAGCAGAGCAGAGGCAGTGCCCCTGTTCGCGATGCGCGCGAGGACGGGCATCGACTGAGAAGTAGACCTAGTGTCCTCATCTCCAACTATTTCCAAGGATTCCCACTCGATGTTCGGAGTCCCGGAATTGAGTTGTATGTTCTGATCCCAAGTCAGTGGTATGGACCCACCGCCGTAGTTCCCGATTCCCGACGACTCGGGGTTCCAGGAGGTCACGTAGGTGATTACATCGATTGTGGCTGCTTCGGTCCAGACAGTGCCATCCGAGTAACCTATCTCGACTACCCTCTCCTGCCCACCATCGACCAGAGCAGTGCCGTTCTCGTCGCTGAATATCTCCTGAATCGCCTCGCTCGGACCGATCCCACTCACACTCAGGATGACGTACTTAGCATCGAGTTGTATGGACTGCCCGGATACTCTCCGCTCCCATCTATCGATTAATCCACCTGATCCGGACACGTCATCACCCCAGTAGATGGTGGATCCGGGACCTCCTCTGACATCGTGGTCATCGAGGCTGCCGCTGAATGACGTGACTCCCCTCAGTTCGATTGTCGCCTCGTTTCCAAGCAGCACGGGCCCTAGTCGGTCGAAACTTGAGTCGTCGGCGCTCATCGAACCGCCAACAGTCATCTGCCCCCCTGAGACAGTGGAGTCCACTGAGCTGAGGGTACCATCGACCTGTATCGAAAACCCAGGTTCACCAGCGGTCTTCATGTTCACGGATTCAAGTTCAGTACCTAG
Source organism: Candidatus Thalassarchaeum betae (assembly GCA_022447095.1). GTDB lineage: Archaea > Thermoplasmatota > Poseidoniia > Poseidoniales > Thalassarchaeaceae > Thalassarchaeum > Thalassarchaeum betae_B. The sequence goes on from JAKUUP010000025.1 coordinate 10,773, forward strand.
GATGGTCGTACTCCCTCCGTTCTCGATCTCTATTGTGATCGAGGCTACTGTGACCGAAGTCGACGAGAATCCGATTAGTCCTATCCAGACGTCCCCGGCTCCGTCTTCGAAGGAGAAGGTGTGGGATGAGCCGTTTAGGTTGATTACTTCGTCGCCAATGTGGGCACCGTCTCCGAAATAACTGTCGCCGTTCATCGCCGTCATGGTGACGTCGAATGCCCCCTCTATGCCTTCTCCCGGGACCATGAACTTGGAACGGTTCGACTCGTCCCAGTATCCCATGCTGGCGATTACTGTAGGAGGGTTGTCTGCGAGAAGCCCTGCATGATTCAGTGTGAGTGCTCCCCCCTCTTCGATGATGATGCTGGACCCATCGGACACAGTGGCATCGGCGCCATGCACGGTCAGGTGGCCACCGCTGACAATTCTGACCGTGCCTTCGACTGTCTGGTCGTCAGCCCAAGTCACATTCGCTCCAATCACAGTCTCTGCCTCGTCGGCCGAGGCAGCAGGGAGGCAACACAGCATAGTTGCAGAAATCATCAGGAGTACTTGCACCGTGGCCACGCGTCGCATGATGCGAACGATTCACGTAGCCATGAATAGTTTTGCCCGCCATTAGTCGGATAGGGTTCATTCGCTGTCTACGTCTGGCGGACCCGTGGACGTGTTGCCGCCCTTCCCCGCGCCCGACCCCGTGGCTTTCACTCTGAACATCCTCTCCGTGCTGATGATGTACGGGCCGTTCTACCTCGCTAACACCGGCGCGATGCTGTTCGGAAAGTGGATTCCCGACCGGCTGGGATTCAGCAGTGTCGTCATCGACGGAGGCAGGAATTGGAAGGACGGATTCCGTCTCCTCGGAGATGGCAAGACATGGAACGGCCTCCTAGGCGGTGCTGTCCTCAGCGGCCTGCTGACCATGCTCACGCATCATCTCTGGACCGAGAGACTGCTTCCGGACGCTCGCCCGTTTGTCGACCCCACTTTGCTCGCTGAGTCCGACGACTGGTTCTGGGTGGGCGGCGAGTGGGGGGCTGCTTTCGCCATGGGCTTCACACTGGGACTAGCTTGCATGCTCGGTGACACAGCAGGCTCGTTCGTAAAGCGCCGTCAGGGCCTGAAGCGAGAGGGCGATGAGAGCTCACAGGCCCCCCTACTAGACAGCGCGCCGTTTGCCATCGCAATCTTCGTCGCCGCCTTTGTGCTGTTCGACGGGCAGATTATCACCCATGAACAGTTGCATGAGGAAATTGCCGCCCTGCTGGTGCTGACTCCTGTAATCCACAGACTGTCCAACCGACTTGGATACAGGCTCGGACTCAAGAGCGTGCCCTATTGAGCCTGAGCCAGCGGCTCGGAATCCATTATCATCCTGCCCACCCGCGCAGGGTCATGACAGGGCTAACCGTACTGGTCGTCGGCGGAGGCGGGCGAGAGCACGCGCTGGGAATCGGCTTGGCTGCCAGCGATTCGGTTGCATCCGTGCATACGGCTCCCGGCAATGCGGGAACTGCGATGATTGGCACCAATCACGATATCTTAGCAAGCGACATCCAAGGACTCATCTCACTTGCCGAGGAACTGGATGCGGGGTTGGTTGTAGTGGGTCCCGAGGCTCCACTAGTCGATGGCTTGGCTGACTCGCTACGGGCCAAGGGCATACCCTGCTTCGGACCTCATTCAGAGGGTGCGAGACTCGAGGGATCAAAACTCCACGCCAAGCGTTTGATGCAGTCGCTGGGAGTGCCTACTGGCGGTTTCATCGTCGTTGAGTCGGCCGACGAGATCGACTCAGCACTTGACTCGTTCAATCCTCCTTGGGTGGTCAAGCGAGACGTACTCGCTGCCGGCAAGGGAGTCACAGTGACCTCTGAGAGGCGGCAGGCAGCAGAGGCGTTGTCATTCGGACTGGAGTCCGACGGGTTCGTTCTGCTCGAGGAGCACCTCTCCGGCGAGGAGGCATCGGTGCTTGTGATGATGGACGAGTCTGGATACGTTTGCCTGCCGCCGAGTCAGGACCACAAGAGGGTCGGCGAGGGAGACACTGGCTCGAACACCGGCGGCATGGGTGCCTATGCTCCCGCACCAGTCGCGACCCCTGCAGTATTGCAAAGGGTTGTCGACGAAGTGGTCGTCCCGATGCACCACTACTTGAGGAACCAGGAGACCCCTTATCGAGGCTGCCTGTACCTAGGTCTGATGATCAGTTCGGAGGGAGCACCGGGGATCATCGAGTTCAACGTTAGATTCGGAGATCCGGAGACGCAAGTCACCGTGCCCCTAATCTCGAGCGATCTCGCCGAGTTGCTGCTAGCCTGCGCAGAGGGCAGAGTCAGCGAGACCGAAGTCGAGTTCCACACTCACTCGGCGGCCACGGTGGTCCTCGCCTCTGAGGGCTATCCGGCATCGTCGGCAATTGGACGAGTCATCTCCGGCAGTGAGGTCATTCTGGAGGAGGGAGAGATTAGCGGCTTCGTCCACTATGCCGGGGCGTGCTTCGACGAGGATGGAAACCTCGTGTCGAGCGGAGGCCGCGTGTTAGCCGCCACAGGTCTCGCTCCCGACTTGCGGAGCGCCGTCGGAGCAGCATACGAGGTTATGGAATCCATCCAACTGGAAGGCTCTCACTACCGTTCTGATATCGCTTACCGTGCTCTATAGGGCGGTTTAGGTCAATATTCCCTCGAGTCGAAACTAGCAACCATTCTACGAATGGTTATAACATCCAGTCAAATCGGCGCGACGCTGAGCCTTCAGGCTGAACACGGTGATTGATGATGTACGACAATATTGGTGCAGCAGGAAGCGCGACCCCAAGCTCGGGTATCGCCTCGGTCCCGGCAGTGCTGGCAACCTTGCTAGTGCTGTTCCTAGGTGCCGACTACGCTGCAAATGGAGCAATGGAAAATGACGGATATGCGCAAATCCTGATTCTGCCCGCCGTAGCCGCCCTCGCGGCTGCTTTGGGCAGAACCGGTGCTGTGACGTCCCTCGGAAGCCACACCATGCACCGCGCCCTTGTTACGATATCCTTCATCGCTGCGGCATTGATTATCTCGATGGCATACAAATTGTTCGGGAGCATAGGAAACCTAGGCGCTTTCACATTCGCTTTCGTAGGAATATCAACCTTCTTGCTGGTATTGTCCGGCAGGAGAGAGGAGTCAACGATACTGCTGGCGACAGTGGTTGGATTCCATCTCGGGATCTCCCACGCCGTCAACTCGGCGATGGACCTGAGCACATGGACTGGAAACTCCTCTGACCTGATAGATGTCGAGCGGGCCGCCGCCGCCTCGGCCTTCTTCGCCTTCTGGGCAGTTTCGATAGTCGCCGGTGTGATGATGGCTATCGCCCTCAGAGGAAAACTAGACTCTGCTGGCAACGGCTCTTGGTTCGAGGATATTCCTGACTCTCCAGGACGAACCATGATCGTCGCCTTCGGGTCGATTATGGCCGTCCAAGCCATCCCCTTGTTCTGGTTGGGACAGATTTCTGATATCGAGACTTTCTTCGAACACAAGTATCTGGGTTCGGTTTGGGCCTTATTTACTACAGCAGTAATCCTGTTTGTGGTGTTCTGTCACGCTGAGCGATGGCGTGTGATCGGCGCTCTTGTCGCGATCAACTGGATACTTTACACAGTGGGACATCTCCATGAGATCGGCAACGGGTTCCCCGACCCACTCAACAGCGATGACCTGATGAGTACCTTCTCTTGGTTCTTCATCGCTTTCTGGTTGAATGTCGCTGGCATCATGCTGGCATCCCGTGGATACTTCGGAGACATCGCACCCCGACACGAGTCGAGTGAGTTGCGCAAGTGGTGGAGTAAGCATTCCTACGGAATCATCCTAGGGCTCGCTGTGTTCGTGGCCCTAGCGGTCCGCACTGGATGGAATGTCCTACCGGCGATGAACGCCACCGGTACAGGCATCTGGGACATGACTGGAGGCTCTGATCCATGGTACATGAAGCGTGTCGTCGACTACATCATCGCTGAGCGTAGCCACTTCATCTTCGACCACGATCGCGCTTACCCGATGGGAGCAATCAACCCACGACCACCTCTGTTTTCGTGGTCACTGGCGTTGGGCGGCTTGAGCCTGTCCTGGCTGCTTGATATGCCCGCTGACGAAGCAGTCTGGTGGAGCGTCACTGCATTCCCAGCTATCTTCGGCGCGCTCATTGTTCTGCCGCTGGCCGCCATCGCGAGGCGCATCCACAGCAACAACGCAGGACTCGTGACTGCATGGTTGATCGCACTGATGCCCGGTCACATATCACACTCTACCTTCGGGCTGGCCGACCACGATGCCTTCGCACTACTCTTCATCTCCCTCGCATTCTACTTCTGGGTGCGAGCCATCGACGGTTTGGGCACCGAGCGCATGTTCACGAACCCCAGTCCCAACCCCCTGTACCTGCTTGCGGGAATCAGGGAGACCTGGCAAAGGAATCCGCGAACGATGGCCTATGCGACACTAACGGGTATCTCGTTCGCCACAGTGGCCCTCGGCTGGAAGGGATTCGTATACGGGCCTGGAATCCTGTTCCTCGCCTTCGCCGGCCAGATAGTCCTCAACATGTTCCGCCGCCGAGACAGTTTGCCGCTGACTTCAGCGGCGTTGCAGATGCTACTCACGGCTTTCGTGATACCCCTGCCGTTTTACCTCTGGCCGGGGCTGAACCTGCTTTTCGACCCGAGTGGCTTCCAGCCGATGTTCTATATCATCGGATTCACATTCGCACTGGGATGGGTCTCATCCGCGTTCAGGGACAAGCCATGGCTACTGGTCCTCGGTAGTGGTACACTGCTACTCGGCGGCATACTGGCTGTTCTGTATGTTCTCCAGTATTACGAGGTCTACAATGGCTGGGACATCCTGTTCACCGGAGGTTTCTACTTCTCCAAGAACAAGATATTCGGCACCATCGGTGAGGCTCAGGCACCTAGCAGAGGCGTCCTTTTCGCCTCGTACGGGCCGATCGTGGCACTCATCGCCGTAGGCTGCGCAGTATTGCTGATGTGGCGCGGCACCCGCCGCGACGAGCGGCAGAGCGGCCTGCTGCTCGGGCTATGGGTTCTGATTGCGACATACATGGCATGGTCCGCTGGGAGATTCATCTTCAACGCGACCCCTGCGATAGCCGTCGTGGGCGGCCTCGGCATCGCAATGATGTGGAAGTCCGCGGACTTCTCCGGTTTCACCAAGGAGTGGCGTCGCTCAGGGATAGGGACTCCTCGCACGCGCTTCAAGTCAGTTTGGCCGGCCACCAAGAAGCACTCGACCGTTCCTGCACTCCTGCTAGTCTTCCTGTTGGTCGCATCTCAGCACACGACATACGGCATAGACTCCGGGATCCCCCGGGGCGAACCCTCGGCTACCGATGTCGACCAGGTGATTCACGACATCGCCCCGGACATCATGAGGCTCGAGGCGCTCGGACTCTCAATTCTTAACAGCGCTGATTACAATCCCGAGTCCGGCCAGTTGTGGTACATGAACACATTCGGACCTGGCTTCAACAGTGGCTCATGGAACCTCGCGTACGAGTGGCTGTCCGAGCAGGATGCCGATGTCGCCTTCAGCCAGCGGCCCGCTTTCGTATCATGGTGGGACTACGGCTTCCAGGCTCTTGCATCCGGCCAGCATCCGACCGTCGCTGACAACTTCCAGTCCGGTATCCCCAACAGTGGAGGCATGCTTCTATCCAAGGACCAGAACGACACCTTGGCGCTATTCATAGCAACTCTCTCACAGGGGGACCGGCGTTACAACGGTGGCGGTTTCAGTGACGAATTCGCTGCTAGTCTGTCCAATACTCTGAACGAGGAGCAACTCGAGGAGTACGACAGCATTCTCTCCATTGGGGTGAACGACCAAGCCTTCGTCCTAGGGCGCTCGATGGCAGTCATGGCCACCGACAACGATGTCGAACTGCTCCACGGACACCGACTGAACTCCAGTGGTATGCCGGGCGATGAGGAATGGGTCGTCATGATTGGCGGCACCCAGATGGGCAACTCAACCACCGATGAGTCGGAGGCAATCGAGTTGTTCAACGCCACCAGAATGAACTCAGCCAAGTTCGAGATCAGGGCAACCCACTATGTCATCGGAGACTATCGATACACGAGCGATCTCATCGAAGACTTCGACGATGTCTCCACCAGCCTACACAGGACCAACGCCCGCCTCGCGCTCAGCAGGGCCTTCCTGATCGAAGCCTTCGACATGAACGAGCTGGCCGACATCTACCACGGCATCACGAGCCTTGAGTACGACGTCCAGAACTACGAAGGGAGCCTCGGCGAGACCATCACGAGGAACAACGAAATCAGGTACTTCGCCATCGACAACCGGCTCTATCCGCTCGGGGGCGCTTACTATGCCGATTACGATTATCATCGTGGGCAGACCACTGGCATCTTCCATGCTCCAACCGGACTCTCCGGCCTCGACATGCAGGACTACATCCGCTCGGTCTACGATACCCAGAGAGGTGATGGGCCGATTATCCCGCGCACCGCGCAGGAGTACGAGGCCGAGTACCTAAACGATATCATCCGGCAGAGTTCGGGTGCGGCTGATGACGCCACCGAGACAATCAGGCTGGTTGACATCGACTACCAGCAACAGCCAGCTTTCTTTGAGACCATGGTCGCTAGGTTCTACGTCGGTTACGGGACTTCTACCCTCGGACTGCCCGGCGATGCCGCGCAGCCCGCACCGCACTTCTACACCTCTGGCACGCCCGGCTCCTATTTGGAGTCGGCATACCCGCTGCCAGGGGCCATGATGAACCACTTTGTGCTCTCGAACTGGTATGACAGCGAGAGGTGCGAACTCCTTGAAAATGGCTCCCAGGTCGACGAGAGTTGCACCAACCCTAACGTCGGCGCGGCCAACACCCAAGTCAAGATCATGAAGTATTACAGCGGAGCCACACTCGAGGGCACCGTGGAACTCGACGGCTTCGGCCCGGTGCCCAACGCCAGAGTCATGATCGAGCGAGATGCATTCAGCGGTGAGGAGAGCGCTGACGAGAACGGTCACGTCGCTGACGGCGACGACCGAACCTACTGGATTCCGATCGGCGTAACTGATGCCGACGAAAACGGTCGCTTCTCGTTCACAGTACCAGCAGGCAAACTCAGGATATCCGCATTCTTCGGCGAGCCTGACCTCGATGCGGCCCGCTCAGTTATCATGGCGACCGATATATCACAAACCCTAGGCGATATCTTCCAGGAGAACACACCGAATCGGAATGTCAACCCGATTACAGGAATTCTAGCCAACGTCTCAGGCTCTACATGGCTCTCCGAGACCATCATCAACGTGTCCGGCTCGGCCGGTCACAGCAACGGCGAAGAGGTCGTTTACGGAAACCTCTCGGTAGCAGCTTCGTATGCTACAGGCGAACTCGTATGGTCGGGCGCGGAGTTCTTCGACGGCGACCCGCTGACCATTGTGAGCATCGAAATCTCGCCTTGTTGGGTCCTGGTCCTACTCGAGCCTTACACCGTAGACACCTCCAGCGGCGTGGTCGAGGGCCATACGGGACGGCCGCTTGTAACGAGCCCTTGCCTCGCTGGTCAACCAGCGGGTGGACGT
>JAKUUP010000026.1 GCA_022447095.1 Candidatus Thalassarchaeum betae
GAGGTCGCAGTTGGGGTCGATGTCGAGCCAGTCGAGGATGCCATCGTTGTCGTCGTCGACATCCTCCCAGTTGTTTATGCCGTCACCGTCCCAGTCATTGTTGCCAGTGTAGGACTTGCGCATCAGCACGCAGTTCTCGTGAGGGTTGACCGGATTCGGATTGTCTACACTAGGGCAGTTCCAACCTTGGACGTCGGCCCAGGTCGAGGTCATGAACGGTTCCAGCTCGTTCTTCAGACCGTCATCGTCGAGGTCGAAGGGGATGTTGTTGGGGAATGGGGAGAGTGGGTTGTCGGGATGGGGGGTGCCGCCCATATCTGGATCTAGCCAGTCCCAGACTAGGTCGTAGTCCTGGTCTATGGGGCGGTATCGGTCATCGTCGAGGTCACGGTCGTAATCCAACTCGCAGTCAATGCCGGGGATCTCGATTACAGTGTAAGGGATTGGGTAGTCCCCTACACCGTCGTTGTTGGTGTCGATCTGATGGCAGGTGTCCGGGAGGCCGTCGTTGTCGTCATCGACGTCGTACATGTCCATCAGGCCGTCGTTGTCGTCATCGGTGTCGGCTGAGTCAGGCGTGCCGTCATTGTCGTTGTCGGGATCGATGAAGTTCGGGATCCCGTCGCCATCGAGATCGCCGTCGATGATCATGGTGAAGGTCTGGTTTCGTGGGTGCCAAAGGGCCTCACGCTGCACGTAGTCGACCCCCCCAACGAATTGCGAGTAGGTGTTGGTCGTCGTTCCTGAGGAAGTCACGACGACCTGGCCGGTCATCGTCTGGTGGAATAGGCAGGAGTAGTTGTACGTCCCAGTGCTGTTGAAGGTGTAACTCCATGTCCCGCCTGGCAATATCGCAGTGCTGTCGAAGGTTGGCGCAGAGGAGACCGTGTGGTCGACGGTATCGGTGTTTGTCCACACAACAGTGTCACCGGCCTTGATGCTCAGTGTGCTCGGGGTGTAGCCCCCGCTGACGATGTTGACATTGTGGGTCGTGTCTCCCGCGGACCACTCTTCCCAAGCCGCCCAAAGAGGGGCTGTGGTAGTGATATTGCCGGTCTTTGTGCTATCCCAAGGGTGTTCGTCCCAAATGTCGTTCACACCGTCGCCGTCGTCGTCGAGATCGAAGTAGTCCTGCAGGCCGTCGCCGTCGAAATCGCACGGCCACGTGAACTGGTCAATCCGGCCATCGTTGTCGTCATCCTCATCGTAGGAGCCGCGACCAGTGCCATCGGTGTCGTCATCGGTTATTCCATCGTTGTCGTGGTCCATGGGATTCTGGTCGACGCGGTAGCCGGCGCCGACAGGAGTTCCGGTCCACGGGTGGACTGTGGAGGGTTCGACGTAGCGGTCGGCGCTGACGTTTTTCGGGTCAGCACCCTGTGTGTAATCTATCGGTCCCTCGAGGATACCATCGCTGTCGTCATCCCAGTCGAACTCATCGAGAATGCCGTCGTTGTCGTGGTCGAACGGGTCTGTCCCGTAGCATCCGTCAAAGCGCTCGATGAGGTCGTTAATTCCGTCGTTATCGTCATCGAGGTCGTTCAAGTCATCGATTCCATCGTTGTCGTGATCCTCGGTCTGGGTCTCCTCAAGGAAGAAACCGTAACCAGGATCTAGATTGAGTGCGGCGGGGTCGGAAACCTTGCCGAAGAACGAAGCGGGGTCGTGAAACGAAGGGTCGGTGAAGCTGATTTGATTGAACACGAACTCTGATGCGGGCTGTCCTTGAGTGCCTCCGGACACCGGGCCAGAGGCCTGGTTCATCTGCTGGTATGCGGTTCTCTGAGGAACGGCCCCCCAATCGGATTCTTCTGGATCATCTCTCTCGAAATCCTGAAAGTTGTACATCTGCGTGCTCATCAGCATGAGCAGTACCATAGCTATCGCAGAGTTACACTTCCTTCTGTTTCTCATCGTTCTACTACTTGTCTCGTCCATCGTATCGACCCCGAAGTGCCCCGTCAAATTCGCCCTGCTTATCAACAAAACCCCTCGCGTGTGCGCGAGCGTATCATCAGCGCTATCCGAGTATCACGAGCCACGATTTGGGACTTAGCGGTTCGCAAAGCATCAAGAAAGTCGGATGTGGCGCGGTTACTGATAGAGATGGGTTGGTGGCCGTTCAAGCGCAAGGAGAAGCTTCTCGATGAAGAACCTCACATGCAGGGCACACGAATGTGGATTCAGGATCTTAGGGAGGTCTGCGAGCGTTGCTACGATGATCATGATGAGGGTCAGCGTCAAGTCAGGCTAGTGCGGGGTGAGTGGACTGACTCACACAGCAAGGGCGAGGTCGATGATTCGCTGCTTGAAGGTTTGGAACGCCGAGCAATCAAGTTATTGCAAGCCGATGGTGACGAGTGGTTGAAGTGGCTCGACGATGATGATTTCTGGAAACCGGGATGGCGTGACGAGCCGAGGGAGGAATGATTTCCGTGTGGTTCTGGATTGCGCTCTTCCTAATCCTCGGCGTTATCACTCTGTACTACTCGCGTCATCAGCCGTTCCCGGAAATCAGCGGTAGGTTCGCTGTCGTCCTGATCATAATCGGCGTCATACTATGGATCTCAACCACGGCACCACGGCCAACCGGTGAGTCAGTACCGGGGATTGTCGCAGCGTTCATCGGAGGGGTAGCCGTGGTCATTGGAGTCATACACATGACTGTGCTTCGCAACGATGTAGTGGTCGCTCCGTTCGGAGGGGTACTGCTCTGCATGGGGGCTATCAGTCTCATGGGTGACAGGTGGGCGGAGATGGGTCAGACAGAGCAGATAGGATCGTTTGCTGTGGCCTCGGTTCTCGTGATGCTGGAGATCTATCTGGCCTTCAGGGGGCTCGTAGTCGGCGTACAGGGGATTTCCTGGTCCAAATCGGGCCTCAGACAGGTCCGACGTGGCCTGATTCACGGCCCCAATGGGGCAATCACCCATTTCGAGCGCTCATGGGACATGGAAGACCCGTGGATCAACTCGATGAGTCACGCCGCGCTCGCTCTTATTCATCGTCACTCAGGCAATGAGAAGGAAGAGCGTGAGCATGTCATTGAACTCGAGAAGGTGGGGGGCTGGGAGTCTGTTGACCAATCATGGCTCGACGCCATAGAAAAAGCGTTGAGTCAGGTGAGTCCTGAGCCTCTTCGGGACGATTGATAGCGCAGAGCGGAATCGGAGAATCAACATGGTCCGCATAACCAAGGTACACACTGGAGCAGGCGACACAGGGCAGACTCGTCTGCTCGACGGGACCAAGGTCGGCAAGGAGCATCCCAGAGTGAGGCTCTACGGAACCATTGACGAGGTCAACTCACAGGTTGGCGTAGTAAGGATGGAGCTCAACCGGATGCCGAGCATCTCACTCGAGGTTCGCAACACCGCAGACGAGGCGATGGGGAGGGTCCAGCAAGAGCTCTTCGACATCGGGGGAGAGTGTTCCTGCACTCCTGGCAAACTGCCGGATCAGATGGTACTCATAGGCTCTGACGCGTGCGACAGGCTGGTCGATGAGATGGATATGTGGCTTGAGGATCTAGAGCCGTTAGAGTCTTTCATCATGCCAACCGGATCACCGCCAGTAGCGACTCTACACGTTGCTCGGACCGTTGCACGCAGAGCCGAGCGGCACGCCTGTTCTATGCGGGAGTCGGGCGGAGAGGGGGCGGTCCGTCCCGAGGTCGTTTCCTATCTAAACAGGCTCTCGGACTGGATGTTTGTCCTCGGGCGCTGGATCTCCTCTAACGCAGGGGAGGAAGAGGTTCTCTGGACTCCACTCGGCAAGCGAGATGGTTAGTCAGACTGCTCTTCCGACCGACCTCAGGTGGTCTCTGGCAGAGCGTAGTAGATTCTTCTCCTGGTCGAAGGTCAGTTGGGCCTCGGCTCCGTCGAAGTCCAGCCACAAGTAATTGGTGTGTTCCTCAGACAGAGTGACTTGCAACTCTCTGGTCTCAGCGAGGTACCAGTAGACTTGCTTGGGTATCTCCCTGCCCTTTCTCTGGAAGGTGTACTCAGTGCGTGACATCCACGAGTCGTCAATCGCGATTTCAGCGATGCCGGTCTCCTCGACGAGTTCGCGCGAGGCAGTGATGTGATGGTTTGCCTCGCCCGGCTCAACGTGACCTTTTGGGAAACTCCAGTGACCCCGTGGGTACTGTAGTAGAAGGACGCTGTCATAGTTGACGAGAACGAAGCCGCAGGAAGTCTCCATGGAACCCGCAAAGGGGTCATCCATATCTCAATTGTCGCTGGATGCATACGTCGATTCCTCGTGATTACGCACCATCCGTCTGCGAAAGCACAATGGAGGGGTGGCTAGGGCTGGTGCGGAGATGGAGAGCGAAGCGCTGTCGCTGGATATTCGCAGGATAGTCACAGACAGTGACCTCGATGGGGTCGTCACCGCCGCGATACTTCGACGCTGGTGGCCGGAGGCCGAGGTTGTCTTCGGTCACCCCGGAGAGTTGCGTGCCGGGCTGCACGACGGACATATCGACAGGCACACCGCAGTCTGCGATTTGCCCCGGCACCCCGATTGCGGGCTGAGCATTGATCACCACCAGTCCAATGCACCCGGTGAGGATGAGGACGGTGGTGTCGTGATCATCTGGAGGGAGACCCCGTCAGCGGCTCGCATCGCGTACGACCTACTTGAGGGAGAAGTGGACCTCAGTGACCTTGAGGATATGCTGACCTGGGTGGACAAGTTGGATGGAGGCGGAATCAACCGCGAGGAGTTTCGCTCGGACCATCCGGTAATCTGGCTGGGACGGGTGGTCGATACCGAGTCGGGTATTGCATTTCACATACTCGAATCTTTGCAGCACGGCGTTTCCGTCGATGATATCCTGAGTGGCCCCGCAGTTGCACCCGCCCTTGAACATAGGCGCGCGAGGCAGGCTGAGATGGACTCCGTCATCGCCGAGAATACTCATGTCGTGGACCGTCTCGCAATTGTAAGACTCGAGAATAGGAATATGCGTTCCAACGGATACCACGTCACTGCACTCGTCGGCGAGGACTGTGATGCCTGCCTGATAGTGCACGGTGATGTCGGTGCCTCGTTCGGGGACGAGGATCGCTATCCTGTCTCGGCCTCGTTCTATACCAACTCGTTCCTGCACACCGCCGGAGGGATATACGACTTGACGAGGTTCGCTATGAGGTTCGATCCCGACGGTGGAGGGCACGCAAACGCCTGTGGCTGTAGGATACAAGCCCTTGAAGGAGGCATGAAGACAGATCGGCGGGTGGAGCACAGTGATATCGAGGCGAATCTGTTAGAATGGCTGTCGATGTGGTCTGAGCGGTGATCAGATTATCTGCAAGAGATAAAGAAAGCCCAGGAATGCATGGATGAAAACCAGCATCATCATCACATCGCTGATTCTGCCGTGCATCTTCTTGCTGCGTGCGAACGATTGGCCCTCGGCCTTCAGGTCGCGGGTCTTGCGTCCCATTCTCCAGAGTATCAGCATCATGGCAAGGGCGAGCAATCCCGCCCAGCCGTGGAAGTGCCCCGGAACTAGGTACGCGGTGGCTTCGACGTCGTCGAACTGGGCTCTGGCCAGTTGCGCTGAGAATGCCAGTGCTATCACCCCCAGAACAGCCGCCATCATCCTGTCGCCAGTGGCCTGGTGCGACACTAATGCAACGGACCGTTCTGCTCCCTTCAGCAGATGTCCCTCTTGCCTCCACCGACGCTGCTTTATGAACAACCAAATCAATGTCAAAGCAGCAATAGGATGGAGTAGCATCACAAGCGTTCGAGCGAGTTCCACATCTAGTGCTGCGGCTGTGATGCCTTGAGTTCTCGCTCTACGCGCCTTGCATAGCAAGGCGATGTGTTGATGTATGGAACTGCTTGGACGGACCCACCGGTGAGTCCAATGGAGGATTACCTTCTCGAGTGCCTCGAGTTCCTACAGAGAGCTGGAAATGATGTCGGCAGACGTCGAAAGGAAGTTCAGACCCCTCAGGTTTGGTTCCTGTTGCCATTCGAATGGAAAGCACTCGCGATACTGGCTGCAACCAAAGCGGCTCCCGCAGCGATTGACATCGAGTCTGCATCGAGACCCGGCTCTGCGGTCAGTAGCCATCGGCAGAGGCGTGGTAGACGACATGGCAGGGGGAGAGTGACGAAGATCGAGGATCGATTGGCGAGTTCTGTCGAAGCTCTGAGTTCGAGTGAGACTGCGGCTTACAAACTCGCAGTGCTGACCGTTCAAAGAGAACGGATGGGTACGTCATGGGATTCATCTTGGGACAGTGAGATGGATTCGCTCAGAGTTGAATGCGAGCAGGGGGTTCACCCTGTATGGAGGCGAATGGCCAGAGAGGCGCCCCTGCTTGGAGAGTTAGGAGGCTTTCCCGTGGTCGAGCCCGAGATAGTTGAAATCGATTCTACGGACTGGGTCCAAGCAGCACGATTCGACCCGCTTGACCATCCCGAACTCAAGAAGTGGCTCTCGATGGAGTTGCCGTTCAAGGCGAGTTCCCATCAAGCCTTGGCCCTGAATAAAATCAAACGTGACCTCTCAGGAGGTCGGACTAGACCAGATCGTTGGCTCAACTGGATGCATCCCTCGCTCAGGGGACTGCGCGAAGAGGGGGCTCTTCTAGAGGGAATCCTACTGGCATCCGCCTTGAGTGACGAGGCTCGGGAGGTACTAGAAGGGCTCGAGGGTGGTGTGTTGGGAGAATTGTCCGGCAGTCACTCAATGCTAATCAGAGTCCGCTCAGGAGACCTAACTGATTGGGAGTTCTGTACCAAGCGTTTCGGGGATGACGGGTTGTCTCGATCCCTTAGGATCGCAGCTTGGCGGCGAGTCGGAGACTCTGGTACCGAGTTATCTGCAGAAGACCTGCTTGAAGGAGCGGTTGCCCTGTCCGAAGTGGGTGAGACAATGCCGGACGCACTGGTGTGGAGTCTCGCCTCGGGCCTAGTCTCAAAAGGCAAGCCCGCAGAAGCGTTGCAGCACATCGAAGGGCTTGGCATCGAGGGGGCTTCGCAAGTCTCTGCGGCTCTGGACATCCTCGCAGCAGTGGACTCAGATCCCCTCGAAGATTCAATTACAGATGCGATGGCAAGCATGGACGAAGAAGATGCGTCCCTCATTTTGAAGCATGAGGGAGTTTCAATTCAGATTAGGTTGCAGGCCGCTAGGCGCCTTACCGACTTGGGCTCAATCAGGCACGCTGATGAGATGCTCAACATGTTCACCACAGCGGCTGACATCGATGGTCTAGTCGGGGCTTTCATGAAAGACAACGCACTCGCTCGTGCTTATCCTCATCGGGTCCTACTGATGTGGCACCTGATTACAGGGGAGGCCGCTATAGGATCCAAGAGGGAGCTCTCGTCATTGAGGAAAACAGCGCTGACGTTCATCGGGGACTCCGCGGTAGACCGGCCCCTCTCAGAAGCCTCCGTCGCTCTGGTTTCCCTATTGGACGGAGTCCCGCAGGACATCGAGTCAATCCACAAAAAATTGGATTCGGAGGGGCTCAAGGCCCTCAACGAAGTCAGACGGGCCTTGGCTCCAGATGGTGATGGGGTAGTCGGCACGAAGAGAATAGAAATCCTAGGGCATTCTATCGAACGCGCTGATCTCAGTCATCTAGAGAGGAAGCTCTTCGGTGCTCTCATCGACTCGCTGCTGCTGAACCGCGCTGCGATGGACCTACAGAGCGGTGTCGCGGAGCGAGAGAGGCTCGCAACCGAGTCACTGGGTCGTCTTTGTGGACGCGAGGGTGCTTCGATGCGCATCATCGAGCGTTCGACAGATCTAGTCATCGAGCATAACGTCGGCGTCGAGCCGCTGGAGAAATGGTACCGCAGCCATGACAAGTTAGGGGCAGATTTTCACATCATCAGGGCTGCCATTCTGCAAGGCAACAACGACCGTCTGAACGCCGCCCGGGCTTACAAGGAAGCTGCGATGAAGTTGCGTCTGGACTTTGAGCGCTCCTCTTTGATACTGCGCAAGTCTCTCATCGAGTTCGCTCACGCTGCGGGATGGAGAGAAGCCGTGTCACTGATTGATGCGTATCCTGCTCTTTCTGGCTCTTTCACGAATCGATTCAAACTCTACATCAGAACCTGTAGAAACCACGAAGAGGGCAAGAGCGCAGAAGCCAGTAGTCGTCTGATAGAGTTCGCGGCCCAAGAGGAGGAACGGATGAGGAACGGGGCTGGGACTGGAGTCGAGGCGGGGCGCCGCGAGGCCCTAGAGGCTCTGCTGAGATATCCTGACGAGCATGGCCTCCCTATGGACCCGTTCCAGGGAAGAGTCAGAGCGGCTCTTGAGGGCCTCAGGAGATCGGATACGAGTCGTCAATCGGATCTGGAGAGAACGTTCAGGAGGATGACGATGAGTGGAGAGGGGGACCCCTTGGAGATTATGCTCATCGCCAAAGAGGTCGCGGAAGGAGAGCCTCTTCATGGACTCATAATGCTGGAGAAGGCGATTGGATCAGAGAGTCTCAGTACCAAGCATAGGAATACCCTGAAGAACTCACAAAAGGCCCTCTTTGGCAGCCACAGGGAGGCAATCCCAGTAAAGGACAGGAAGACTCTGAGGAGCCTTTTCCTCCAACCGCTGATACTGGTGGACACCAACATCCTGATCGAGGCTCTGAAAGACGACCTGTTGAGGGAAATCTCAGTGGACAGTCTCGGTAGCCTCGACTGGACGGTGGAGAGGGCTTTCCACTGGATGCTTAGGCGCAGAAAGGAAGAGGGTCGTGTGCTGCTCCACATACCAGCCGCTGCTAAGGGTGAGTTCCTGCATCGTGCTAAGAGCCCGGACTCCGTTCTGAGGCTGTTCGATGACATGTACATAGACAAGGGCATATGGAGCCAGAAGGTCACTACCGGATTCCTCGAAAAGAGGGTGCAGGCGATATGCGCGATCTTCGGTGGCTGGGAGAGTTCCAACTCGAAAGAGGATGTACCCGATGTTGGGCTGGACGCCTTCCTCGTCAGGCACCGGGATGTCTTCCAACAAATAGATGAGCAGAAGAGGAGGGGGGGCAAAGCACCTCAGAGGACTCTCATCAACGGTGAGGATATCTACCCCGAAAAGGGGGACCGCGACATCATGTGCGACGCCGCACTCCTCTCTTCTACCAGCATCAACAACGTCGGCAGCATCCTAGTCGCCACACGTGACTCGGACTTCAGACTGGTGTCCCGCGCGCTCGAAGAGGAGTACGGATTCGGTGTCGTTGGCGATGCCCAGCAACTAAACAGCCGCGTCCTCTGAATGCCATTTTTCCAGTGATTCGCCGGTGAGTCTCGGGTTGGAATCCAAGGACTCGCCCAAGCGGCGCATGATCACGGTCGCCGACTCGATGCTGCGCACCGTCTCGACACTCTTTCCCGCAGAGTAGAACTTCTTCTTCTTCGCGGTGTTCTTGCTCTTGCTCCTCGAGAGGTACCTCAGACGGATGAACGAGTTTGCATTCAACATCATCCTAGCTGTGTGCTTGAACCTGCTATGCAGGAGTTTGCGTATCAGCCAGGAGTTTTCTTGTCGGAAACCCGGGGATTTGATCACTGATATCGGTACTCCTGTAAGCCGATTGGTCCAAGTGATGTCTTCCTCTCCTGCATCGACTATGGCCTCTTTGTAGTCCTCTGGGGTGTTGCACTCGGTGGTGGCGATGAACCTCGTTCCCATCTGAACGCCGTCGTAGCCGATCTCAAGGGCTCTGTTAAGTTCCTCTTCGCTTCCTATGCCTCCCGCGCAAATCAGAGGCATTCCCATGTCAGACAGTTCGTCGTACATCTCCTCCATGGAAGTCGGTCCGAGGTGCCCCCCAGCACGATCGTTGACGCAAATCAGTCCATCGACCCCGCACTCCTTGCCCTTCTCTGCCCACTTGCGGTTTGTCACGTCGTGGTATACCACGCCACCGTAGGCGTGAACCTTCTCGCACACCCAATCGGGCTTGCCCAAAGAAGTGACGAAGAAGCGGATGCCTTCCTCAAGCGCGATGTCGATCCAGCCGTTCATCTTCTCGAAGTACTTCTTGCTGCCCTTCTCGATGAGTGCATTGAACCCAATCGGTTTGTCTGTCAGGGTGCGCATGTAGCGTATCCCCTCTCTTAGGTCCCACCCATGCACGTAAGTCATTGAGACGGGTTGCATTATCGCTAGGCCTCCACCTTCTGCGGCTGCAGCCACTAACTCCGGGTTGGAGCAAGGATACATCGCCCCGCATATGATCGGGTACCTCACGCCTGCATCCTTTGTGAATCTGGTACTGATCAATCTCTCACCTCTTCTCCGTCACAAGAAAGTTCCACTTGAATACCCATTCGGAAACCACGTCCCCTGAGGAATCCCTGCCGATGGATCTGAGGTCGCACTCGACCGATTCGCCGCTGACCCGGCTCTGCTCTATGGCGTTGCGCGCGGCCGAGACCTCATCGCAGGTGAACTTGATTCGGCCCTTGGCCCGCTTGCCGAATGTGGCCTCGGTGCCCACCACGAACATTCGTAGTTTCTCGGGCATGGACCGGGCCATGGCAAATGGCGCTGCACCGGTCGCCAGTTCTGCCCCCATACCTTGTGCGGCCCAATACATTGTTTTGAACGGGTTCTGCGAGCGCCAACCCCCTGGAATTGAGGTGATACAAGCCTCGCTGTCGATACGGTCCAAACGAAGGCCCACGAATCTAGCTGAGGGCATAGATACCAATGAAAACAGTCTGAACTTGACCGGCCCTCGAAGCCCCTTGAACTCCGCATCCAGCTTGCTTTCATCTATCGGCATGGGACTACCCCATCAGCTGGTCCACGATCTCGCAGTACCTCTGCATGGCATCCGCCTCGGTAGTTCCTGCAACGCTCTTCCAGGCCTTCCACTTGGCGCGTTCTCTGAGGCCCCCGCGGGGTTTTCCCTCACAGTCACCCTCGTTCGCTTGCTTGTACAGAGCGTACATCTCAAGCAACTTCTCGTTCGAGGGTCTGGTCGGCAGTTCGAATGCCCTCTTGGTGGAACGCTCGAAGCGCATCGTGAGGCTTCGACTCGCCTTCCCATCGGACATCAAAACATCTCCGCTGGGTAATCCATAAGGGACTTGGGTCCTGATTGTATCTTAGCCGCGAGACCCACAGTCTCAGGGAATATTCGCTTGAAGAAAAATCGGGCACTGGCCAACTTGGCGTCGTAGAAGGGGTCACCTTTCTTCTCAAGGCTGAGTTTCGCCATCTTTGCCCACATGTATCCGAGTAGGATGTTGCTCATGTATCTGCAGTAATCAGTAGCACCGGCAGCGAGGAAATTTGGGTTTGCCATCCCCTCTGCGATCATCAGAAGTGTGAGTTGTTGAAGCCCACGGACTCCTTGGTGAAGCGGTTTGTTGAATTCGGCCATCCCTGGTGTGTCGCGGTTCTCCTCGATGAACTCGGTCAGCGGCCACATCAGGTACCGCAGGTTCTTGCCGAAGTCTTGTGTGATCTTGCGCCCTGCCAGATCGAGGGCTTGTATTCCATTGGTCCCCTCCCAAATCTTACTGATACGTACGTCACGATAGAACTGCTCGACCCCATATTCGCTGATGTAGCCGGCTCCTCCCATGACCTGCATAGCAGTAGAGCATGTCTCGCAACCTAGGTCTGTGAAATGGGCCTTGGCGATGGGAGTGAACAGGGCGACCAGAGCGGTTGCCATCTCGGCCTCCTCGGGGTCGTCGCTGTGCATCTGATCGAGCAGGAGACCTATCCAAGCCGCCAGCGCCCTGCAACCCTCATTGTTCACCTTGGCCTCAAGGAGCATCCTGCGGACATCAGGATGCACGAGGATATTGTCGGCGGCCTCATGAGGTTCTTGTATCCCCCTCAAACTCCTGCCCTGACGGCGCTCGCGTGCCCATGCGAGAGAGTTGACATACGCTGCATGCGCGAGGCCCACGCCCATGAGTCCGGTTGCTAGGCGCTCTCTGTTCATCATCTCAAACATCAGAGGCATTCCGCCGTGCAGAGGGCCGACCAGCCAGCCGGTACTCTGCTCGAACGACATCACACACGTCGGTGATGCATGGAGGCCCATCTTCTCCTCGGTACCCGAGCAGATCACGCCGTTGTGCTCGGAGGAGAGACTGTGTGAAATGCCGTCCAACCCGCCCGACTTCCAGTCATCTGGGAGGAACTTCGGCACCAAGAATAGGGATATTCCACGGGTTCCTTCTCCACCCCCCGGTGCCTTGGCCAGAACGAGGTGGACGATATTCTCGGCCATGTCATGCTCGCCGTAGGTGATGAAGCACTTCGACCCCGATATCCGATAGGAACCGTCTTCCTGAGGGATGGCCTTGGTCTCTATGATGCCGAGATCGGTCCCACTATGGGGCTCCGTCAAGCACATGGTTCCAGACCAAATTCCGGATGCCATGTTTGTAGCGAAGTGGTCGATCAGGTCCTGCCTGCCATGCTTCACTAGCACTTCGTAGACCCCAATTGAAAGCGCCGGAAGTACGCTTAGTGCCATACAGGCCGAAGTTCCGAACTCCGCCCATGTCACTGCCTGGAAGAAGAGTGGTACGCCCATACCGCCGTGCTCCGGATCGCATGTAGTGGACAGCCAACCTTCGTCGATACCCTGGTGGTAGGCGTCCTTGAACTCCTGGGGCATGGTGATTTTGCCGTCTTCGAACTTGAGTCCCTCGCTGTCACCGAGCTGGTTGATGGGGAGCCAAACTTCCTCACAATGGGTCGCCCACCCCTCAATCAGACTGTCTAGGAAGTCGGCGTCGAAGTCGGTGTAACCTAGTCGTTGGACGGTCTCGATTGCCGGCAAGAGCTCGTGATACAGGAATTGATAATCCCTGATTGGTGGATCCCAGACTACCATTTCCTCACCTCAGTTCCTCAACGGTTTCCCGGTAGCCAACATATGCTCCATACGAGCCAGGGAGTCCTCGTGACGGCCGAGCTTGACTATTGCTTCCCTCTCCATAGAGAGGATGTCGTCCTCATCGACGGTTTCAGTCATGTCGGTGTCCCCTCCGGAAAGGATCCAGGCCAACTCGTTGGTTACCACGACGTCGTGAGGAGTTGCTTGGCCGGACAGCGCGAGATCCTTGACCGCGAGCTGGAGCGCCGTCCTGCCGCTCGGGCCCGGGAGGTTGTACGTCCGCGGCTCGGGCGGCTCGTAGCCCTCTGATATCTCGAGGACGCGTGCCTTGGCATCAGCGAGAAGGCGGTCCCTGTTCATCGTGATTTTATCGTCCGGAGCGAGGAAGGCCATGGAGCGAGCCTGCTCAGCTGACTTGGCGACTTGTGCTGTGCCAATGTATTCGAATGCTTTCATTACAGGAGGCATTGGCCCTTCCTCAACTAGGTCGAAGTCGCGTAGGCGGCCCATCAGCTCCTTGCAACCGCCCCAGGCCGGGATTATCCCGACTCCGACCTCGACCAACCCGATGTAGCTCTCACAATGCGCCACTATGGAATCGCAGTGCATGAGAATCTCGGCGCCGCCGCCCAGACACATCCCTGCTGGGGCCGCGACGACCGGGATTTCGCAGTACTTGATGAGACTGTAAGCATCCTGACCAGCCGCAATGAAATCCTCGACGTCTTTCCAGGCGGCGAGGTTGACTGCGAACAATACCAGCCCGAGGTTAGCCCCGGCACAGAAGTTTGGGGCGTCGTTGCCGATCACTATTCCCTTCCAGCCCTCTGACTCGGCGAGGTCGACCGCGTCGACCAGCATCTCCACTATGAATGGGTCCACCGCATTCATCTTGCTGTGGTATTCAACCAGCAAAATCCCATCACCCATATCCCAGAGGCTTGCGGAGCCGTTGCGCTTGAGGGGCTT
>JAKUUP010000027.1 GCA_022447095.1 Candidatus Thalassarchaeum betae
TCGATTGTCGGTGGGGTCCACCTAGCTCGCGACCTCGGCAACGAGCCTGCTAACGTGCTGTACCCGATGGAGTATGCCCGCAGAGCTGTCGAATGGGCAGATGGAAAGGACAACGTGATCGTGGAGGTCTATGACTGGGACAAGTTGCACGAGCTCGGCATGGGTGGTCTGATTAACGTCGGCAAGGGCAGCGACAGGAAGCCCTGCATGGTCCTTTTCACCCTCAATCCAGACGCCGACGAGGGCGTACAGCGACCGTGCATCGTCGGCAAGGGCATCACATTCGATACAGGGGGGATCTCGATCAAACCGTCCAAGGGCATGTGGGACATGAAATACGACATGTGTGGGGCTGCGACAGTCTTCGGACTCATGGAATCCCTGCATGCAACCGGTTACGAGCGTCGGGTGAATGGGATAACCTGCATAGCCGAGAACATGCCTGGATCCGGCGCTTATCGGCCGGGTGATGTCTTTGAGACCTACTCTGGCAAGACCATCGAGGTGTTCAGCACCGATGCCGAGGGCCGCAACGTCCTCGCCGATGGGCTGTGGAAGGCCGGAGAGCTCGACCCCGAGTACATCGTCGACCTCGCCACGCTGACCGGTGCCATCGTGGTTGCACTGGGTAATCAGATCACTGGAATGTGGGCCAATGAAGAGGACATCGGCAAGCGAGTCCGGAAGGCTGCTAACAGGTCCGGCGAAGCGGTATGGCGCATGCCTCTGAACGCCCAGTTCCGCAAGTACATGACCGACTCGGCGTTCGCCGACATCCGGAACGGCTCGATCGGTGGGGGCGCGGGCTCATCGAACACTGCGGCCTCGTTCCTCGAGTTCTTCGTGCCGCACCGCGGCTTCAACGAGGATGCGGACAAGATCCCCTGGGTGCACCTTGACATTGCTGGAACCGCATGGGGTCCCGGTTCGAAGGCCCGCTCCGAGGGGGCTAACCCACTGTTTCAGTTCGGTGTCTCGGGTGTCCACGTTCGGACTCTTCACAGATTGATTACCGAAGGTTGATCACTCGTCGTCGTCTGAATCTACGACCTCAAAGTCGGCCTCGACGACGTCCTCGTCGCCGTCCTCGGCCTGCTGTTCGGCCATCTCAGCGGCGGCAGCCTCGTACAGTTTGGTTGAGACGCCGTGCATCTCCTGCTCGACTTCACTGATCTTGGCCTGGACAGCGGCCTCATCAAGGTCCTCGACCTCGATGGTGGTCTCCCCGTCCTCCTTAGTGATCAGCGTCCTCAACTCGTCGAGCTTGCTGTGGACTGGGTCTGTGTCGAGATCACCGAGCTTCTCACCGGCGTCATCTAGCATGCGCTTGGTCTGGTAGACTATGCTGTCTGCGGTGTTGATTAGGTCGATTCCCGCTCTGCGTAGTTTGTCATCCTTGGCGAACTTCTCCGCATCGGTGATCTTCTGCTTGATCTCGTCCTCAGAGAGGGAGGTCTGGCTCTCGATCTTGATTGACTGCTCAGTGCCTGTTCCCAGGTCCTTGGCAGAAACGTCTACTATGCCATTGGCATCGATGTCGAAGGTGACCTCGATCTGCGGGATTCCACGTGGCGCTGGCGGGATTCCCATCAGGTGGAATCGTCCGAGCGTGGTGTTGTCCTTTGCGAACTCGCGCTCTCCCTGAAGAACGTGGACCTCTACAGCCGGCTGGTTGTCGGCGGCTGTCGAGAAGTTCTCGGAGCGACGGGTCGGGATCGTCGTGTTGCGCTCAATCATGGTCGTCATTACGCCGCCGAGAGTCTCAATTCCGAGAGTCAGTGGCGTCACATCCAGCAGGAGTACGTCGGTAACACCCTCGTCTCCGACGATGATGCCGGCCTGCAGGGCCGCGCCGACGGCGACAGCCTCATCGGGGTTGATTCCCCTGAAGGGGGCCTTTCCTACCTCCTCTTCAATCGCCTTCTGAACGGCTGGGACTCGGGTGGAGCCGCCGACGAGGAGTACTTTGTCGATGCTTCCCTTCTTGACTCCTGAGTCTTTGATTGCCTGGCGGGTCGGCCCCATGGTCCGGGCTACGAAACCGCTGATCAGATCCTCGAGCTTGGCTCGAGAGAGAGTTAGATCGAGGTGCTCCGGCTGGCCGTCCACCGAGGTGATGTAGGGGAGGTTGACCTGAGTTGAGGTAGTCCCCGAAAGTTCAGTCTTGGCCTTCTCGGCGGCCTCTCGCAGTCGGCTCATAGCCGGGAGGTCCTTGGATAGGTCGATGCCTGATGACTTCTTGAACTCGACAACGATCCAATCGACGATGGCATTGTCGAAGTCGTCACCGCCGAGGCGGTTGTCGCCGCTGGTGGCCTTGACCTCGATCTGAGGCTGGCCGTCGACCTGGTAAATCTCGAGAACCGAGACATCGAAGGTCCCGCCGCCGAGGTCGAATACCAAGATAGTCTGGTCCTCTTCCTTGTCGACGCCGTACGCCAGCGCGGCTGCGGTGGGCTCATTGATGATGCGGAGCACCTCGAGTCCAGCTATCCTGCCAGCGTCCTGGGTTGCTTTCCTCTGAGCGTCGGTGAAATAAGCGGGACAAGTGATGACGGCTTGCTTGACTTCCATTCCGAGATATTCCTCGGCGTCGGACTTGAGTTTTTGTAGAATGAAGGCAGATATCTCCTGAGGTGTGTAGTTGTCGCCATCGATCTCCTTGTTCCAGTCAGTACCCATCTCTCGCTTGACCGAGAGGATGGTCCTCTCGGAGTTGGTCACAGCTTGGCGCTTGGCCGTAACTCCGACCAATCTCTCGCCGTTCTTATCGAAGGCCACCACGCTCGGAGTCGTTCTTGCGCCCTCGGAGTTCGGTATCACCACCGCTTGTCCGCCCTCGAGCGTTGCGACACAGCTGTTTGTAGTTCCCAAATCGATTCCTATTACCGGTCCACTCATTCCTATTCCTCCAATTGCTCTCTTTCAATGCCTCAGATCAAATCGAGTTTGATGTCGAGGATGCCGTTGTTGAGTTCCCACTCAACTATCTGTCCAACAGCCTCTGGCAGTATGAAGCGCTTGAAGGGGCGCGGCTGGGTCTTTCTCATCAGTTGGAGGACCTCTCCGCCGCTGCTAAGGACGAGTTCCACGTCCTCTGGTCTGATGTCGAGAAATCTCGAGATATCGATGGTGACCGACATCCTCCCGTCATGAACATAGATATCCTCCTCAGGCAAGTCCGAGACATCTGATTCCTCGGTCTCTTCTGCCTCGGCCTCGGCATCGCCGGGACTGTTGACCTGTATGTTGACTCCCATGTTCTTCAGCAACTCGGAAATCCCATCGGGGCCGTTGAGCATTGACTCCATGATTCGGCGGAACTCCTCGGGGTCGGTGTTAGTGTCGACCTTGAACTGAGAATGCGACAGTTTCGTGGGGTCGATACCCATCTGCTCGAACTGCTCGCGAATCTGGTTCATCATCGCCTCGAGCGCCTTGATGTCGATTGACATGCCCATCTGCTCGAACATCCTAGCCATCTCTGCGAACATGTCGTCAGCCCACTCATCACGCTCGCTTCCAGACATCTGATACCACTACTCAACCTGAGGTTGTATAGTGCGATAGTGCTGTCGTATATGAACCGCACGGTCGCGCACGCACGCACGAGTGAGATGCCGCGCTCAACGGTCGAGTTCAAAGCAAGGCTGTGGTTCGGCGATTCGCTATGGTCGAATCAGAGCATGAAGTGGCCTTAGAGGACACTGATCGCCTGCACGGACGTTCAGCTCTGGTTAACAACGTCGAAGCGGCTGTGGCCCTAGCTGGGGCCGTCCGCTCCACCCTAGGTCCACGTGGGCTCGACAAGATGCTGGTGGAGGAAGGTGGTTCGGCCACTGTGACCAACGACGGCGTGACGGTGCTGGAGACCGCTAAGGTCGAGCATCCG
This sequence comes from Candidatus Thalassarchaeum betae, assembly GCA_022447095.1. Lineage (GTDB taxonomy): Archaea > Thermoplasmatota > Poseidoniia > Poseidoniales > Thalassarchaeaceae > Thalassarchaeum > Thalassarchaeum betae_B. The sequence goes on from JAKUUP010000027.1 coordinate 3,893, forward strand.
ACCGCTCGGCTCCTGATATCCACTTCTTCTGCCCAAGACCGGGCGGCGCGTGACGGGACTACAACCACGGTCATCCTGACATCCGAGATGCTGCAGAACGCGCTCGAGTTGGTTCGCTCGGGAGTGCATCCCTCCGTAATCATGAATGGTTACCAGATCGCCCTCGATGAGGCCCTAGCGGAGATGGAGCGTGTTGCACGCTCATCGCAAGACCAAGCGGATAGTCGCGCCGTGGTGGCGACCTCTCTGGCAGGGAAGGTAGACTCATCGCTCACCGCCCATCTGACTGACATGGCTTTGGAGGCTGCTGACGCGCTGGCAGGCGAGGAAGGTGGCGCTGATCTGGAGAGGCTCAGAGTGAAACGTCTGATGATCAAGGACGGTAGTGCGAGGGAGTCTGAGATCGTACATGGTATGGTGCTCGCTAAGTCGAGGATGGACATGGCCACCCCCGCCAACTCGGACGGCGGAAGAGTAGCCATCATTGATGGTGGATTAGAGAACGCCAAATTAGAGTTCGACGCATCGATTGAGGTCACCAGTGCAGGTGCACTGCGCGGTTTTCATGAACGCGCGCGCCAAAGACTCCAGGAACAGGTCGAGTTGCTCAGGTCCCTTGGTGTTGATCTGCTGGTGGTCCGTGACGGCATCGCCGAAGAGTCTGCGACCATGCTAACCGATGCGGGTATCACAGCATATCGCCGCTTTGAGCGTGAGGATCTTGAGCGGCTGGCTCGGATCACTGGCTCCGCAATGGTTCGCGATGCGCGCAGAATAAAGGGAGATGACGTTGGTACCTACTCCAGTCGTTCGGAGCAGACGTTCTCCGGAATCAAGCACACTAGGATAGACGGTTCCGCAGGCGGAGCGATGACGGTTCTGATCCGAGGCTCATCATCGACAGTCAGAGAGGAGGTTCGGCGGGCCTTCGACGACGCTCTTGGAGTCGCTCACAGACTCTCAAAAGACTCCCGAATGCTTCCTGGAGGGGGGGCATCACAAACTCATCTAGCCCGCCACCTGCGAGCATTCGCACCCAGCCAGGCCGGTCGCGAGCAACTGGCGATTGAGGCTTACGCCGCCGCACTGGAGATCGTGCCCCGTACTCTCGCCGAGAACTCGGGGCTCGACCCCATCGACGAGATACTGGCCCTCTCAGCAGCTCAAGCAGCAGACTCCGAGAATGGGGCTTGGATAGGGATGAATGTGATTTCGGGAGAGAAGGTCAGAATGGACGAAGTTGGGGTCATGGATCCGCTGTTCGTGGCCCGTCACGCACTCGCTGGGGCAACCGAGGCGGCTAACAGCGTCCTGAGGATCGACGATGTTCTGTGGGCCAAGCAAGATGCCCAGACACCGGACTGGCAAAGTGAGATGGATCAGGACTGAGTACTCAGTTTGTCGAGCATCTCATCAACCAACCGATCAATATCGTACTCCGACTCCCAGCCCCAATCCTCACGCGCCGCGGAATCATCAACGGTATTGGGCCATGAATCGGCGTACACCTGACGCTCGTCTGGGACGAAGTCGCAGGTGAAGCCATCGACTCTCTCTGCAATTGCATCGGCCAGTTCTTGGGCAGAGAACGACGGTCCCGAGATGTTGTACCCGCCTCGGGCCGGACCTATCGACTCGACAGGGGCTTCCATCAGGTCGGTGGTGGCTCTGATCGCGTCGTCGATATACATCATCGGCAGATGGGTATCAGCACGGACGAAGCATTCGTAGTGACCGTTTTTCAAAGCAGCGTGGAAGATCTCCACGGAGTAGTCAGTCGTGCCCCCACCAGCTGGAGCCTTCCACGAAATGAGTCCGGGGTATCTGATACCACGGGCGTCCACTCCGTACTGCTTCCAATAGTTCACGGCCATCACCTCGCCGGTGACCTTGGTCCTGCCGTAGTTAGTGGTCGGGTTCAGCGGAGCCTCTTGAGGGGCAAGACTTGGGCAGTCGGGGCCGAAGACGGCTATAGAGGAAGGTGCGAAAACACGGAGGCCGTAGTTCCTAGCTACCTCCAGCACGCAAATAGTTCCTCCCACATTCACTCTTTGGCAGAGCTCTGGCATCTTCTCCCCGGTGGCTGAGAGAATAGCGGCGAGGTGGTATATCGTGCCCACTTGTTCCTCCCTCACAGCAGCATCCATCCCATCGCCGTCGAGCACGCTGAGGAGGCGGAAGGGGCCGTCTTCGAGGAACGGGTGGCCGGGAACCTCTCGCACATCTGAGGCGATGACTTTGTCTGTCCCGTGGCGGGTTCTCAGGGCTTCCACGAGATCGCTACCAATCTGGCCCAAAGCACCTGTGACGAGAATCCTATCGCCGGGAGGTTCCGCCATGCTCCTCGGGAATTCAGACGATACTTGAACATGGAGTAGTCGGGCATCTGATTTTCATAGCCAACCTTGATATGCAAGGCTCAACGGCTTCAGACCCCGTTGATTGCATGAGATATGTCGTGGTCACGGGAGGCGTGCTGTCTGGACTAGGCAAAGGAGTCACTGCGAGTAGCATGGGAGTTTTGCTCAAATCCGCGGGACTGCGCGTCACTTCGATCAAGATTGACCCCTACCTGAACGTCGATGCCGGGACCATGAGCCCATTCGAACACGGTGAGGTCTTTGTGCTCGATGACGGGGGAGAAGTCGACTTGGACCTTGGTAACTACGAGAGGTTCCTAGATGTCGCTCTGACGAGGGACAACAACATCACCACAGGGAAGGTCTACGCGGCTGTGGTCGAACGGGAGCGTCGCGGCGACTACCTTGGAAAGACTGTGCAAGTCATCCCTCACATCACCAATGAGATCCAAGAGTGGATCGAGAGGGTTGCGCACGTGCCTAGCGATGGCGACAACGGTTCTCCCGATGTCTGTGTCATAGAACTCGGCGGTACGGTGGGGGATATCGAGAGCGCTCCCTTCGTCGAAGCCTTGCGCCAATTCCAGTTCAGGGTCGGGCGTGAGAACATTTGTTTCGTCCACGTCAGCCTAGTTCCTGTCATGGGGCCGGTTGGAGAGCAGAAGACTAAACCTACCCAGCACACTGTGAAGGAGTTGCGCGGGCTTGGAATAATCCCGGACATACTCGTGTGCAGGTCGGCCAAGCCGCTGCAGGATGAAACCAGGGCGAAACTCGCTGCCTTCTGCCACGTCTCCGAGGAAGCGGTGGTGTCCGCGCACGACGTCTCAAACATCTACAGAGTCCCGATGATGCTGGAGGAGCAGGGCGTCAGCGGCGTCCTCTCTGGGCTCTTCGGGTTCGAACTACCGTCCGAGCGCCCTCTTCTGGATGACTGGAAGGCGATGGCCGACCGCGTCGACAACCCCGCCGAGGAGGTCCACATCGCCACTGTCGGGAAGTACACGGGGCTCTCAGATTCATACCTCAGCGTCATCAAGGCGCTGCAGCACTCGTCCTATGCAGTAGGACGCAAACTGGTGATCGACTGGATAGAGTCGGCCGATCTCGACGACCAGACGGCCAGCGCCGACCCCGAGGTTCACGCTGCGGCCTGGGAGCTTCTGAAGGGTGCTGACGGGATTCTGGTTCCGGGAGGCTTCGGCATCCGCGGCATAGAGGGCAAGATCAAGGCGGCCGAGTACGCGAGGAAGAACGATGTCCCATATCTGGGCGTGTGTCTGGGACTTCAAGTGGCGACCATCGAGTTCTGCCGCAACGTGCTCGACATGGAGGGAGCCAATTCAACCGAGTTCGACGAGGACACGGCCCACCCTGCGGTCGTGTTCATGCCGGAGATATCCAAGACCCACATGGGCGGGACGATGCGTCTCGGCACCAAGCCGACGCCGTTCCTAGTCGATGACTGCAAGATGCGCCGGCTGTACGGCGGGGCTGATCACGTCGACGAGCGTCACAGGCACCGCTACGAGGTCAATCCAGAACTCATCGAGCAGATCGAGGAGGCGGGTCTGAAGTACGTGGGCAAGGACGAGACCGGCCAACGCTGCGAGATAATGGAACTCGATGGGCATCCTTTCTTCGTTGGGACCCAGTACCACCCGGAGTTCAAGTCGCGGCCGGGCCGGCCCAGTCCGCCTTTCCTCGGCCTCCTCATGGCTGCTTGCGGTCAAGAGGTTTAGTCGACCGATACCGGCAGAACTCGGGTAGTGCGATAGCCCTGTAGGACCTTCATGTAGCGCTTGGCGGCGAACTCCGCATCAAGCGCCTCGTCGCCTGTCTCAATCCTCAGTGTCCTGACCGTGAGCAGTTTGGCCGGAGTGACTACCCCGAGTATGTTGTCGATTCCCACAGCACGGAGGACCTCGGGCGAGAGTTGCAGATTGCCCCTGCCGATCAAGAAGCCTTGACCTCCCATCGGCGAAAGCAACAGAGTGACTGGGCCCGAGTGGGAAGAAATGATTCCCAGTAGGCCGGTTTCGTCGAGGTCGGTGCCGACCTGTTCCGGACCCACCGTCGCGTCGATGCCGAGGTTTGTCGGCTCGAAGCCGTTCGTCTCGCCAATTGTCCTCAAGGTGCCGCCGGAACCCCAGATAATCAGTCGATCATCAGTGATCAGGAGTTCTCCTATATGGTCGGCCAGTCCCTCTGTAATGTCATCCTCATCGGCAGCCTCGATGAGCTGCTTCGAGCCTTGCATCCAGCGCGGGCTAGCCGGCGTAATCGCCTCGGCGTAAAGTTGCACGACCCACTCTCCGGCCCGATATCTCTCCTCGTCGAGGTCAAGTACCTCGGTACTGGCCAACAGCAAGTCGTCGTTGAGCCACGCAGAGAGAACCTCTGCTGCGGCCTTGGGCGAGGCGGCGAAGCATCCTGAGTGCATCTTGACGCCGGTCGGCACTCCGATGATGGGGGTCTTCGGATGGCCGGCAGACTCCAACGCAGCGACGATGTCGCGTGTGGTGCCATCGCCACCAGCGTATACCAGCAACTCGATTCCAGCGTCAAGCAAGGCCGCGACCGCTTTCGCGGTGTCGGAAGAGGTGGTTTTCCCTGAAGAGGTGTGAACAGTGCTCACTGTGCCGATGTTGGCTCCCCCTGGGATCCACTGCGTTCCCATCCTGCCTTCGCTGGTTAGCCATTCGACGTCATCGAAGCCAGCTCGATGCAATTTTGAGAAGTGTACGAGCATGGTGGTCATACGTGGTCCTGAGCGATCCTGGGCCCCTAGTGAACGCGCCAGTTCTGCCTGACCGTCGGAGCCCTTCAGACCCAGCCTTCCACCCAAACCAGCGTCAGGATTGGCCAACAGCCCAAGACGCACCATGACCGGTCCAAAGGGCGCGTGTTCTTATCGGTTCACGCTTCCGCGCCGTTCTCATGAGGGTCGTGGTGGCACTGGGAGGCAACGCCCTACTGCAGCGCGGGCAGCCGATGACGGCTGAGATCCAGCGTGAGAACGTGGCGATAGCGGCTAAGTCGCTGGCTCCGCTAGCGCATGACTACCAGTTGGTCGTCTCGCATGGTAACGGACCTCAAGTCGGCCTGCTCTCTCTGCAGTCAGCCGCCTACACAGAGGTCGAGGAGTATCCGCTGGACATCCTCGGGGCTCAAACCGAAGGGATGATCGGTTACATGATCGAGCAGGAACTCGGCAACCTGCTCCCCATGGAGGAGCCGTTGGCGACTATCCTGACCATGGTCGAGGTCGACCCTGAGGATCCCGCCTTCGACAACCCGACAAAGCCCATCGGTCCGGTGTACAGCGAGGAGGAGGCGAAGGCCCTTGCTGAGGAGAGGGGGTGGAGTGTGGCCCCGGATGGCGAGCACTGGCGCAGGGTCGTCGCTTCTCCAGAGCCCCAGAGGATTTTCGAAATGAGGCCGATACACTGGCTCCTAGAGAACGGGACCACGGTGATCTGCGCCGGAGGGGGTGGGATTCCGACCGTGTACAAGCCCGACGGGACCTTGGAAGGTGTTGAGGTTGTAATCGACAAGGACAGAGCCAGCGCTCTGCTGGCCTTCGAGCTGGACGCCGGCCTACTGATTCTCGCCACCGACACCGATGGTGTCTACCTAGACTGGGGTACCGAGGGCGCTCGCAGGATTGAGCGGGCTACTCCGGAGGAAATGGAACTGCATGACTTCGAGGAGGGTTCGATGGGGCCCAAGGTGGAGGCGGCCTGCGACTTCGTCCGTAGGTCTGGGGGAAGGGCCGTGATAGGAGCGCTCTCGGACCTCGAGGGCATGGTGGCTGGCACCGCTGGGACCCAGTTCGTACTCGAATGATTCAGGCCTACGGCCTGTTTTTCGCGAGAGGGCTTCATATCCGATGCGCCTCGGCCAATGCGTCGAGGGTACCGTGAATGTCGATGATCTCCGTTGACGTGGGGGGCGAAGAGTCCCACTCGTACGCGGTGGGCACCACGGTGGGAGACGTCGTCTTGAACGTCCATGGACGCAAACACGGAGCCGTCGCAGCGCTCGTCGACGGCGTCGAGCGGGACTTCTCACATGTTCTTGAGGCGGACTGCAGCGTCGAACCGATAGACGGCGCTTCCGAGGCCGGCCTCTACATCCTCCGCCACTCCTGCGCCCATCTGCTGGCCCAGGCAGTCACAGAACTGCACCCGAACGCTAGGCCGACCATCGGCCCTCCTATCGAGCACGGCTTCTACTACGACTTCCACATGGACCCAATCGGGGACGAGGAGTTGCGTGCCATCCAGAAGCGCATGAAGGCGCTCGTCAAGCAGAACCTCGTCATCGAACGGGAGGAGCACGGCAACGACACGTTGCGCGAGATGTTCGGCGGCAATCCGTTCAAGCTCGAGATCATGGACGACAAGATTGGACACGATGTCGGCTCTTCCGCCTACAGGCAGGGTGACTTCGTTGACCTGTGCCGGGGCCCTCACGTGCCCAGCACCGCTCATCTGCGCTGGTTCAGGCTCACCAGCACCAGCCAAGCCTACTGGCGAGCCGACTCGAGTCGTGAGTCGCTGGTTCGCATCTACGGGATGTGCTACCCGACCAAGGAGGCGCTCCAGGAGCGCGTGCGCCAACTCGAGGAGGCTGCCAAGCGCGACCACAAGAAGATAGGCAAGGAGATGGAACTCTACATGATTGACGAGTTGATCGGCAGGGGTCTGCCGGTCTGGCTGCCCAACGGCGAGATCCTCAAATCCGAGATCGAGCGCTTCGCAATCGAGACCGAGGAGGCTTACGGCTACGTCAGGGTGACCACCCCGGTACTGGCCAAGCAGCAGCTGTTCGAGGCCAGCGGGCACCTGCCTCACTACGCTGATTCGATGTACCCCCCGATGGAGATGGACGACGGGACCTATTACCTGAAGGCGATGAACTGCCCGATGCACCACCTCATCTACCGGAACAAGAAGCGCTCCTACCGCGACCTGCCGATGCGCATCGCAGAGTACGGCACGGTGTACCGCAACGAGCTCTCAGGCACTCTGGCAGGACTGCTCCGGGTACGGATGCTGTCGATGAACGACGCGCACATCTACTGCACCCTAGAACAGGTCGCTCAGGAGTTCGCTGACAACATTCGCATGGTGCAGGACTACTACGCCGCCTTCGGGTTCGAGAACTACCACTTCCAATTATCCCTCTGGGACCCCGAGGCCCCTGACAAGTACATCGACCAGCCCGAGAACTGGGCGGCCACCGAGAATCACCTCAGGCAGATACTGGACGGTCTAGGGGTGCCCTATGTCGAGACCGTCGGCGAGGCCGCTTTCTACGGGCCCAAGGTCGACATCCAGTTCACCACGCTGCTGGGCAGGGAGGAGTCGATGTCCACCATTCAGCTCGACTTCGCCGCCAAGGAGAGGTTCACGCTGACCTACAAGGACGAGACCGGTGCGGAGAACGGCGAGGTCTTCGTCATCCACCGCGCCCCGCTCTCGACCCATGAGAGGTTCGTAGCCTTCCTGACCGAGCACTGGGCTGGCAGCTTCCCGACCTGGCTCTCGCCGGTGCAGGTGCAGGTTATCACCATCTCAGAGAAGCACAAGCAGCACGCTGCGAGGGTGGCAGAGGCGCTCGAGCAGGCTGGAGTACGGGTGAGGGTGGACGATTCCGACAGCACCATAGGCAAGAAGATCCGTCTCCACCGGACGCTGCGTCCAGCCTACATGGTGATTATCGGCGACGAGGAATCGGCCAACGGCACTGTCTCGATTAGGGGGCGTAACAACAACCAGCGCAACGGGGTCGTATTGGATGAGTTCGTAGCGGAGATTTTCGCCGAGATAACCAACCGCAGCACTGAACTCGAGATCGTGCCTCCAGAGTGAGGGACAGTCATGATCGTGAACATCTCCGGTTACC
>JAKUUP010000028.1 GCA_022447095.1 Candidatus Thalassarchaeum betae
TCTCGGAGCATCTGTACTATTTTCATGTCCCAGACGTACTGGCTGTGATTGTAGATGTGCTCGCGTGACATGTCCTCCGGCAGCGGGGCCTCGCTGACGAAGTGCCTGTGGGAGAGAGAGTGGCTGGCGACCAGCACGACCCTCTTGCCACTTTCCTCGATTGCCTTCATCACAGCCTCACCCAGTGCGGCGGCCTGCTCGTTCATCACCTCATTCGAGTAGTAATGTGTCGAGCGATTTGATGAGATTGTAACCACAGGTTTGTCCCACTGTGGGTTGAGCATATGGCAACTGACAATGGTTCCGTAGTCGACCCTGAAGTCCGGGTTGCGCATCATCTTGGTGATGATTCCAGACTCGGCTGCCGAATCGTGCATCGCCTCAGCAAGTTCGACGTCCACCTGTATGTCGTGGTGGTACCTGAACAGGTTAGGGAATATCGGATCGACGCTGATGTTCTGGAAGCGCTCAAGGCCGAGGAAGTGAGTTCCCACATATGTCATCCAGTGAGGAGTCAGGACGACCATGCAGTCGTAGTCGATGTCCTTCAACTTGCGAGCCAGTCTGTGGTAGCCCCATCGCAGGGTCTCCCAGCCGCCCTCTGAGAACGGCTCGTTCTGCTCGGGGTTCTCCGCATACACCACGTGAGGAGGGTGCGGAGCGAGGCATCCAAGCACGATTTCTCCCTTTGCCATGTTAACCTGAGGTCAAGAAATCTAAAGAAAACCTATCGGTTGGAACTCGCAGCCTTCATTGGGTAGTGCAATAGCCGCATCTTCGTGAAGTGGGACAGCCAGCCGCTTTGGCCCGTTGCGGTGCCCAGCCTGCTCGGATTCGTACTGGCCTGCTCCCCACTCAGGTCCTACAAGTTCGAAGCGCTCTCTTTTCTAAGCACCCCGGAAGGCCAAGACTCGCTTTTGACCCCGATGATATGTCTGATGCTGCTATCCGGCCTGTTGTACTTCTCACCGGAAGAGTTGGGCAGTCGCAGGGAACTCATTTCCGGTGCGCTGGTGGCGATCCTGTTCGGCGTGCTGCCTCTGGCCCTTTTCGATCCGTGGCTCGTAATCATGGTGCTGCTGTGGATCCACCAATCGATGTCCGTACCTCGGCACAACTTCCCCCCTTTCCGGATCGGACTATGGATCGGCCTAGGTGCTGTCTCAGGGCTTTTCGTCGGGGCGCTGTTCGCCCATTACGTCCTCTGAGCGTCGAGTCATCTGGTCGATGACGAGTCCTGTGATGAAGAAGGCCGGCACAGACAATAGCAGCGCGCTCCAGATGAGTTCGTCGTCTACGTAATGCATTGTAATTCGGACCTCGCCGACGCCTTCGTCGTTCTCACTCATCATAACGAGGATGAGCTGTGTGTCGAAGATTGACGGAGTAGATGTCTCCGTCTCCCATGTCTCCCCCTCTAGGATGTACTTCTTCTGGTAAAACGGGTCTGAAGGCGTCTCCCCCCATGGGCCCTGCTCTATCTCGATGGCCATGGCGGCCCAATCCACATCCCCGTTGTCGGCGTAAGGAACCACACTATCACGATCGACGATGAGCAAGTAGATTGTGGGCTCTCCGAGGTTGCTAATCTCGATCCTAACTGGGTCCCACAGACTGTGGACCTCGATGGTGTCGATGTTCACGTCACCGGGACCTAGTCGCATGTTCGGGATATCCTCGTCGCTTCCCGGGCCGTCCACCGCCACAGTGGCCAGGGCAGCAGTGCATAGGAGTGTGAACACTGCGGCAGTGGTCAGAGAGCGCTTCTCGGGAATCAGCGACTTCCAGCCGTTCTGTGGCCGCGCGCGTATGCGCGGTTGCCAAGCGTGGCAGAACGTCGCGCATACCACCGCGAGGATGATTCCCGGGATGATGTCGATGATCCAGTGTATGCCGAGATACTGGATCGAGAAGAGGTATACCACGCAGTTCGCTAGCACGAAGAGATCAAACTCCCGATGGCGCCACTCTCGTATGTCGATGCCTTGCTCGCGGCAGTGCAGCCTGTGGATAATCAGCAGCCCGATGGGCAGTCCGAAGTGTAGACTCGGGATTCCATTGTCTAAGGGGTCGTTCGAGGAAATAAACGACAGGTACCAGCTGTCGTGGTACAGTAGAGCATCCATCCCGGGGATGTAGGAAGAGGTCACCTCGACGTTGAAGAAGAGGTATAGAGGGACGGCGAGGAGGTAGATGACGAGGTAGTTCAGCGCTGCCTTGTCGGCCATGACGTGGTCTCGAACGAGAATGAAGTAAATAGGGGAGAACCAGATTATGAACAGGTAGACGAACAGGTAGTGGAAGGACAGTATCTCTGTGAGAAGATCGCTTCGGAATGCCTCCTGGGCCCAGAGTGTGAAGTCGCCCTCGAGCCCGTGGATCCAGTGCGTGTAGCCTCCGACCCTCGCCTTCATCGGCTCTCCATGGTGGTCAATCATGAATTTTACGACATACATGACAACGTAGAGTGAGATGTGCCAGTGGTACCCCTTGGCTCTAATCTCAGCCGGGAGCTCGGAGAGCGCTAGGCGCTTGTCCGGCTCGTCCCGGGTCAGCAAGTTCCTCAGCGGAATGGTGCTTAGCAGGATTACCAGCATCATCGTGCCATACGGCCCGATCGGCCACCACATGGCCACCCGCGCGATGTGCTATGGTGATGAACGTTGCACAGGCGCTAGGCAGGAGTCACTCGTCCGATGTCAGCAGCGAGGACTCGTGAATGCCGGTTTCCACAACGGCTAGCATGCTGATTACCATCCCCCACTCGAACAGCGCGGCTCTAGACATCGCAGGGATCGAGAGGTCGGTGCAGACTCCGACCATCTCGAGGTAGCTCTCGAAGTGGACTGGATCTAGGAACGATGCTCCTGTGTACTGCAACACACTGAGTCCCAAGAGGGAAGCGAATACGATCATGATAGCTGTCCTGAGTCTTCGGGCCCTGTGTACTATCTCGAATCTCGAATCCAAGGAAGCCATATCGCTGGCCATCACGGTCGACAGTATGGCCCAGAGCCCCAATCCCCCGAATATGACCTTGGCCTGGATTAGGTGCAGAGCCAGTTGCTCGCTCCATGGAGTGAAGGCGATCCATGTGATGAACGCCCCTGCGAGCGCAGCGAGGAGGGCTGAAACCAGGTTCAGAAACTCCAGACGAGATACACCTGGGTGCGATGTTATCCAGTCCGCCCTGAGTCGGTAATACTGCCAAGACAAGACGATAATCAGAAGTCCGGAGACGCTGAAACCGAGGGTGAATGGCACTCCTGAGACCGGGTTGGTGTCTGTATCTGATATCCAAGGCATGAACGGGTCGCAGCCCTCGTAGACCCAGATCGCGTAGCTTGTGGCGAGCGTTGTGAGTTGGAGTGCGATCGATGCTTGGAGAGTCTTGCGCACCGTACCGGCTTGCAACAGCCACTCCATGCCGTTGCCACAGGGTTCTTCGCTTCAATGGACTCCCTAACGATGAAGTTGGATGGCCCTCATGATGAGGCATGGACGGACACGAACAGTGGCTGTCGGAATGCGAGAAACTGGGCTACAAGCCAGAGGCTAGGCTGTACGCCGAGGGCACCCGTACCTCACAAGATGCTGCCGACCAACTCGGCTGCGATGTCGCTAACATCGCGAAGTCGATCGTCTTCGCCGGTCAGGAGGGGGCGGTGGTCGTCATCACCTCGGGGGCCAACCGCGTCGAACGCAAGCGCAAGCTCAAGCGACTGCTGGGGTACAAGCCGAGCATGACCGATGCTGAGTACATCATCGAGAACACTGGTTACCCCCCTGGCGGCGTACCGCCGTTCGGTCACTTGAAGCCGTGCACCGTTCTGATGGATGAGGACCTGATGCAGTACGATCTGGTGTGGGGGGCAGGTGGAACTGCTCAGACGGTTTTTCCAATTTCTCCAGATGATCTACTTTCCCTGTCAGGCGCGACAGTGGCAGATGTGAAGCAGTGATATGATGGTCGTTGAGCAGCTTATCCGCGCTGCTGCGAGCCTGCGAGACGATGTCGGTCCTATTGGTAGGAGGCTCGTTTCCGAGGGCAGTGTGGATGTCTGCTACAATCCGCTGGACTACGCATGGGATGTGCACGAGGCCTACCTGAGGAGAATGGGAGGCAGTGGTGCGCGGACGGTTGTCCTCGGGATGAATCCTGGGCCGCACGGGATGGGCCAGGTGGGAATACCCTTCGCTGCGACCTCGATGGTCCGCGATCTGCTGGGCATAACCGGCATCCCGGTGAGCCAGCCCGAGGCGGTCGACCCGCGGAGACCCGTAGTCGGTCTCGAATACCCTCGTGAGGAGGTCTCCGGCACTCGCCTTTGGGGGCTACTGGCGGGGCACTACGGCGATGCCGACGCCATCGCCAGCCATGTATTCCTAGTCAACCACTGCCCACTCATGCTATTCTCGGGCCCGCGTGCTACCAACATCACTCCTGACAAGGTCTCAGGAACGACCGCCCAGGAGTTACTCGAGCGATGCGACGAGCATCTGTGCGAGGTCGTTTCGATATTCAATGCCGAGCGAGTGATCGGGGTCGGCAAGTTCGCCGAGTCGCGCGCGAAGGATGCTCTGAGAGGAAACTCGGTCGAGATCCTAGGCTGCTGGCACCCATCCCCAGCCTCCCCACTGGCCAACCGGAACGGCGGCGGCGACTGGCGGGCCAACGTTAGAGCAGTGTTGCCCTGAACGTCTGGAAAATAGCCCCTGTGGGGCTAGTAAAAAGTTAAGCCGGCAGACGCTCTGTGGTTAGCCATGTCAGAGATGTACGCACCTGATAACCTAATTTCAAACGCCGAGAAATACCCTAACGAGCCTGCCATGTCTTGGAAGGAATCGGGGCAGTGGGTCACCATGACCTGGTCTCAATACCTAGACTACACCATGGGCATCGCAAAGGCGATGATCGCTATGGGCTTCGAGGCTGGTGACCACTCCGCCGTATTCTCATACAATAGAGCCGAATGGTATGGTGCCGCCCATGCCGCAATGTGCTGCGGCGGTTCCAACGCCGGAGCCTATCACACCTCGTCCTCCGAGGAGGTCGAGCATGTCATTGGCAACAGCGATGCGAAGATTGTCTTCCTAGGCGGAAATCCAATGGACGGCGGTATCACCGAGAAGAAGTGCTCCTACCGGCTTTCCAGAGTCCTGCCAAACCTCGACAAGGTCGAGAAGGTGGTAGTCATGGATGGAATAGATATGCCTGACGATCATCGTGTGGTGTCTTGGTCCGACTTCATTGCATCCGGGTCTGGCGTGCCGGACAGCGCGGTGCACGAGAGAATCTCGGCGATAGGTGCCGATGACCTAGCCGCCATAGTATACACATCGGGAACCTCTGGCCCGGCGAAGGGAGTAATGAGTACCCACGGCAACTTCGCCTTCGAGATATCTGCGGTCTCCAAACTACAGAGCTACAACCAAGGCGATGGATACGTCTCATGGATGCCTCTGGCCCACACCTTTGGCGCCGCAGTTGACCTCATCGGATGGCCCTACTTCGGCTTCCACATGAGGGTGGTCGACGGTCCTCTGAATTCTGTCGACTACATGAAGGAGTGTCAGGGAGCGCTCTTCGTAAGCGTGCCCAGGCTGTACGAAAAAATTTACTCAAATTTAGTCGCAGGACTGGGGGGCAAGGTCAAGCTCCTCCCGGTGCCGGTACTGGGCGGGATCATCAAGAAGAAGGCCAAAGAGAAGATTGGCTTTTCGAATGTGGTTTTTGCCATAACTGGTGCTGCCCCGATTTCGACCGATATACTGAATTTGTTCCATAAACTCGGTATTCCATTGTATGAAGGCTACGGATTGACAGAGACAACGGCTGGAGCTACCATCGGACATCACACAGCCAACAAAATCGGTTCCGTCGGAAAGGCCTTCGCAGGCACCGAGATCAAGATAGCCGACAACGGAGAGATTCTGATACGGGGCCCTCACGTCATGAAGGGGTACTACAAGGATCCGGAGGCGACAGCCGAGGTGATGGACGGGGACTGGTTCAAGAGTGGAGACATAGGTAGGCTCGATGATGATGGTTTCCTGTATATCACTGGCAGAATCAAGGAGATATTTGTCAGCTCAGGCGGTAAGAATATTCCACCGTTGCTGGTCGAAGAAACGATGAAGTCTATTCCGATTATTTCACAGTGCGTGTTGATCGGCGACGCGCGCAAATACTGCAGCGCGTTGATGACCTTGGACGTCGGTGTGATACTCCGTGACAAGTTCGGACTCGACGGCGCCACAGAGGTCCCCAAGAACCCCGTCGACCAGATCGCCAAACTCAGTGAATTGGGGCACGATCTCTCGGAGTACACCGACAGCGCCGAGGTCCGTGCCGAGATCGATGCGGAAGTGCAGCGCCTGAACCAGAAGTTCTCCAACCCAGAGCAAATCAAGAAGTTCACGATACTGCCACGGGACCTCGATATCGACAAGGGTGAGGTGACCGCTACCCTGAAGCTACGCAGGAAGCAGATTAACGAGAACTGGGCCGATGAGATCGAAGCGATGTACGTTGATGCTTAGAGACGGTGGTTGAGTGACCCCTGAGGCCTGGGCGGCGCTTGCCACCGTCTTCGTGCTCGGAGCGATGAGCCCGGGGCCAAGTTTGGCAGTAGTTCTCAGAAATACGATGGTTGGGGGTCGTCGACAGGGGGTTTTGAGCGGCATAGGGCATGGCATAGGGTTCGGAATCTACGCATTCCTAGCTGCTGCTGGAATCGCTACTGCACTGTCCCTGCACGAATCGACTCAGGCCATTCTGAAATGGGGCGGGATAGCCTTGCTGATATGGCTCGGAGCGAAGTTCCTGAAGGCCTCCATGGGAGATGCTTACGATTCTTCGGTTGAGGATGAACACGGCCCTTCGGGCCGTGCTGGCTTCGCTCAGGGCTTCGCAATAGCGATTATGAATCCAAAAATCGCAGCTTGGATGATCGCCCTATACGCGCCCTTCATCGAGGCAGATATCAGCACAGAGACACTGTTTGGGATGGGACTTCTTGGAATGGCTATCGATGGGACTTGGTATGTCACAGTAGCAACAGTTCTCACAAGGGGTGACGGGGTATCCAAGTTACGTTCGCAGGCAAGAAGAATTGATGCCGCCATGGGCACCCTCATGTTCGTGTTCGCCGGACTGCTTTTCGGCGACTACCTGTGATTAGAGAATCGCGAACGGCAAGTGAAACAGAAACTCAAGCGCGATGGCGAGGGTCTTGGCCTCCGTCCCTCCGTTGGAGCCGCCATTCTCGGGGGGCGATACCCTCTGGAGTTCCCCGACATCGAACCAGAACGAGGCGCAGGTTGGGCAGCCATCGAGTTCTATGGGGTCCATCTCAGTGCCGTCCAATCTTGTGAAAACGATCTTGCGCACGCGCATGTGGGAGTCGCACAGCGGGCAGTCGATGTCGACTTCCGCTCCTCCGTCCTGCTCAAAGGACTCGTGCATCTGGTGTAGCCTGTCCTGAGAGATAGTCGACAACGCCGCGTCCGCACTGAGCAGCATGCCGGAGCATGCATCGCAGTGATGGACCCCGAGGCGCGAGAATGTGGAGCGGTCCGAGTCCTCCGGAGAGACCAGTGCGGAGCCGTCTCTAGGGCAGGCGTATCCCATTGCCCGTAACGGGGCAGTGGGACATCTTGAACTAAGCCCCGGACGAGGTCGGGCGGTGATGATTGCTGTTTGCTTCAAATAAGGTGCGAATCAATCTCCTTGGGATGGCAGAGCTATGCGATTGTTGCGGGGGCACTATCAGTGGCCAGACGAGCAAGTGCTCCGGCTGCGCTGCTCTGGTCAGGCCATTCACAGGACTGCTGCAGAGTCAGTTGCCAACCACAGACGGAAGGGCTCGTATGAACTCTATTCTGGCCCCGCACAGAGGACTGAGTCCCGAGCAGAGACTGGTGGGTTTAGTTGACAATGCCGGATCCGAGACTGAGCTTCCCAAGCCGTTCAGGACACGCCGAGGACCTGCCGTGCACTGGAGCGAGGAGAGTTGCAAGTTGTGGGCCGAGGTAGCTGACTCCATCCGCGTCTACGGCAGGGCGATTCCGCATATGCCTCTGCCTCTGCCCGGCGGTGGCTTACTGATGACTGATGAAGATGGGAAACAGCACATCGACGGAACCAAACTGGACAGGCCACTGCCACTGTATGATATCGCGATCTGGCTCTCGAATCCGGAACGCGCCGGAGCGGTGGCCGACTGGAGTCAGTTCCTGCTTGCCATGTCCTGCGTCGTCCGACCGCTGCGTCCCCTTCAGGAGGAAGAGTGGGCAGGATGGATGAATAACGAGGGTTGGCCGGGAATTGACTCGCCCTCTGCCCAGATCTCCGAGCCGATATTGGGTCGTCTGACGCACCCATTCTTCAAGCTCATCGGCAAGCAGTGTGAGCAGAAGCCCGATGAGCGCACCTCAATCGGCTACATCGCCCGTGACAACCCCAGACTGATGGAGGTGTTTGAGGGGTCTCCGTCTGAAGCATGGCTAGAGATCCTCGAACACGCCGAGGACGAGTTCGGCAGGCTGTTCAGAAACATGGTGGCGCCGCGTCTGGTGGTCCTGGACCACAGGCTCCACCTACTCGTGCTCCGCGATGGCAAGCCGTGCCCTATTCCAATCACCATCGACCCCAAGGTGTGGCGTGTCCTAGTCGCCTGGTCACTGGAACCCCCGGGACACCCCGGTGCCGACACCATGCAGCACCTCTTCTGGTGCTGGAGCGGTGAGCGCGAAAACTGGATGCCATCGGTCAGGCAGGTACGCTCGGCTAGGATGCTTCGCGAGGCCATAGTCGGGCTGGGCGAGAACTCAAGCGTCGAGCCGATTATGTACAGCGAGAACACCAGCGCCTTTCCGGTGAGAGGAAAGTCTGGACTGTTCTACCTAATATTCCCCGCGAGTAGCGAGCCGTCCAAGTTCGTCGTCGAGGCCGTCCCTAACGAAGAGTTCCTGAGCAAGGCGAGGACGGGCGGCATCCAGATCTGCATCGACGTGGCGAGTGGCAGAGACATGCCTGCCGGTGACATAGCAGTCTCCTACCTCCTCGCTCTAAGGAACGATACGACCTCCCGAACCGCAATCAACACTCTGGATAGTCTCCTGTATGTCATCGAGAACAGCGAGCCGGGCAAGGACGAGTTGCCGATAGCCGAGTGGTGGCACAACATCACCGTGAACTACGCTCACTTCGGTGAGGAAGACTACGACGATGAATACGAGGAAGAGGATTTCGACGAGGACTTTGAGATAGAGCCCGACCCGATCGAGCAGTTCGAGCTCCCCGAGCCTGGTGATAATCAAGCCCTAGTGGAGATGATCGAGCGCATCGTCAGTGACCACGTGCAGCGCCGTCAGAGGGAAGAGTGACGGTATGCCAGAGTGTCGGGGCTGTGGAGTGAAAAGCAGACGCAGTTGGTGCGAGATTTGCGACATCGTCGTTCCACATATAACCGGTCAAGACTCCAACATGATCGAGAGTCCCGCGGCGGTGGAGCATACGCGGCACGAACTCGGACATCCTGACATTAGGCCGAATCGAATCTGGTCTGCCATTCGAAAGCTGGACAGTTCAGAGGCAGAGTGGGTGATGAATCCTCGACCAAACAACAGCATCACGAGGATCAGCGGAGACCCTCCAGAATGGGAGATAGACGACGAAGATCAGGTAATCATGGATTCTGGCTCCATCAGGCATGCCAGCACCGCCCGGCTGAGGAGGCTCCAGAAAGGCGGCATCCTACCTGACGGCAGTCACCTCTCGTGGTCCGACGGTCGGTTCTACCTCGACGGCATCCCGCTGGATGTCCCCTATCACGGGCTTCGCAAGATGATGAGGAGAACCCGCGGCATCCAAAACGTCGATTGGAAGAAGCTCCTACTGTCGGTGAGTCTCGCTTGCACCAAGCACCAGACCAGACGTGAACTGCGCGCCGGGCAACACGGACGTCAGACAACCATCCACCCGGCCGCCATGATGCGTTTGGACGGAGACCCGAGGAGGGTTCCCAACTTCATGAGGGCGATGGGTATGCCCAGATGGGGCATTCCCACCGATCGGAGCAGATACAATCCTGATTTGTTCAGAGGAACCCCCTGGATGGATGCTTGGGATTCACTGCGACCGCTTGATGTGCACGACATGGACGACATGGTGATCCCGATGGCCCTGTACATCAAGGACGGTCGTCTTCAACTCCGCGTCAGGAGGAACAGGGGCTGGAGGAGGCTCGAGGTGGAGTCCCATCCCGTGGTTTGGTCTCTCCTTGTTTCGTGGTCGTTGGCACCACCGAGGAGTGATGGCCACCAGAGGTTGCGATGCCTGCAGCAGAGTCTCTTTGCTGATACCGAGATCGATCTGATATCCAATGAAGACAGGAATGGCATCAAGATGCTCAGCGGAATCGTCCGGGAGAACGACAACGTCGACGTCGACCGGGGTAACGGTGGCTTCATCGTCAAAGGCACATCCGGGGCTAGATACCGCGTAGTCCCAGGTGTCGGGGGTCACAATACACGCTTTGTGGTCAACGGCATCGGACCAGCGCCAGGGCGGGCTGCTCGAGAGCGTGATGCCCCACCATGGCATCGAGACAGGAATTCGCTATGTATCGTCGAGAGCCATGAGCTTCGACGCCTCGTGGTAGGCGATGCCTTGAGCAGTATCATCCTATCACTGCTAGACGACCTGAAGTCGCAGCAGTACATTGACACCCTGCGAGGCTACATCCGTGAAGTCACGCCTAGGACCGTAGACCCGCAGGTTGCCGCAGTCAGGCAGGCTGAGAACCTGCGATTCCGCCTTCGTAACAATCTGGCAGAGTACAGGACTCGAAGGTACACAGTACTGTTCCCGCAGTTGTGGGGAGTCCTGCTCCGACTCCCGCTCGGAGAGAGGGTGACCTTCACGGCCATGAGAAGAGGGCATCCGAATGTGAACTTCGACGGCTGTGAGACCGCGTTCGCGACGGAGGGTCAACTCGAGAGGAATCTGCTCTACCAGATGCTTGAGGCCTCAGGTTGGCAGAGAGACCCCCACGAGGAACGGGTTCGTAGGACGCAGCGGATCTACATTAGGACCGGTACCGGTCTGCAGAACCTCGCGAACCGTGTTGAGGAGTTCGCCGGAATGTTGGAGCCGGTACTGACCGTCAATCCGCGAGTCAGGCTCGTGGCAAACCCGGTCTGGTCTTACTTCGAGAGGAACAACCCAGGCATACGGGCACTTCTTCC
Source organism: Candidatus Thalassarchaeum betae (assembly GCA_022447095.1). Classification (GTDB taxonomy): domain Archaea; phylum Thermoplasmatota; class Poseidoniia; order Poseidoniales; family Thalassarchaeaceae; genus Thalassarchaeum; species Thalassarchaeum betae_B. The sequence continues at coordinate 11,254 of JAKUUP010000028.1, forward strand.
CGGAACGGACCAGCGCCAGGGCGGGCTGCTCGAGAGCGTGATGCCCCACCATGGCATCGAGACA
>JAKUUP010000029.1 GCA_022447095.1 Candidatus Thalassarchaeum betae
ACGGCTGGGGGGTATCAGGAACCTCGTACAACACGTGGCACGTCGAAGCCGCCAACAACGGCAACGTCTACTCGCAGGCGAACCTGTGCGACATCGGCGGTACCACGGGCAATCCATCGTTCTACTCCGTCTCCTGCAACTACACGCAGCCCGCCGGGGCCACAGTCGACCTGACGGTAACCGTGGACAACTGGGCATCCGAATTCAGCATGGACGTCATTCTGCCCGATGGAACAGTCGCTTCGTTCAATAGCAGCACTGTCTACAATTACTACAGCGGGGTATTGGTGAGTTTTACAGGTGCAGGAAACTACACAATCTACCTGAACGACTCGTACGGCGACGGCGGCACATCGGTGTCCGCTGACTACTCCTATGTCTCCGGTTCTGCACCCCCATCGACCCCCATATCGGGAGTCTACTCAGCTCGTTCGGGCGACATCTCCGACAACGACAGCACGAACCTTGAGTTCACCGGGGTGATGTCGAATGGAACTGTCAGCTTCGCCTACAACGTATCCTCCGAGGCCAACTACGACTTCCTGACCTTCTCCATCGACGGCGTACATCTCGCACAGTGGTCAGGCTCTCAGAGTGGCAACTTCTCGACCCCAGTCTCTCTCGGCCAGCACACCCTGAAGTGGACCTATGTGAAGGACGGCAGTGTCAGTGTCGGCAGTGACGCTGCCTGGATAGACGATGTCATAATCCCGCTTGCTAATTACACCGAGGAGATGCAAGCGCTGGTCCAGTCGATCATCACTCTGACCACGGGAACAGGCTCGACGGAGACCTTCCTTACAGTGCTCAACCCTTACTCTCTACTCAATAATCCACGTTCAACGTGGCAGCCGGGAGACCCTGCCACCTCGATAGATCCCGACACTGGCCAATACGTTGAGGACATCGGCCCGTCACTGGACTACGTCTGGCAGGAGGATGGCAGCGGCTGGGGAACCATCGGCCACTTCGTGCTGGTCAACGACACTCGTCTTACCAACGGCCACGGTTGGAGTTCCAGCCCCGACGTCAACGTCGATGATGACGGCAACGTCCACGTCGTCTGGGTCGACGGCCGCTCGACCATACCAAGCAAGGTCGGCCCATCGCAACTGCACTACATGCAGATTGACCTCGACAGGGCCGGTGAACTGGACGGCGAGGCCGCAGGCCTCGACCTCTCCCAGACCACGGTCGTCACCGACTCCGCGGTGATAGGCTCCGACATGACCTGGGGCTCCAACCCGAGGGTCGACTTCGACAACGATGGCTCCATCCACATAACCTGGTTCGAGTCGACACCGCACACCGATGACGAGAACAGCAGGGTAGAGCTGCGCTGGACCCGCATCCTCTCCCCTCAGATCGTGGACGGCGAGATGCCGTTGGGTCGCACCATCGATCAGGCATACGGAGTGATCAACACCCGCATCATCACCACCAGCACTGACAACCTGATGGGGGTCTTCGGCACCGGTCTGGACAGCAGCTCCCAGCCAATCGTCAACTTCAACTGGCCCGACAGGGAGATCATCTGGACCACCCCGGACTGCTCCGACGACTCATCCTCGGAAGACAGGTGGGACCTCTGCATGTGGTCCGAGAACGTCTACAACATGGCCATCGAGCTAGAGACCGGTCAGTCGGATGAGATTGTCCTAGGACCTGGTGGGTCGACCAACGTGGAGATGATACTCCGAGGAATCAGAATACCCGGCGGCAGTGACATCGTAATCACGGATGCTTCCGGCGCTCCAGAGGATTGGTTCGTCGATGTAGGATTCTCGAAGTCGTACCAGTCCACTACGACTATTATCGAGGGCGCTACGAGTGAACTCGACCTGTTCCTGCGGGCCCCGAACCTGCAGCAGATCAACGAAGACCAGACATTCCTGTTGACCGTCACCGTGACTTCCTCGACGAAGGCCGAGGCCACGACTGGCAAGACAATCATGGTCAATCTAGTCAACGAGGGCGATTGGGCAGACGACGACGGCGACGGAGTCATCGACGACTATGACGATTGCCAGTTCGGCGATACCGGCTGGACTTCCGATGTAGACACCGACCACGACGGCGACGGCTGCAGAGACGCTACCGAGGACCTGAACGACGACAACGATGCCTACCTTGACGCCTACGACTCATGCCCGTCCGGCTATATGGGCGAGCATGTAGATCTGGACAACGACGGCTGTGACGATCTCCACGAGGACCCCGACACCGACGGCGACGGCGTTGAGAACCACCTCGACCTGTGTCCGAACGGCATGCAGTACTGGGGCTCCGTTTTCGAGGACCACGACGGTGACGGCTGCCGCGATGCTGACGAGGACGACAACGACGACAACGATCCGTACCTAGACTCCGAGGACGACTGTCCGCAAGGCACTGTGTGGTGGACCAGTGCCATCTTCGACCATGATGGCGATGGGTGCCACGACCTCCAAGAGGACGAGGATGATGACAACGACGGCGTCGCCGACGACGATGACCTTTGTCCACTGGGCATGACTTTGTGGTTCTCCGAACCGGCGAGCGACTACGACAACGACGGCTGTCATGACGTAGCCGAGGATATGGATATCGACAACGACGGTGTCCTAGACGAGTTCGACCAGTGCCCGCGAGGAATGCTCGGCTGGACCTCTACTCCGCTCAATGACTGGGACTCCGACGGCTGCAACGACGCCCACGAGGACAGTGACGACGACGGTGACGGCAACCCCGACTCAGATGACGATTGCATACGCAGTGCTGTAGGTGCCGATTCCCATACCGACAACGATGGCGACGGCTGCGATGACTACACCGAGGACAACGACTTGGACAACGACGGTATTGAATCGACCTTCGACAACTGTGAAGGAGACCCAACCTCAGGCTGGATTTCGACCATCTCTAATGATTACGACAGGGACGGCTGCGACGACAAGACCGAGGACTGGGACGACGACGGAGACGGCGTACCAGACTCCGCAGACAGCTGCCCGTTGGGAATGATCAACTGGGACTCAAACTCGGACAACGACATCGACGGCGACGGTTGCATGGACTCGATAGAGGACAACCAAGTCTCCGGCAAGATACTCCACACACTGCGCAGCAACGCGTTCATGACGCTGATTATCGGCAGCCTGACGGTCCTGATGCTTGCAGGAATGGTCCTGTCCACACGTAGAGGGCGAGGAAGGAGCGATCTCGCCGACCAGACTTGGTCTGTCGAAGAATCGATGCACTCAGAACCATCTCTCTCCCCCGAGACACCCGAGAAGCAGGTGCGTGACCTGTCCGATCTAGGCTATTCCCCCGAAGTGGCGAAGGCCATCGTAGAGAACGAGGAAAGGGCTCGCAGAGGCAGAAATTGAGCCGCAGCGAGCACCGATGAAGTATTTTCATAACCTCGGCGTGGGACTGAACTCCTGAGGACCTACTATGAGGGCGGTCAGAATCGAGTGCGCGACCCCTTCTATCGAGCATGACCCGAGAGCGCAGGCAGCCCTCAGGGCGGTTAGTTGGGACTACCGCGGCATACTGGACCTGATAGATGGGAACCTGCGTGTGATGTGCGAGTGCATTACCACCGACTCAGGATGCCCTCCGCCGGGCTTCAGCGTAGGTGGAATCACAGTCGTGGAGATACTTGAGGAGTGGACCACCGATTACCTTACTCACCATCTGGTGGTGCTTGAGTTTGAATCTGATTTCATCGGCCGATTCTTCCACTCTCGAGATCTTTCTCTGCTCGCAGGCAGCAACATCACCTCAGGCGGCCTAGTGATACAGGTCGCCGGCCGACAGTCCTCCCTAGTCTCCTTCCTCAATGCCCTGAGGGAGGCGATACCCGTCGAGCGCATCACCACAGCCAAGGATTCGGAGGGAATAATCCAGAAGGGCCCAACCCTGCAGCAGTACAGGATCATCAAGATCGCTCACAGGCACGGTTGGTACGAGGCCCCGAAGAAGATTTCAATCAGGGGCCTTGCTTCCAAGTTAGGCTTGTCGAAGTCAACTGTGGCCGAGCAGTTGGTTAAGGCCGAGAGCGAGATAGTAGGCGGCTTCCTCAAGAAGTCGCGCTGATCAAGCGAACAAGTCCAGTGTGGTCTGTAGGCTCCTTTTCACGAACCAACTGTTACGCAGGTCCTCAGGAACCGAGATCCTCGGAGCAACATAGTCGACGGCTTGCATGAGTGTGTCGAACTGCTTCGGGACCCGACTCATCGCATCTCGCACAGTCTCTCGAATCAACCAAACCCCTACAGGCGCCCAGTAGCCCGGTCCGATGTCTCGCCATACCAAGCATGCACCGGAGCGATTCATCGAATCCAAATGCTCCAGCACACCCAGTCTGGCTGAGTAGTAGGCTCCAGTAATATTGTGTGCGTACTCGCTGCGCGGCTCGATGTCCTCCCAATCCCCCAGTACCTTGCCGGTTCCAGTCCATACCGAGCCACGTGTCCACGCCTCAAGCATGTGGAAGGCCCAGAGCCCGGGAGTGAGGATGATGTGGAAGATGTTGTCGAGGTATGCCGCCTCGTAGACCAGCACCTTGTCCAGTGAAGGGTTTCTCTTGACCTTCTCCCACAGACGCTTGCTCAGCATATCGTCGGTGGCTGTGATACTCCATCTGGTCGGCACCAGTTTCCTACTGCCTTCACGACCCAGTAGACCGGAGGAGAGCAGGCGTGATATCTGAGCTTCACCGATCGAGGCCTCGGTCAGCTCGCTCATCGCATCGAGGGCTAGAAGGTCTCCCTCATCTACCACAGCATCGACTTTCCGCGGAATGCTGGCATGACCCACTACCTCGGCTCGCAGAACCTCTCCCGAGGGCCCGAGAGGAGTACTCATGCTGTCGAATGTAGGGTTCCTGCCGACTATGATGGGCCTAGCGAAGTCCAACTCTACATCTACGCTGCTCTCTGCCATCGCTATCAGCTGGGTTGTCTCGAGCGTGGCATCCGGTGAGCCCGGACTGCTCACCGGCATGGCACTTCCTCCGGTGATTAGGTTGGCATGACGGGCGGCGACCTCCTCCAACGGCCTTCCGAAGAGATCAGCTGGGTCGCCGCTTGCCAAGGGGGCTGCATCCTCACCTTCATCGGAGATCCAAGCCGCACTGGGCCCTGTGCGGACCTTCGGGTAGCCGAATCTCCCCACGAACAGCGAGGGAGGGCTCGGTCCGACTAGTTCACTCACCGAGCCAGCCTCGACCGTTGGCAGCCTGCCCCGGATGTCAGCGAGGAGCGGGCATGGAGATATACCGCACAGTCCACGAGTGCCACGGCACTCGATGCATTCCGGAAACATCGAGGTGTAATCACAATCGAACGCTCTTAGCGATACTGCTCCGCGAACGGGAGCGGGTCGATATTCAAAGAGGTAGGATATCTCGGGTCAAGCGGAGCGAGCGCATGGCGAAGATTCCAGCGACCATCCTACAGCATTTCATCGGCCTCTCCGACTACGAGCGTAATCTCGCCGTGGACAAGGCCGCTCGAGATCTGGGGATGACCGTAGACCAGATCGAGGCCGAGATAGAGAACTTCCAGAGTGGTGGATTCAATCAGGATCAACCAACCAGCGCTCCCCCTACAGCCGCACCACAACGGAAATCCAAGTTCAAGAGGCCGAACAAGGCTAAGGAAGGCGCCCCTGACTTCGTCGAGGACTCGCACAGATACCGATTCAAGTACGACCCCAGCCACTCTGGCCAGGATCGTCAGACTAGGGCAACTCAAGCCATCGTTTGCCCCCACTGCAACTCGGCGTTGGGGATACCCGATACGCGTCCAATCAGGGTGACGTGCCCTGCGTGCATGATGGACTCGACCTTCGAAGACTGATTCTCAGACACCCCAGAACTTGTTCTCGTCGCTGATGCCCTCTACATCAGAGACCGACTGAACCGCGGTCCTCAGCAGATAATACAGGATGATTGTGAACACGGACATACTCCAGGTGTCGGAGACGCTTTGATAGTCGAGGCTGTAATCGGCGCCCCCCATCTCGACGAGAATGACGACCAGTGTTGCCTTGGCGAAGGTGTAGACCACCATGCCAAGACCGAGCAGCAACACACTGCGACCGGTGAAACTGCCTTCCTTCCATCGCAGGACACCCAGTGAAAGGGCGAAGGAGAACGCCGAGACGACGATCCAAGTCAGAGCCTCGTTGATTGCGATGGCCCATACCGCTATGTCTCTGTTCACAGAGTCAACGCTGAATTCATAGGGAGCCAGCCAAGCTACATAGCCATCAATCTCGCTACTCGTTGCAGAGAACACCTGGTACGCAGTGAGAACCGCCAGTAACACGGAGACGATGGACAGTCCCCACAGCAGAGACGACCAGATTCCCCCCGTGGCGCTCTCCCGCATGTCGATCATCAGGCGCTCCAGTTGCTGCTCCCATCCGAGACCCTTGGCTAGTAACCAGATGCCGATGAACAGCGGCATTGCTCCAATAAGCGCCCCACCTCCTGGAATAATCAGGCCAAGTCCGATTATCATCAGGAAGACAGCCACTGGAACAAGTAGTCTGGCCCGCCAACGTGGATCATCTATCGCCTTGGCGACGTAGTAGTAAGTGCTCTCTATCCCCTTCGACTGCCTGACGATGACTTTCTCGACGTGGTCGACATGCACTCTGGAAGTGATGATAGGAAGCGAAGCCTCATCGTCGGCTCCATCGGTTATCAGGACTGCCGAGTCGGGCTGGAACTCCTGAATCACCTCATCCAACTGCATCGCTACGGCCCGATCGCTGCGGGGACCAACCCTGACATCGCCGGTCAACAGAGCGATTTCGATCTCATCGTTGCCCTGCGCGTTCTCGACCAGCTTGTCGTGGTGGTGCAGAGCCCCAAGGATTGCATTAGTGTCTGATTCCTCGGGGTCGGCGATGCCCAGACGGAGTGCTGCGGTCAAGGTGGCCTTACGGCCGATGACCGGACCGCGGATGCCGGCTTTGACTCCGAGGTCATTATCCCGGTCAACCGTGAGTACGAGCGTTCTCACCATGCTAATTCATCCGATATGAAGCGCGATGGGATGCAGGCCCCTATCAAGAATTGGCCAACTCGCCCTCGTCCGACTGGACTTCAGGCTTCTCCTCGGATAGCGAACCCTCTCGATACCGGCTGCGCTGCTTGGCCCTGATGTACTTCAGAGGATGCGTCAACCACTCTTGGTCGCACAGCCTATCGTCACCGGGCTGGACGGGGCATCTGGCGTTCGTTTTCAACGCGGCGCAACCGTGGGGGGTATATTCTCGCTCGTAGATCTGATTCACCTGGTAAGAGGTAGTATCCGCGCTGTAGTCCGGGGCGTTGGCGAAGAACGAGCAAGTCTGTTCCTGCGACATGCCGATTGATCTGGAGAAGGCCGCGAGGAAGACGCGTCCGACGTGATTCACGTTGACGCCTTGATTCAGTTCTGAAACAGCGGACTCGAAGCACGGTGGCCAGTCCTCGCGCACGGCGGCACTCATCGGCATCTCGGCCTGGACGCGCTCCGACAGCAGACCGGTGATGCGCTCGACCGGATCCGAAAATAGAGCGGCGAACTCCTCACTCATCTTGTTCATACGCTCGACACAACTCTCGTTGAGATCCTCTCTAATTCTCTCCTTCAGAAGCCTCGCAGTACGCTGTCTGCTATCCTCTCCGGCACCCGGGCTCATGCACACCCAACCTCTTACCAACGGCCTGTTAGATAGGTGCCAGTAATTGCCTGATATTCGGGGGCACAACTCGATGAAGTCCGCCATCGGCACCCAGTACAATGAATCCCCTTCCGCACCATTCCTCTCTTCTCGTATGTCGGAGAGGTAAGAGTGCGCGAGCAGTTTGAAGTTGTCCGAGTCCATACCGAACAGTTGGTCGCCCCTAGTCGCCTCGCCTTCGATCCAGCGCGCGAGCAGCCTCTCGTTGAATGAGGCGCAGACCACGAGCATGGCGTGGAAGAATGACAGGACCTCGGTCATTCGACCGATTTCTGTCGAGAGATCAACAGTGGTGGCGATACCAGTACCGTCCTTATGCTCCACGCTCTCAAGCAGACGCACCCTACCTCTAGTTCGAGCGTCCTCCAGCCAAGGTGCTTCGATCAGATCCTCTACAGTGATCCCGTTGCTCCGCAGCACCTCAAGCCGGTGTTCACGACCCTGTGGAAGGAAGGGGTAGCGAGCCAGCAATACCTCGTCATCGATGTCCGGCAGTGTTAGCGGCATCGGCATGGGTAACTCAGTGGGCCGCGAGGGTTCTTCAACACTCACCGAGCCCTTCCACTGGAGTGACTACATGACAGACAGGCCCACTGACCTGCTCCCAGTCGATGCCGGGCTCGTGAACATCCAATCAGATGTCCGCGCCCACTTTGATTGGGCGCTGGCCGCTGATGCACGCAGTGCAGAAGCCCTACTCGCAGCGGTTGATGGGACTCATATTGAGGCGTGGACACGGCCGCGCCGCGCGGCTACAGTGGCCGATATGCGCCGTCGAATGGTCCTCAGGGATACCGAGGTCGCAATACTTGGAGCCGCGGTGGAGGCGAAGGAGGTTCTCGATGTTCTTGAGCGCCCGATTCTACTGGTCGCGGCTGACGGCGCGGCGGGCGTCCTTTCTACGCTTCCGGATTCGACTGCGGAGCGCGCTTGGTCGCGCTTGGCCTGCATTGTCAGTGACGGTGACGGCGGTGAAGGCACCACTGCTGCTGTCAAACGTGGGATACCCGTGATACTGCACGCGCACGGCGACAACATGTCCGATTGGGGTGCGCTGTTAGAACTCGCAACTTCGATACCGAGCCCCCCATCACTCGTGCTAACCCACCAGACCCCGGACGTAATTCCCGGAATGCACAATCCAGGAGGCTTCACTGATGGTGATCGCGCCGCCTGCTTCGTTCGTTCGCTGGGAGTCCCGGCGACTTCGATTACCATGCTGGGCACGAGGACCGATTTGGTCGGACAGTGGTCAGGCATCACCGATCCGGAGATGAAGATGGCCAAACTACAGTGGATGGACAAGGTCCTCCGGACCTTGAATCTGGAATACTAGACAAAGTCGTCCAGCGTCATCACGGTTACCGTGTCGTCGTTGAACAGAGAATCGACACTGTCCGTCATCCACTCCACGCGTTGCTTGGTGTAATCATCAACGCCGTAGTCCTCTATGACCTCGCGGGTAATTTCGATGTATTTACGAACAGCTCCCTCTGACACCGTAAGAACGACATTCCCTCCGCACAGGACATCCCCGCCTCCTCTTCCCCCGGACAGCCCTCCACTGGTTGAGATGTTCTGTATGCACTTACCTGCAAGAGGAATCCTCCGGTAGGAGTGAGCGCATTTCACACAGCGGACTTTCTGTCTCGTGAAAGCCATCAGGTTGCCGCGCAAGTCGGGCAGGAAATGTGATTCGATGACTTGCGAGGCCACGCGCTGCGCGCTAACCGCTCTGAGTTGTTGGCCTAGTGCCAGTTGCGCCAGCATCTTGTCTTTCATCGTCTCGAGAGTCTTGTAAGAAGAGTTCACCGGCCCGGCATCGGGCCGGCCCGAGTCATGGGTCCAGCCGTAGCCGCGAACCTCCCCGATCGAGCCGATTCGATCACCTGCTAGGTCTACTAGCCCCCCAATTTCGTTGGGATGAGGTCGGGATTTGGTTGCCTCGTAGAAGGCGCGCGTGTAGGCCCAGGAACAGTCGACGTTGAGGGCCTCTTTGTCTATCTCCTTCGCAATGATTCGGGTGCTGAGGACGAGCGGCGCATCCATCCGGCCACCGCGGCCCGCTGGCAATATCGACCTGGAGAAGTTGAGCAGCCCGTCGAGCAGCAGCATCAGACTGTCTTCATCCCCATCGCAGTTGCGTCGCTTGGCGGCGTGGAACAGGGGGTGCGCGTACCCGGCGGAGGCGGTGGTCCATCCGATGATGCGGCAGAGAACCCCGCCGGACGTGTGAGGAGCCAGACCGATTGCGAGATGGCCTATCAGGTCCCTCTCATCACCGGCCTGGTAGAACGCATCCATCCCGTAGAAGCGAACCAGAAGGTCATCTACGAAGCCGCAGATGGCTAGCAGTTGCCCCTTCGCAGAGATCGATGGGACGAAGTCCTGAGGCAACAGCTCCAGTAGTTGCTCGTCTGAAGACAACTCTTCTCCGAAGATGTCATGCTTGTATCCCAGATCGAAGAGCACATTCCAAGGAGTCCCTATCTCGCACGGTCTGAAGTGAGTGAGGGGAACATCACTCATGTCGTAGCGCGAAGTTCCGTCGCGGAACACCGATACACCGTGCTTGGCGCGCAGAATCCCTTTCTCTATCGGCTCGGGTGTCTGTTTTACAGAGATCAGCCCCTTGACTGCCTTGATTCTGTCAGGTATCCGGTCCAACTTGAGCGCCCGCCTCTTGACTTCGACGATCTCCTCAAGCGGGACGCTGGTACGGAGGCCAAGCCTGCGCCTCATGTTGTTAGAACGACGCTTCTTCATTTGCGTCCTACCGCCACACTCTACCGCCTCACCCCGCGTCAGGCGGTTGTGGCACCTGAGGTGCGGTGATTCCTGCCCGCACTTGTCACAAACCCTCGGTCCCATTTGAACTCGAATCACTCCCTTGCCTGCGGCCAGACCCAGCAGGCGCTGCGGTCCACCGTTCTCCGCGATGGGATACAGAGCGTGCAC
>JAKUUP010000003.1 GCA_022447095.1 Candidatus Thalassarchaeum betae
TCGTGATGCGTGCCTCCGCAAGCTTGGGTATCGTAGTCACCGATTTTGATGATGCGAATCTGGCTGTGTTTGGGCGGGCCGCCCTGATATATATCGAAACCGAACGTCGCATCCGCGTCCGCTCTGTCCAAGACCAGTTTCTCGATTCGAGGATTCGCCCCCACAACTTCGTTCGCCCTGTCCTCGATGGTGTCTAGGACCTCCCTAGTTAGCCTCGAGTGGTGAGTGATGTCCAGCCTCGCGTAGCGAGCGCCCTTGTTGGAGCCAGCCTGCCAGATATGGGGGCCTAGGACCTCTCTGGCAGAGCCGCCGACGATGTGGACTGCAGTATGGTGGTCCATCAGTTGCTTGCGGCGCTCCCAGTCAATCGTGCCACTGGCAGAGCCGCTACCTAAGGGGGAGTCAGTGAGGTGCAGTATCACGCCATTCTCGACTCGAGTATCGACGACTTTGGTGACCGAGCCGTTCTGGGCTAGCGTGCCTTGATCGCCAAGCTGCCCCCCTCCCTCGGGATAGAACAGAGTGCGGTCTAGTACCACTGCGTGTGTTGGCACTCCACGGACCTCTGAAGACAAGTTCAGAGACTCCACTGCATCGTCAGAAAGTGAGGTGCAGTGTAGCACTTCGGCGGTGAATTCTGTGGCGCTTGTATCGCTGTAGTAGTCTAGTGAAGTCTCAGGTATAGTCGCGACTTCAATAGCGCTTTTTCCGGACTTAGCCTTGGCTGCCGCCTTGGTCATCTCAGCATTGCGAGCGGCCATGTCGGCTGCGAAGCCCACTCGTACCGACAAGTTCTCCCAACCGAGTCCATGCGCTATCGAAGCCACCATGTCGGGATTTAGACCCCTCTCCTCAGCTAGGCGGAACAGCGTCTCGTCGGAGGCTTCGGTAGAATCCTTTGGAATTGACTTGAGGGCTGTGCGTACCGCGGCCTCACCCTTCCTAAGCATCTCGTGGTACCGCATCTCCTCAAGTTCGAGAATTCTGAGAACTCCCTCGCGTGACTGCATGTAGGAACTCATATCTAGGTAGGCATCCATGTGATGCGCACCCAAATCGGCGAGGCTGACAGACGCGCCAAGGTCGTCCTTCATCCTGCAAGCGCGGCGGGCTAGCATCCGTGCAAGATAGCCGGCCTTAGTGTTGCTAGGCACCAGACCATCCCCTAGCATATTGCACAGAGCGTGCATATGATCAGGTATGGCGTATATTGAAGACAGTGGCTCAGTCACTCGTTTCAACTCATCCACAGAGAGATCTATGCCGTTCTCGGAGAGTCGTTCGACCAACTTATCGTAGAGTGCCTCGACATCAGTACCGACATCGATGTTGAGAATCCCGGCAAGCCTCGAGAGTTCTCCGAGAAGAGTGTCCACATCGACCTCCATCCCGAGTGATGAGACCGTCGAGTCGAAGTCACTGAGTTGTTTCAGCCAATCCACTGATTCGGGGTAGATGGCTTCGTATATCGTAGAGGTACCGGCAGCGGCCCAGCAGAACCTCTCGAGACCGTAGCCAGTGTCGATGATTTGCAGGTCCATCTCCTTGTATCGCAGGCCCTTGATTTCGACATCGCCGTCATCGTCCTCCTTGAGGTTCATGAAGACAAGCGTGGCAAGTTCTAGCCCGCCGATGATGACCTCTAGGGCCGGGCCGGCGTTGCCGCCCCCGGACCATGGGTTCTCGACGTAGGTGAGTTCATCGGGGCTGATTCCGAATGAATCGATGAGCATCTCGTCGCAATAGCGCACGCATTGGTCTATCCAGTAGACAACGTCGCCATCTCTGGGTCTATTGAAAGCGTGGTGAGCCATCATCTCAAATGTCGATAAGTGTCGACCAGAACGTCCCACTGCGGCCACATCAGTCAATCTGATGCATGGTTGGCTGATGGTCAGCGGGTTGGCCGGCGGCGGCACCTGCCCGCTGGTCACATGAGGTTGGAAGTCGGCGATGCTGGCGATGGTCAGGTGGATGTCATCGCGCCATCTGGCGATGATAGGGTAAGGCTCGACTCGCATATGACCGCGCTTTTCGAAGAAATCTAGGAAGGCTTCCCTCATGGCATCCTTCAGAGCTTTTCCCCGCATAGGAAATCCTTCGATAGCAGGGTTGCCGATGAAGGTGTATGGATCCTCTGTCGAATCACCGCAAGTGGTGCGATTATTGTCCCTAGTCCAGAAGCGTGCGCCGGTCACTCGACATGTCTTGCAGATGTGTCCGGATTCTTCCCAGAAGGGGATGTAAATCTCACCGAAAGCCACGCTACCGCACCTTACCTGCGCTATGCCATCGGACAGGCAGTCTTGAAGGCAATTGTGCCGGAGGTGCCCGTTGTGTTGAAAGCGAAGGCGTAGCAGGGTTGTTCGTGGCGGCCGAGTGGAGGGAATTCCTAGAGACGGCTGGTCCGGGGAGAGTGCGCATCAGGAAGCATGGCGGTATGCTGACTGACGCCATGCTGATTGCTGATGAGCAGCACATGGCTGAGCACTCGGACGACCGTTCGCCGGGACAACTCGTCAACACCGCTGCCCTGCCTGGGATCGTAGGAGATGCGTGGGCAATGGCGGACTGGCACTTCGGATATGGTTTCCCGATCGGTGGAGTCGTAGCCACAGACACCGAGGCGGGCGAGCAGGGCGGGGCCATCTCACCAGGTGGAGTTGGTTTCGACATCAACTGTGGAGTCAGACTCTGTGCAACTGAGATGAGTTTTTCCGACATCGATCCAAAACTGCTCGCGATGAGTTTGTCGCGCTCGATTCCCTCCGGAGCCACCCGAAAGGGAGGGGTTCCATTAGGGAGCGGCGAGATGGAGTCAGTACTCTCAGAGGGTGCGGGTGCTGCCGTGGAGCTCGGCTGGGGAGAAGACCGTGACCTAGATGCCATCGAGTCGAACGGGCGCCTCGATAGTGTGGACCGTTTCGTGGGCGAACGTGCGATGAAGAGGGGATCCACTGCGCTGGGAACGCTCGGCTCGGGCAATCATTTCCTCGAACTCCAAGTAGTCGACCGCATCGTCGACGAATCGGCTGCGGCGGCCTATGGCCTGAGGCAGGGGCAGGTCACTGCGATGATTCACACCGGCTCGAGAGGGCTCGGCCACCAAGTGTGCACCGAACATGTCGCCGCTATAGAGTCGAAATACCACAAAGTCGGCGACGTTTGGCACTCACCCGAATGGGGGATCACTCTCGCAGACCGACAACTCGCGGCCGCGCCGATACACAGTCCAGAGGGAGCTGCCTACCTCGATGCGATGCGCGCGGCGGGCAACTACGCATTCGCCAATCGCTCGGCGCTGACCCAGCGTCTGCGCAACGCTCTTCGCGAGCAGCACGGCAGGGACGGTGATCTGGAGTTGGTCTACGATGTCAGTCACAACATCGCCAAAATCGAGGACCACAGGGTACACGGGGTGAGTTGCAGGTGCTGTGTTCACCGCAAGGGAGCCACACGTTCCCTTGGTGGGGACCATCCTGAGTTAGCAGCCAGATTCTCTGGAGTCGGTCAGCCGGTTCTTGTTCCCGGGGACATGGGCACCGCCTCTTGGGTCCTAGCCGGTCCGACCAGTGGTGCTAACGATGCTTTCTCCTCGTCCTGCCACGGTGCAGGGCGCCGGCTTTCTCGCACGGCTGCTCGCAAGAGCATTGATTCGGTCTCGCTCAAGGAGACTCTCGAATCGAGAGGCATCCATGTCCATGTCAAAACCCCCAACGTGCTCTCTGAAGAGGCCCCGGACGCCTACAAGGACGTCGATGAGGTAATTCGTCTCACTGCGGAAGCTGGGCTGGCAAGGCCGGTAGCGCGTCTGAGGCCCGTAGCCGTAATCAAGGGCTAGTCAGACTTGTCTCGATAGTAGATTTCGATGACATCGTTGTTCTGCATGGCATAATTGCCGTACTCGTCATTGATTTCGCCATTGACGTACATGACGATCTCGCTATCTTCGTCCACTATGTTGTTGAGTATCTGGTTCTCGTTGAAAGTCTGACCCCATATCTCGAAGAAGGCCCCCACCGGGGCCTCCATCGTCCGAGGGGTCTCGATGTGCAGTTTGCCAGTCTCGTCGTGGGTGTGGATGCCCCTCATCCCGTCACAAGTGGCATCGTCGATGCCTGTGTCCGCTGCTATGGCGACCTCGGAGCCATCGAGAAATATACTGAGCGTGGCGTGATCGTGGGAGGAAATCTCACTGTGACCGGCGAGGCAGACATCGACGATTTCCCAGTCTTCATCGATCAGTGAATCGGGAGAGAATATCATCACTGCGGCGAATGCCACGGTCATCACTGCGGCCCCGGTCATCAACCATGACTCCAGTTTCACACTGGGCGCATAGTGGTAGTCGTCTTGAACCATGAGGCCTCAGATTCATGCATGCCCGAGCCCGGAGCAGTCCCTGAGTACTGGGAGGAGGCAAAGGCCAGTCTAATTCGAGCGGATTCGATCCTAGCCGAGGTCATCGCATCACGCGAACAGCCCGTACTGACCTCGCGCGGGGACATGTTCCTCACACTGACGGGTTCGATTGTCAGTCAACAAATATCGACTAAAGCAGCCAAGTCAGTCTGGTCGAGAGTCGAGAGTCTGGTAGGTGAAGTCACTCCCAAATCCATCCTCTCGCACACGCACGAGGAGTTGCGAGGCTGCGGGCTGTCCGGGCGTAAGGCTGAGTACATCCACGGAATCGCCGAGGCGTGGACCAACGGCTACGGAGATATTCGCTGGGAGGATCTGAGCGATGAGGGGGCATCGGAGAGGTTGGTGGCCCTGAGGGGCGTGGGGACGTGGACCGCCGAGATGATACTGATCTTCGCACTGCTCAGGCCCGACGTCTTCCCAATCGGCGACATCGGTGTAGTTCGGGCCATGGAGAGGCTGTACAACGACGGAGAGAGCATGAGCACAGAGGAACTGGTTGGAAGAACTGAGCAGTGGAAGCCTTGGAGGACTGTTGCGACCTGGTACCTGTGGCGCAGTATAGACCCGGAGCCCGTGCAGTACTGATCACATGCAGTATCCGCGCTTAGGCTGATCGGGAATTGAGGGGGCCGCTCCCGACTGGACGCCATCGGCCTCCTCCATGATGATCGTCAGCAGCGTGTTGATGAGCTCTTTGAGATCTTCGAGTTCGTCCCTGAGCGCTTCAACTTCACCGGCTCCGCTATCCTCAGGCATCGCGCATCCCATCTGAGAAATCTCTTCCTCAAGTGTACTAACGCCGTTCTGTGGCCTATAAACACGAGAGGTAGAGGGAGTATGGAGGCGTTGGTTCCGCGAGGCCGCCCAAAGGGTCGGCTCACTCGACTTCTTCTTCCGCTGCTTCCTCTTCCTCTTCTCCTTCTTCTTCTCCTTCCTCGTCTTCAACATCCCACGAATCGTCCTCGTAGTAGTCCTCTTCATCATCGTAGTAGTAGTCCTCGGTCTCTCTGCCTCGTGCCATGAACATCCCAATGCCAAGCACAGCGAGCAACAAGACACCACCAATCATCAGCATTTGGGACTCCTCACTGGCTTCGTCGGTCACGGGTGGAGGCTGGACATTGATTCCTGTGATAGGCTGGTAAGGGTTGTCGAAGTCGTCGTTCACGATCAAATACAGGTTCGGCTGTCCGGGTTGCCACGACTCCCATTGGAATTCGACATATACGCTCGAACTCTCCGCAGGTAGTGACAGTATGATGGGGCCGTCCCTCGCAGTCGAAAGCGACTCGGTCCACTGGCCACCGTCTTTCAGTTCGTAGAGGCCAACTTGGAGTTCCCCCTCTCTCTTGCCCTGGTTCTCCCAGAACGTCTCTATGGTCAGGATTTCTCCCTGTATCGGTGTCTGAGTTGGGTTGATGACCGAGCGCGTGTACTGGCCAAGGAACTCCATGATCCTCAAGGTGACCTGTCTCGGAGCGACTGCGCTGGCTGATCCGATGATTTCGTTGCCGGACCTGTCGGTTGAAGTCACCCAGAACCAGATGTAATCCCCGCTTTCGATCGTCATGCTATTCAGCGGGTTGAGGTCAAGGATTGCCTGATACACATCATTGGTGTCGCCGTCGGTTATCATCATGAGTTCTCCCGTGGTCTCAGTGCCGGCTACCGGTCCGTTGTCCCTGACATAGACCCAGGCGACCTGTAACGGGCCGTCGACCATGCCGATCTCGTCGACCATTGTCACGGTCACGGTCACGTCGTCAAGCATGTCGGAGTCGAGGATCGTCAGCGACGAGTCCGGGTACTCTGCAATGTTGAACAGGACTTGTGGCGACTTGCTGTCAACCACTACCGAGGCGTCGCTGTTCACACCACTGGAGCCAAGTCCGGGTACATTCAGGACGGTTGTGGTCACCGCCATTTCCGGGTTAAGTGGCACTCTGGAGGGAAGTACCATCGAACCAGAGAAGGTGCCGTCAGCCTCGACATCGACCACGATGTCAATCTCCTGAGTCCCGTAAACTACCTCGATCTCGACCTGCAGGTCTTCCGGAATATGGCTGGCGATAACCTGAGAGCCTGCGTAGTAGATAGTGCCGTCCATCTGGAACTCGTCTCCCTGCCTCAGGTAGAGCATCTGTCCTACTGGCTCAATCAGAGGCGGTGTCAGGTCCAGCACCGATTCGGGTACGGCCATGTACCTGTTGTCCAGATCCCAAGTTAACTCGCCGATGTTATTCTGGTAAGCCACGGTGTTCAGGTCGTCCACGATGCTGATGCTGGGCTTGCACCCCAACTGGCCTTCCTCCCAAGGATAGTCCCACGAGAGTTGGAACCCTAGACTGAGCTGGGTCACAGTATTCGAAACCTCGACGGTCTGGGCGGCCAGCGGGGAGACCATGCTGTCGTCAGCGGACCACAGAGTCCCTCTCGAGGGGTCGTAGGTGAACTTTCCGAGGGTAGAAGGACCGTCGCCGCAGAGCATGATGGTGACGTTGTCGAGTGTGTGTATCCCGTTGGGCTCGTCAATCTGCAGGGAGAAGGTGTGTGGGACGCCAGCAAGCAGGTAACCGAGCTCGCGGTCGAGATCGAAGCCGGTAGGGATGATGCCCGTCGGCTCGTCGGTGGCGACCACCAAAGACGCCCATGCGTTTTCTGCACCCGGGCCTCCGCCGGTGCCTCCATCCTGATATGAGTACCCTGCCCAGTCTGTACCCTCGATGTACATGTGGACTATGCTGTTGAAGGGAAGGGATGAGACATCCAAGCCTGCGAATTGTACTTGCTGCTGGCCCGTCATGCCTGAAGTCAGGGGCTGCTGCTGAGACAGGTACTCGTCCTCGTCGGCTATGCCGTCCATGTTGACATCGTCGATGGTCTCGCGCCAGTAGCGCAGGGTGATGAGTTCGCCGCGGGCTTCCGCCTCGTCTATTGTGACGAATAGGGTGAGGGGATTCTGCGGCTCCCAGACTTTGCCATGGGCGGATTGCAGACCAATAGCGGTGTTGACCTCCATCGGTCCGGCGATTGGCGGATTGGAATCTACCCTGATGATGACCTCCGGTGCGACACCGGTCACATCCTCGGCTCCGGTGGAAGATCCAGTGGGGCCGACAGTGAGCATCATCGGGGACAGAGACAGTTCTGAAAGCGAGGACGGAGGATCTACTATCCCTGCGTATCCACCCCCATCTTCAGAGGCTAGAGCGAACAGGTTACCAGACAGGTCCAGCCCTACTGAGTAGTCGCCCGAGTCGGGCCGAGTGTCGACGGAGTCCTGGAAGCGTACCGTTCCAGTGATGTTCACCTGGCCTCCTGCCATGATTGGGAACGGGTAGAACGGCGAGTACTGGTTGGACAGCAGCCTGCCGGACTCGTCCCGAATCTCGAACGAGTCGACCTGAAGGTCGTTCTCGACGGCCTTGGCACCAGACTGGCCGCTGAAGGATACTGCCGGCCACACGGTCTCCCCTGTGGAGTCGTATGCCTGAGCGACCCAGCGGATGCTATCGACGTCATCCCAACTCCAAGTGATCTCGAACATCCAGTGCACTGAGATGTCGGTCCAGCCGTCGTTGTGCACGACGTTATCGGTGTAGCTCGATGCCTCGTCCAGCATCGCCACGCTACTTCCCGAAGACTGGCTGAAGGCCGGGGGTGCATCCCAACCCATCGTCGGGTCCTTTGTGGCTATGAACTCGAGTATTTCCCCGTCAGAGGCAGTCCCTCTCAGGCTGATTTTGACAATCTCGTCGTTGTCGTACAGGTGATGGTGCTTGGTCATGATTTCGACCAACTCCCGATTAGGGTACATCGTATTGGGTGTCTGGAAATCTCGGTTGGTCATGATGTAGTCGAAGTCCATTACGCCATCGATGGCCACAGAGCCCATCTCCGCGTAGATGTTCACAGGTACCGAGACCTCTTCTGGTGGCGGATCGTCCTGAGTTTGCGAGTCATGATAGGATGCAACATCCGGGCCAAGTCCGGAGGCGTTCTCGAAGATCATGTAGCCGATCCCCATCCTAGTCAGCGTCACCGTCTGGGCGCTGCTTGAATCGATGCTCAGGGAGACTTCCCTCCACTGCCTTCCGGTGTCGGAATCGGTATGGCTGCCCGGCAGCGAGTTGATTGCCAGTATCTGGGCATTGTCGAGGATATTGTAGAACGGAGATGCGCCGGCGCTTCCAGTCTGGGTCGCGCTTCCCACAGAGACCGAGACCGGCGACTCGAAGCCGTCTGAGTCGGGGGCTATCGAGATGATGCCGGCGTTCACCACTCCGGCTGCTGGAATCCTGAAGGACAGCGAGGCGGGATTGCTGCCATCGAGAGCGAGTGAGGCCGCAGTAATCTGGTACTGGGGTTCGCCTCCAATGTCAGAAAGCAGTGATTGCCATCCGTAGTGACCGTAGTTAGTGCCGAACGGGAAGCTCCACTCGTGAGTCTCGTCACCGAGCACGTCAATGTCGGGATTGAGTGCGGGCTCGGCGAAGTTAGCCGTCAAGACCATGCGATCGATCCAGCCGTTCGTGGGCAGCGAGACGGAAACCCCGAATCCGGGCTGCGGGTAGGTGAAGGCGATGCCGCCCTGTGAGAGCGTTGCCAGAGTCCCGCCGCTAGGGCCGAGGAGATCGATCGCCATGCCGCTGGAGAAGTTTCCGGAGAGTGTGATGCTGTTGATCGGTCTCGAGGAATGGATGTAGTCGGAAGAGATGGTTCCGGCCACACCGGTAGCGGTGAGCAGTCCGGATTCGTTCAGACCGACGCTGGGGCTGAATTCCCATCCGTTACCCTCGATCGAAGCCGCCGTGAGTAGTCTCTTGCCACCGATGTGGATCTTCGTGACCTTGGGGGTCTCCTCCACGTTGTCGGTGTCCATGTGCAGCTTCAGTCGCATCTGGGGCGTGCTCGTTGTGTCGACGCCTGCAAGGGAGATCGGGAATGACACATTCGAGTAGCCTGGAAGAGCATCGCCGGTGGAAGGGGATATCAGCGAGCCGCGTATCCAAGTGTCGCCGGGGATGGTGGCGTCTATGTCGATGAAGCCGAGGTTGAAGTCGTGGATGTCTGAGGCGCTGAAGACCGGGCTGAGCCAGTCGCCGCCCTCCCCGTAGTTAGCGATCATCACCCCGACATTGTCGAGGTACCAGCCAGCGTAGTTCCAGATCGAGTCACTACCGCCGTGGAACTTGAAGCGCACGGTGTCCCCGGCGTACTGCGCGAGGCTCGCCTCCTTGTGCTCGAACGCGGTTGTTGCAACGGAGTATGTTGAGCCCGAGCCAGTGCAGTGAACCGAGCCGAAGTAGTTGGAGCCCTGGGGGATTCCGGCGTAGGTGTACGCGATGCTGGGCGTGTCGTAGAAGTTGTTACCGGGGTCCCAGTAGTTCCAGGATCCTGAACCGACCTTGATGAATATCCCGCCCCCGTCCCAGTTGTTCTCGAAGCACGCCCAGTGGTCGAAGACTAGGGAGGAACTCGAATTGGCCGGGAGGGTGTACTCGGGCGATATCAGATCGGCATTGAGATTGCCGGCGTATATCCCACCGAGGTTGATAGCCATGGCATAGGGGAAGGACGGTTCGTTGTTGGTAGGTCCTGCGGCCGAGGCGATTTGTCCGTATGACCACTTTGCACCGGCTGCGCCATTAGGATTGTTCCTAGTCCAGCCGCCGCCCGGCATGCTGGTCGAGGGGTTGCTGGCGGACGAGTCCTCAAAGCCCTTGATGACATCTTGGTCGCCTTCCGCGAAAATGTAGTAGGCCCAGTCGTCTACTCCGGTTTGGGTGTTGGAGGAAGGAGAGGGCCAGACCGCGCCGTAGTGGTACATCGTGGTGGACGTCTCAAGGTCGTCCTCGAAAACCACGTTGTCCGAGCCGTCGACGATACGAATGGCGTAGACTGTCAGGCCCTCAAGCTCATCGGCGGGGCTGCCTCCGTACTGAGGAATATATGCATCGGAGTCGACGATGAACCTGATGTGGACGCTGTTCTGGTTCTGGAACGTGGTCGGGATGTCGAAGGAGACGGACCTGAGGCCATTGCTCTGGTCACCGCTCACCCCGTCATAGCCGTTGATGCCCGGGATGGCCCCGCTCCTGTCCTCGCAGTTCTGAGTGGTGCTGGAGCCGGTGGACGAGATGTCAGTCCATGAGTTGTTGTTCAGGGAGAGCTCTACGCAGGCGTTGTCCGAATACGAGCCGGCCAAGTCCCACTCCATGTCGACCTCGATGTTGAAGGTGCTGTTGGTCCCAGTCAGGTTGAGTGTCCTCTGCAGGGCCCCATACATGTTGTTGGAGTACGAGCAGGACGAGCCGGGTGTGTAGCAGCCGCCGTGCCAAGCGCTGTTCATGATGCCATCGTTGTGGAAGTGGAAGTTGTCCAAGAACCATCCCGGCCTCTCGTTGGCTGCATTGGGGTCCGTCCAGATGTGGAGCCTGAACTGAATCTTGCTGGCGTTGCCGATATCCGGTACCGAAGACATCGAGACGTTGCTGTTGACCCAGCCGCTCTGAATAGGGGAGGCGAACACCGGGACTGCTCCGGAGGGAGCGCCCTCTGGAGATGGGGCGCTGGTCGACATGGTACTCGGGTAGCCGCCGTCCGGAGCGATGTAAGTCCAGTCGGTCCAGCCGTTTGTGTTGATCCTGTACTCAATCCATGCCCCATCACCGCCGCCGGCGGCGGTGCTGTCGAGATGGTACCAGTGGTCGAAAGTCAGGTAGTAGCCGGCGATGGTCTCTTCATCGGGGACATCGACCTGAGACATCAGGAAGTACCCCGAGGTTCCTGCTGGCACAGGTGAGCCGGGCAGAGTTCCTACGGAGACTATGCCTTCGCTGGCTGACGCAGGGACCACCCCGTGGGCCAGCGTCTGTCCGTCACCGTAGATTGTCCCATTCAGACCGGTGAATGTAGTCGCCTGCCAGAGTTTGAACTGATGGCAGAAATATGTCTGATTGGTGATTTCGTTGGAGTCCAGCATATTGTCGCCGTCGAGATTCAGACCTGCCTTCATCAGATTGCCGGCGTAGGGGCAATTCGAACCGGCGGGCACCGGGAGGAAATCGAGCAAGTAGTACACTGAGGTGCCATTCACCACTTCGTCGCAGAAGTACTCGGTCCACAGCACCTCATCACTGTCTAGGTTGCTGTCGAAGTCGTTGTCCCAGCCGCGCTCTAGAGTAGTGCCGTTACTGCCGTTGCAGGCTGACAGGCCGGTGGAGTCATAGGCATGGCTGTAGACATGCCTCCAGCCGGGGCTGTACTTGTAGTTGCTATGCAGATTAACGGTGATATCGCCATCGTCGAAGGTGCTAATGTTAGATCTAGTCCCGTCGTCCGTAAGTACGATTTTCTCATCCTCAGTTAGGTCGGTTCCGAAGAAGGTCCCGGACGAGAAGTCGGAGCCTTCCCACACAATCCCATTGTCGACGGAGGTCGCCATAGGAGAGTCGGTCACATGGAGCCATCCGTCGAGGACGGTGGCGTTTCCAGGTACCCTGAAACCTGTCAGCGTGACATCCTCTCCCATGGGGTTGACCGAGTTCGGTCCGACCCAGTTGGCATTCGCTGCTGCGGCAATCGGTGCTAGGAGCATCAGGAGCACAAGGCCTCCTGCTAGTCTCTTACGCTCGGCTGGCATGCATGGCACGTCGCTACACAGCAATATGAATGAATTGGTCCTGTTCTATGAACAGGCGGTTATGGGTTGGTTTTCTTTCAGATTTTCTGTCAATGTTGACTGGGGGGGAGTTAGATGGAGCCACTGGGGGGAATTGAACCCCCGACCTTCGCCTTACCAAGGCGACGCTATACCCCTAAGCCACAGTGGCAGTGGAGGGGGCATCAGTGGACTCGATTTAACCACTGCGGATTTAGCAGTGAATAGGGGGTGCAGATGCAACAGACTCAAGTCGGGGATATCGCTCGTCGGCTCGCCTGCCGAGATCGCATAGCCTGGTATTGCGCAAGACTGGAAATCTTGTGGGATTTTCCCTCGGGAGTTCAAATCTCCCTCTCGGCGCCACCACCTGCTATCCACCGGCGGCGACGCTGAACACAGCGCGTGCCTTATGCGGTGTCTCGATTTGCCACGACCGTGGAAGGAGAAGATAGTGGCTCCACCATCGGACTCCAAGCGGGTTCAGAGCCTCTGCGACTGACTGATGTCCAACTGCCGTGGAGATTCGCTGAGCGCGACGAGAGGCTAGCCCTGCTCGATGTGTTCCTAGAAGACTTCGTATTCCATGCTGCGATGATTAGGAAGCAATGGGGGGTGGGTGAGTTCACCTGCCTTGGACTGGCTCTGGCGGGGATGGTACTAGGGGCGTGGGACCTCGGCATAGGAGAGTTGGCAGGCGGGGGTGACTACAACCGCGTAGGCCTCAGTGGATTCAGGAACCTCTCTGATTTCTCGCTCATGCTATCTCTTCTCTCGATGATAGCATGGGCGGGTGTGCTGGTGACCATTTGGTCGAGGTACCCGATCATGCGCGAGAATCTGGTGTACCTCGGAATCGCCATGCTGGCAGTGCAGATGGGTTCCATCAGTGCACACTCTCAATCGCCGGACTTCCCGAACGGCTCCGTGGCCAGAGACTGGGCCATGCTGGGAATCGCCAACATGGTGCTGTTCTTCCTGTCGATAGTGGTAGTCCACAGAGCGGTCATAGAGACTCGTGATATCCATGTCGAGGAACGTCACGCCCACCCTGACCCTAGGGTGGTCCAGAAAGCTTGGAGAGATCACAGTCTGAGAGCGTGGAGTCTCAGTCTTGGAATGTGGATGATCTTGGTGAACCTGATGGCTTGGTCAGGGGCGCACGCGATAGCCGACCGCCCTCCAATAGAGAGTTACAGCAATCTCGTAGTAGCGATGTTCGTGGTGACGGGTTTCCTCTCTGCCGGATTCCTGATGCATATCCTCTGGTATCCGCAGTTCATGCTCGGTGGAGCGGAAGATAGGATACAGTCAGTCAGAGCCAGAGAGGTTGCCGGAGAGGCGCCTGAGGCCATCCCTAAGGCTGAACAGGGAAAGTGTCCTATCTGCAGCAACAACACCCCTGCGATTCGTCATGCCACAGGGAGGATAGAAGTGACATGCACCTCCGAGTGTTCAGGGTTGGGGAAGCCCGGCACATCCTGCCCTGAGTGCGATTCCATTCTTCCTACGAGAATTGAGTGCCCCAGTTGCAGTTCAAACACAACAATAGTCAGTCACTTCAGTAGGTCAGAGGCATGGTGAAGGTGACCGGTGACGGACTTGGCCGTGTGTGACGAGCATTGAAGGGTCGCGCGTCTCTGAAGTGTCATGAGGATGAGCGTATGGCGGAACGCGGCTGGTGGCAATCCGGCGACGATATCGATGACGTGGCGGATGCATTCCAAACCGAGCAAAACGAGGGAACGTCCGTCCCGCGCTTCGACGGCACTGACGAGGAAGCTCAAAGCAAGGACGCATTGGGCGTGGTCATCGGCATTTCCGCTGGCCTCATCGTGCTGCTCAGTGTTGCTATTGTGATGCTGTGGGTATGGTCCGGAATCGAGGGCGTAAATATCGGAGGCCCTCCCTCGGCGCTGTTGACCTGGGAAGAAGAGTATCGCGACCTGACGGGTTTCAACGCTGTGGAGGGTGACGGAGGCGGAGTGGTTCTGTGCATCGTGGATTCTGGCATCGATATGGAGCATCCTGACCTCAAGCAACTTGAGTTGGCCGGGTGGTTGGATGCCATCGACGGCATCGAGCATCCATACGACAACGAAGGACACGGTACCGCGATGGCCGGCATCGTCGTGGCTCGCGACGGGCTGCATGGCAATGCCCCCGGAGTGAGCCTGCTGGTCGCCAAGGCAATCGGTGAGGAAGGCACAGGGGACGATGAGCAGATTTCCGATGCCGTCGACTGGTGTGTTGAGCAGCAGGCCGACATCGTATCGCTGAGTTTGGGTGGCGACCAAGGGTTCGGCTCCGGCTTCTTCTCGACCGACGCGCTCGAGCAGTCTGTCGAGGATGCCATCGATGAGGGAGTGTACGTGGTTGCCGCGGCCGGTAACGACGGTGAGGACGATGATGGGGATGTGGAGTCACCCGGCTCGGTCGAGGATGTGATCTGCGTAGGCGGAATCACGAGATACGGAAACATCTGGGTCGGTAGTTCCGAGGGAGACAACAACGGAAGAATCTGGCCAAACCCGATTCTACCGCGAGATGATCCAGACAAGAAACCGGAGTTGGTTGCGCCCGCGCACGAAGTGCCGGTTCTGATGGCGGGCGGGCTGGAAAGCGGGACATGGTGGGGCTGGTCTAGCGGCACCTCGGCAGCTACCGCCTGGGTCTCGGGGGCCCTGGCTGTCATCCTAGAGGCTCATCCCGAGATGCAGCGCGAAGGCACGTCCGGTGGTTCGGGAGCAGTGGCTCAGATGAAGGCCTTGGTAATGGAAAACTCACAGATGGAGGAGGGGCAGAGCGAGCACGATGACCACTACGGATACGGACATCTCAGGGTCGATCTGCTGCTGCAGGCCCTAGGTAACTCAGGCGATGACTCATCTGATTTCCAAACCTCTAGCACTGATGCGAGTTACGAGCGGCCTCTAGCCGATGAGCTTCAAGTGGTCCGGCGGAGCACCGCTAGGGTGCCTCCGGCCAGTTCGACGAAGCCTAGGGAGTGAGACTCGCTCACCTGCTTCACGAAGTTTATCCAACTGTTGAACGACTCAACCTTTCTCTGAGCTGGTGTAGGCTCCGTGCCGGATTCGGCGACTCCGACATCCCCCGTTGGCACCTCGGGCTCCTGCACCAGCAGCACACCTCCAAGAGACAGCATGTCGAATGCTGCCGAGGCAGTGGAAGGTCGCTCGGACTCCGGTACGTCGATAATCACCAGATCCAGAGACCGGGGGAGCAGAGAGGAGGTATTGGGCACGGGAAGTGCAGTGGTGGCAGCCGACCACGAAGCGGCCTCAGCCGACACCTCCTGCCATGGCTTTGCGATGATCTGTGTCCATGACTCAGCTCCGTGACGACGTACCAGACGATCGATGATGACACCGAACTTGCCGCCGGGCTCGACTATCCTGAACGAATCCGGCCTCGGAGGCGGCTGCTCGGGCGGATTAGCAGGATCGCCGCACCATAGATCAAGCAGCCACGCGGCGAGATGCCCGATACCGCCACCGATCAGGAGGGCATTTCTCGCCGGGACTCTCGCTGCGATGTCCCTAATCCTAGCGCGCATCGAGCGAGGCAAGGGGCGGAGGTCCATGTGCAGCATCTGCTCGCCGATACCGGCAGCGATCAGCGGCTCGGAGTCCCCTCGCTCGGAATCCTCAGCGAGTAGTCTATCGAACATCTCACGCTCCGACATCTGAGGTAGCCCTATGCCACCGCCATCAGCGCCCATGGTCGCTCCTTTGAGATGCCTCTATTCAATCATCGCATGCGTGGATGGCTTCAAGAGAGAAGTGCATTCCCGAGCGCTCGTGCAACCCGATGACCAACACGACGTCGCTGATGTCGCGACATGTCCCAACTGCTTGGTTTCGACCGAGCACGAGGTACTACGCAGAACTCCCCGAGGTTCGGGAGAGGACCTACTGGCGAAGTGCATGGATTGCGGTGATGTCCGCAAAATCGAGTTGCGCCCGCCAAAGGCAGTGAGTATCACCGCCACCCTCTCTGATGGTGGCTTGAGTGATTCTGATATCATCGAGGTCGATGAGGACGAGGTGATCTCAGTAGGCGACTTGTTTGAGCATGATGGGGCGCAGTGGGAAGTCACTCGAATCGATGGCGCGGCGTCGCAGCCCTTCGACAACCTGCCCGCGAGTGATATCAGGGCCCTCTGGGCCGTGCGCAAGGACAAGGTCGTCGTACGCCTGACAATGACCGATGGGGAGGACAGTGTTGCGTCGAGCATCGAGTGCGGGCCGGACAGGGTGTTCACCTGTGGAACGATACTTGAGATCGATGGACGCAGGTGGAGGATCAGGGCCCTGCACACCGGTAAAGGCAGGACCCTCAGGGGAAGCAGGGAAGCATCGGAGATCAGAAGGATGTATCTCCACCTTCCAAATAAGCGCAGGTACTAGGAAGCCCCTCACCTGCGGTTGGACCAAGGCATCATCAGGGCCTTAGCCACGTGCGATGCGACCTCGGGATTCTCTCGCAGTCTACGCATGCTGTATTCGTACCACTTGGTACCGTAGGGCACATAGACGCGGGTTCGGTGCCCCGCGCTGGCCAGACGTCTGCGGACATCACCCCTGACGCCGAGTAAGAACTGGAACTCGTAACCCGGACCTTTGTCGGCGGAGCGAGGAACTTCACTCGAATGTCTCGGGTCCGCCTTCTCAGGGCCCATTCCCCGCGACTCCAAAGCGCTGAGGGAGTGTTCGATGACGGGAGTATCGTGGGATGCAATAGCAGTGTATGCGCCGGAGTCGAGCATTTCATCGATGGCTTGGTTGGTAGCATCCACTATCTCCTTGTATCCAGAATGCGCGATGTCGCGAGGTTCGAGGTAGATTCCTTTGCAGATGCGGAAGTCGGTGGCGGCCCCAGTGGCTTTGCTAATCTCGGTGATGTCGGATGGTGTCCTGAACAGCCTTCCCTGAAGTACTACTCCTATGTTCGTCAGTCCCTTCTCGTGCATCGCCAGAGCCACGTCGATAGTCGCTTGGGTGACACGGTGGTCCTCCATATCCAGACGCACGAATATGTCGTCACTGGCGGCCCTCCTCAGGAGTCGCTCGATGTTATTGTGGGCCGCCGAATTGTCGATTAGAAGGCCGAATGCTGTAGGTTTAATGGAAATATTCGCATCTAGGCCACTTTCCACTATGGCATCGATTAGCCTGCCATACTCGTCGATGAAGAACTGGGCTTCGTTCAATGTGGCGATCTCCTCGCCGAGGACATCCACTGTGAAGCAGGCGTTCTCGGAGCTCATCCTACTCATCAGAAGAATGGCACTGTCGATGTCCGAGCCGGCGACGTAACGCTTGGCGACCCATCTGACGACGAAACGAGGGGTGAGCGGCATCATGGCCACAACGACTCGCCCGAACAGGCCCATCTGACAGCGGCAGGGTCCGGCAAGCCTTCACAATTGCTGATGACTAGTTCAACTCTCGACCACGGCGTACTGGCACATCTAGTTCACCTAGAAACTCGAGTATCGCACTTCGTTGCCAGCCCTTGAAAGACTTCCTGTCAAGGTGCGCAAAAAGGTTGGCACCAGGGAAGGCGGCTCGGGTCGCTCGGACAGAGGCCTCGAGGGAGTGGCGCCAAGCGCCCGCGGGAGTAGAGTCTCCCTCTGGCAATTCGAAAGGCAGGGCGTAGTTCGCAAGGATGTGGCCTACCCACAGTTCAGACTCGGACAGAACTGCCTTGTGACGCGGTGCGTAGTGGCCGCCCCCGAGTCCGATCATCACATCGCCCCCGGCCTGCCACTCGACTGCTTGATGGCCAGATAAGCCTAGATTGTGCGAGATTACCTGCGCCCAGACGTCAGCAGCTTCCGAGTCCCTCCACTGCTCGATTGTAGAGCCTATCTCGATGTATAGCGCCGGGCTCCCGAGGAGAGGCCCGTGGTGCGTGGCCTCCAGTGTGAGATCGTACTTCTCGTCAAGCCCGTGCGTGCGGGCTGTGGAGAGCATTGAGCGGAAGAGTGAGGCGAAACGAGGAGACGGTGGGACTACAGTTCCCTTGGTACCTCCTGCCTGTCCTGACTCGCCATGAGGAGTCTCTCCTGGTAGGCCAATCGCGTGCAGCGTCAATGCAGGTATCTCAGTGGCCGAGACATGGCGCGAAAGCACGAGTACCTCATCCACTGACTTGCCGGTCTGCTCCTCGTGGATGGCATCGATTCCGTCGGCTAGGATATGCAACTCGTCGATCAGCAGTAGATGTGCGGGTCGACCCGAGTGCATTCTGACTGTTCCATGCTCCATCTCGATTGCATCGCTCCAGCTTCCGAGTCGTAGCACGGCATCATGGAGATTGACAGATGCCACATCGCACCTCGATGCTAGCAGCAAGGTGACCATGTGCATCCGAGGGGGGTTGTGCCTTAATCCTCTCAGCCACACCTTCAAGCATGAACGACGAGGGGGAGGAGCATGAGGCGAGTGCATCTTGGTTTCCCGCCACTGAGAGTGGACAGAGGAGGCTCTTCCCTAGTTGTGGTAGGCACCTCGGGGGAACTTGTCAGGGTCGCCCCCGACTGTAGTCCGATGCATCCGGCTGTCAAGCCCTTCCCGGCCTCGATCACAGGTGGTGCGATACTAGACGAGTTCTGGGTCGGCACGTGGGTCGAGCGTGAACTGCGGCAGGCTAGGATGGCCGCTCTACCTCTAGAGGGAGATTGGAGGGAAGGAGCAGGTAGGGAGTTCCTGAGGAGTTCGATTAACTCCGCAGGCGATGTAATGCCATCCTCATCGGTGTGGTCCAAGTTCCTAGATGCAGAACCTCTCGCTCTCTCCAGAGTCGGTGACGGCCTAGTATTCGCCACTCTGGGCAGGGGTGTTTACAGGATCGGTGTCGACGCGGAGGAGTTCTGGCGAGCGCCATATCCCGAATGGCCGAGGCTATCCAAGGTCGCATCCAGAGACGCCCTTGTCTCATCGAATGAGTCGGAAGAAGGGGTGGTGATGTGGTCCGAAGCCGGAGGGATGGTCATCCTCGACGGCGACGACGGCTCATCTCTGCTGAGTAGGGAGCTGGTGCTTCCAGACATACTGAACGATGTCAGGAGATCAGATGAAGGAGGGTGGTTGCTGATTCTGAGTGGCGGTGGAGTCGCCCTGCTGGAGAATCTGGAGTCCGAGCCGCGATTCGTTCGGACTCCCGGCCCGGTCTTGGATGCCGTGCACGACGGCAGTCGTTGGAGATGGACTGGATGGCGCCATGACGGGGAGTTCCTTGATGGGGCACAGTCGCCTAGGTGCGCAGCAAGGGAAGAGGTTGGAGTCGCGCTGGTTGGCAATACGGTCCTGACGAACGACGGGACCTGGGATGATTACGGGTTGAATCACTCTGACTGATTCCAGATGGTTTTTCCGCACTTGCCGCAGACCTTGCGGTCTTCGTGCACACCTAGAAAGACCCCTTCCTTGCAGTCGGGACAGAAATCGCCGCGTCGTACCAACTTGCCGTCCTCTACAGAGTACTTCGAGTGCTTGCCGTTGGGATTCGGTCCGTCGCCCATCACTCATCACCGCCTTCTGATTGCTCTTCTGCTGCTGGCCCCTCAGCAGCCTCCTCGACCTGTTCTTCAACTGATTCTTCAGCGGGCTCTTCGACCGCTGGCTCGACTTTGGCTGGTTTGGCCTTGGGAGCCTTCTTCTCCCCACTGTGCCTTTGCTTGACGAAATCGTGCTCAAGAGCAGCCGACTCAGCGGTTCCGTAGACTAGAGCAAGGCCTGTGGTCTGGGGGCGGCCGAAACGAGTTTTGACCTCCTTGAGGAAAACTAAGTTCTCCTTGGCTCCGGGCTCCGCCTTCGCGGCAGCTGCAACCATCTCCTTCAGGGACGGGGTCGGTGAGTTAGTGTGCTCCCACTGAAACCTAATCTCGACGCGGCCGAGAAGTGGGTTCTCCTTCCTATCGATGACTTCCATTCGAATCCTTCCTTATCGGATATTGACCTTCAGGGCGTAGTTACCGGGCTGTGTGACGTTGAGTCTCTTGGCAACTTCTGAACGATTAGGGTGTAGAATTACTACAAAGCCCTGCCAGTCAGTGGTTACGGGGGCACTTGGGCAATGAGTACACTGCGCTGGATCGTTCTTTTTCTCCGGCTCGGGCAGAATTCTGTTGCACTCGCCACAGGCGAAGGGTTGCTTGACCATTTCAGTCAGCCTCCTCTAACGAGTCGAAGGCACCGAGACCGTCCATCTTGCAGTTGAGGCCTATCTTGGAGGACCGAGGGTCGTTCTGGTTGATTGACTTCGAGACAATCCTCGAGCGGACAGGAGTCCCCTCTTCGAGGTACTTGCCACTCTGAGAACCCTCGATGCGCTTGTTTTGGATGCCGAGGCTGACTTGGACTGGCTCGTCAAGGATCTGAGACTTGTGGAGTAAAGCCTCGATAGGTCCAATCCTGACGAATGCTCCGTACTCCGATATCTCGGAAACGGCCCCATCGACGACCTCATTGTTTTCCATAGTGAAGATGAGTGCCTTGAATCGGACATTCTGGTATATCGCACCGTCGCCATGAATGATTCTGCCTCGATCCACGGCCTCGTGGTCGAACGTTAGCAGGGTGTAGTTCTCGTTCTCGTCAAAACGGCCCTCAAAAGCATCGTAGGCAAGCTCATCGATATGGTCCTCAAGTTTGCGTCCCGCTCGGATATATTCGGCGGGGATCCGTATGGTATCATCTCGGGTCACCAAACTGTACATGGGTTTCTTCCTCCGCAACGAACCCACTCCGAGGCCGGCCGGAGGAAGGGGGTTTCCCTCCCGTCCCTCATCGGTCATGCCTCTGGAGGAGAGGTCCGTGCGCCCGGCGACCGACCCCCCCTGTATAAGCACAACGGATGCAAATGATGTTTCGGCTACCCCTATAGGGCAGACAGACCATAGGTCTGTATGAGGGTATAGGGCGAATGTTCAAGTGGATTCCGAAAGCCATCTCCTGTTCTGATGGTAGCGAGCGCTTCGCATAGGAACCCCGCAAGGTTGCGTCAAGTTGCCCTCGGCGCAGCAATGATGCTGCTGATGTCACTGTCTCCGGTACTCGTCCAGTTCGATACACCTCTCAGGATGGAGTCGGGTGACGGAACCGGAGAGCCATGGGTCGACGGGGGTCAACCATGGCCGCAGTCAGGTAGGACTCCAGACAAGGTTGCGGACGTCCCGACGCACAGTCCTGACGGGGGTGCTGGCAACGGCACACCAAGTGATGCGCCAGAGTTGATGTCGGTTGTCGAGCCGTCAGTGAACTGGGTCTACGGCTCCTACTCGACTGGCACAGATGCTCTAGCCACCCCGATTGCAGATCTGTCTGCATCTGTTTCCAAAGACGAGGATGCTTCAGAACGCTGTGGCGGCAGTTCGCTTTACAGCATCCTTGTACAGACTGATTCAAATTCAGATCACACCTACTTAAGAATCGTCGAGGGCGAGGATGCCGACCTCGCATGGGAGATCGACTTGGGCTTGACAGAGTACGTGAAGGCGGCCCCGATGGTAGTCGATATCGATGACGACGGCATGCAAGAGGTTCTCGTCGCTTACGATGCCTCTGGAACCCTCTATCTCGATGCTTGGTCCCCTAGGCTTACCTGCTCGGTCACGGGCTGGTCCTCCGGGGGTCATGAGGGCGAGTTGCTATGGTCATGGAGCGACGATTCTCTGATGATTAGCAGCGATGTGGGGCCATACACATGGAGCGGTCTGGGTGGGCACAAACCAACAGCCCAGCCCCTTCTCGCTGACTTGGATTTGGATGGGGATGCTGAGGTCGTCATCGCAGCCATAGATGAGGTCTCTGAGGATCCCGTTGTAGTCGCACTGGGGCTATCCAATAGCGGGGCTACCGCGTTGTGGGACGCTACCTTGGACAAGGGCAGCCACCCTTCCGACCCAGCTTTCGCTCAGACCGACGAGACTACCGGATACGTTCTCCTGACAACTACCCAACACAACAACGGGGCGATGTGGGTATGGAAACTGGATTCGACGAGCGGTGATTCCAGTTGGGACGGGCTTTCTCTGGCCAACTCCGATGGTGACACGGACGCGCCCCACGTCAGGTTGCCTGGGCCTGTGATAGCCAACCTAGACGACGACTCCGCCCCTGAGATGGTACTCACGATACCTACGGATATCGACGGTTACAACTCTGCCGATGGGGCGGAGTTCATCGGAATGGAAATCGGGAACGGCGATGAGTTGTGGTCATTCGAGGCTTCAAACGGTTACGCCGACGCGCCTCCGGTGGTAATCGACACCGATGGCAACGGGGAGCATGACAGGGTCTGCTGGGTCACTTGGTCTCAGGAGACCACAGACAGACACGGCCATGCAGGCTGCCACGATGTAGGCGGCTCCAGTCCCGACCAAGCCTGGCAGAAGGCCCTTGAGCAGAGCAGTGGTCTGCCTAACGACGAGATTGCGGTCGCCCCGCCTACATGGATGGACATAGATGGCGACGGAAAGCAGGAGTTACTCGTCGCATACGGGCGCTCCCTGTGGGCCTTCGATGGCGATGACGGTTCATCATCCACAGTCTGGGGAGGAGCGCTTGAACTCAGCCACAGAACCTGGTCAGCCCCCGCCCTTGCCGATATCGACGGAGATGCCACTCTGGACATAGTTCTCGGAGACACTGTCATCTCGTTAGCGATGGCCGATGTCAGGCCACTGCTTGACCAGCGGGGCATAGAATTCAGCCCCAGCGCGCCCGACCCGGGCGAGACGGTGACCGTGACCGCATTCTTCGAGAACTCGGGGACCGCGGACACCGATGGCGAGACCAATGCACTGCTGTATGCCAACGGTGAGGAGATAGGGAGTTATGAGGCAGGGACAATGGAACCCTCCGACCCCACTGGCTCAGGAGTCTTCGAATCGTTCAGCATAGAGTGGAGTGGGCCCTTGGGCGAGCACACTTTCGAACTGGTCCTCGACCCCTATGGCAACATCACACAAACAAGGCATGACAACGACGCCCAAACGACTACGCTATCTATCGTAGCCGCTTACAACGCCACCTTTGAGATTTCTACTGAACCTGTGAGAATAGACCCCGGGGGCAGCGCCCTTGCAACTCCAAATGTCCGTTCGACAGGAAGGTTAGCAGGAAGTTGGAGTCTTGCTGTCGACGACTCCGCTCTGCCGGAGGGCTGGACTTGGAGTGACGAGACCAGCGGAGGCTTGAGCGGTGTCGGGATAGACGTCGATGGAGTATGGACTCCAAACCTCCGCATTCACGCCCCAACAGACGCCCTAGGATCCGATGCGGGTCACCTTGGCCTTACTCTGACTCTAGACGACGACCCGGACAACGTCAGCGTTTCCGCTACGCTGCCGATCGAGGCCAACAGGAGTCGCGGCCTCTCACTGCGCGGTCCGGACGGGACTGCGTCAAGCACGGGATACGGGCTGATCGGCACGGACGCCCATGCATGGATGCTGCTCCACAACCTCGGCAACGCCGCAGAGAACCAGATAACTATCTCGTGGGATAGCACTTCTTGGGGCTCCGACCTCAGACTTTACGATACTAATGGCGACGAGCAACCGGCACTGGCTCTGGGTCCGAATGAGGTGATGATACTAACCGCGAGGTTGGCGGTGCCGGACGACGTGTTGCTCGGAGAATCGGTCTCCACTCCTCTCTCAATGTGCGTTGGTAATGGCGAGGAAGAGACGTGTCAGACAATATTCCTGACTTTCGAGGCCGCGGGTGTCGTTGCCGATGTGCACCAGCGGAGCGTGCCGGCACAGGGCCTCGAATGGGCTATCTACGCTGATATGCCCATTGGAGTGACGCAACTGACTTGGTCGCTCGCAGACGCTGGTATGACTGTTCAAGGATGGTCCTGGAGCGCGACTGGCGACTTGTCGGTCGCCGGAGACACAATCATCATGACAGAACTGGTAGAATCTCAGGCCGTCGGGACTCTGGTCCTCGACCTGCCCGATGATGCTCCTCCAGCCTTCCACTCCTTCTCCGATGCCAGTGACCAATCATCGGACCATGTTCTGAGGCTCTCACTCGAAGTCTTGCAGATTCACAGGGCCTCACTGGTAGTTACCTCTCCGACCGAACAACCTCACTTGGTAGAGGTCAGTGAGGAGGCTCTGGTAATGGTCCGCCTCGAGAATCCTGGCAACGGGGACGACACTTATCACTTGACTTACGGAATCCTCCTCGACGAGAACATTACTGAGGATCCGGGCGTGGAGGTTTCATTCTCCAATGACATGGTGTCCTTGAGCGCAGGCAGTCTGACCAACATACCTGTAGCCGTTACACTACCTGATACTACTCCTGCTCGTGCCCCCGTCAGTATCGAGATATACATGACCTCAATGGGGGACCAGTCGGTTAGTGACTCGGACGTCGTGATTCTAGAGGCTAGGCAGGATCACCGATGGAACATCACCGCGAGCGTCGGTGAATCTACTGCCGGCGGGCGCACCTTCGCCGTTGCTCCAGGAGGGATGCTCGAAGTGAGTGTTGATGCGCAAAACATCGGTAATCTGAACGACGACCTGACTCTGACAGTGAGTTATGAAGTCACCTTGACGGGCGTTGACGGCTCACAAGGCTGGGACTCTCAGGGAGATGCGGCAGTCGACGTCGGAGTGAATCAGACTGCACTGATGACGGTCAACGCGACCGTACCTGCAGATGCATGGAACGGCTCTACGATGCAAGTAACCGTCACCGCCGTTGCTCAAGATGAGGATGTAGGTTCGTTCACCTTCGGTATCGAGGTGACTCATGTGCCAGCTTGGTCGGCCTCGGCTGACCAGACCTACCTCGATATACACCCCAATGGCTCAAGCATAGAATTGACTGTGATTCAGCAAGGCAACTCCCCCACGATTCCATATGCTACAGTGTGGGTGAGTGGCGAGAGCGGTTGGGATGTTTCCGTCCCCGGCGAGCTCCCCGTACTTTCCCCCGGTGAGACTGCTCCTATGATGCTCAATATCACCCCGCCAGATACAGCGCAACACGGCAGGTCGGTGGAACTACACGTCAAACTTAGAGAAGGTGATGGCAATGGAGAGACAGAGATTACTCTGCCTCTGCGTGTCGCCATCATCAACGACTTCAATCTGAGCGGACAGGGTCCTTGGTTCGTATCTGACGATGGTGGACATCCGCTCGCGGAACTTCAGAACCTCGGTAACGCCCCCACTACCATCACCCTGCAGGTCCTGAGCCTGCCCAACGGGTGGACCGTAGCCGGGCAAACCGAAGTCGTCCTCGGCGTCGATGAGATTAGAGGTGTTCCTCTAGAGGTGATTCCGGCTTCTGACTGGGACGGCAGCGTCCGGACCATACGCATCCTCGCCGAGGACGCTGTAGGGAACCAGCGTGAGGTCGCTCTAGACACTGAGCAGTCGCCGTACTCCTGGGCATCCTCTCCCGTGGTAGTGGTAATGATGGGTGACCATGCCTTGCTTCAGATTCACGGCACTACCTCTGCTTCCAGTGTCGTCGATTCCTCATCAGGACAGTTGCAATGGGACGATAGGGGCGGCTGGGCGTTGCCGGCGGTCGCCGGTGGCGATGGCTCCTTGAGCGTGGGTTCATCCAGCCTCGGCTACGTCGCCCATGTCGTCGAGCCGTCTCTCAGGTCTGCTGAGTGTAATATTCTCGGTAGTTTCGAAGAGGTGGTGGCACATTGTTCTATATTCAATGGGACGGAGGCATTCTCATACTCGATTCTCCTCATCGACGATCAGGGAGTGATGCTGGATTCCGCGTCCGGTCAGGTCTCTGCAGGCTCCTCTCATGGCCCAATCAACCTCAGCGCTGAGGGCTGGAGTCCGGAGCCGGGTAGCAGGACCCTGACTCTGAGACTGCTGGACGGGAGGGGTTTCCAGGTCGCTGTGGACGAGACGGACTTCCTAGTCAGAAGGAGTGATTGGAACATAGGCCTGGTGGAACTAGAGCTTGACGGAGAAGGTTCGAACCAGGAAGTCAAGGTCCTCACTCGAAGGACCAACCACCAACTACTGACTGATGCCGACTGCCATCTCGCGGTAGTCGCAGGAGAACATTCCTCAACTCATCTGGTAGATTGGAGCAGCACATTGGCCCCCATCTTCAGAATTGATCGTCCCGATGTCGATGATGGCGTCGAGATCGTGGTGACCATCGGATGCGAGTTCCCATGGGACCTAGATTCCGACTCAAGCGATAACGAGGCCAGACTGATTCTCTCGGGCGGATCTGTGGGGCCCTCGGGGTACGCCGACATGGGAATTGCGGTGACTGCAGCCCTGCTGGTGATTGGCGTATCTCTGGCTTTCGCATGGATGCTAAGGAGTCATCGAGAAGGCAAGGAACTCATGGAGATGGCCATGGCGGCTGCAGAAGAGAGAGCGGCCAAGAAGCGTATCGAACCGGAGTCTTCCGACGCCCCTGAGCCTTCCCAAATGGAACAGGATGAAGATGAAGAGGACGGAGAAGAGGAAGATGGACCTGAACCCGAAATAGAGGATGAGCCTTTGGATGATTTCGAGACCAGACTCAAGCGGCTCATGCGAGAAGACTAGTCCTCGCTATACCGCCAGTCTCAACTTGTGCATGCTCTCATACAGTGGCATAGCCAACTCGAGTATGTGCTCATGCTCGGGGGCCACCTCGTCAGAGCGAGGTCGGTACGGCGCAAAACCGGTCGAAGACCATACCGAATCGTACCAGTGCTCCCCCCATATTCCGTCGCACTCTCTCGGACCTGCTTCCCATGACAGCATACGCTCACTGAAGTCGATTTCCCACCGCTCGCAGAGGAGGCGTAGCATCTCTCTTGGATTCTCCAATATCTCCCTAGAGTCAATGATCGGAGGGGTGCTTCCCGAACTCTTAGAAACGTCCTGTATCAACTGCACCTGCTGAGGCAGTCCGGTAGACCACAGACTGACTTCGTCTGTTATCTTGGAAAGCGAGAGTAGGACCTCCTTCGGATTGCGTATCAAGAAGCAGTTAGACAGCGAACCGAGCCAGTCTGTGTCCATTCCCGGAAGTATATGGTGGCACATGTGCTTCTGATACCATATCGCCGCGCCGCCTGGAATCTCACCCGTCAGGTAATCGACCACCTTGGCGGAATCGGACTCGTGATGCGCCATCACACTCTGTGAATCTGGGTGCTTGATTCCGGTCTGCTTCAGATAGTGGGCGTAAAGCGGCTCGTCTGTAGCGAAACAGTCCTGCCGGTTGTCGAACGAGTACATCATCGCAGTGGAAATGTTGCGTGGTCCCGACCACATCGCTATTCTTACGCCGTCAGCCACGGCACTCACTCCTGAGTAGTTCGATGTAGAGGCTCTGCAGGCGCTCACACATCGGACCCCTCTGACCTTGACTCATCGGCTCGCCGTCGAACTCGACCACCGGGGTGAGTCCTGCGAAGGTCCCGGTGACGAAGGCCTCGTCGGCCGTGCTGATTTCATTAGTGGTGAAGTCCCTCTCGTAGGCCGGAATACCATTAGCGAGGCACAGATCGAGGACTTTGCGCCGTGTGATTCCGTCGAGGCAGTGTTCACCCGTTGAAGTCCAGACCTCGCCGTCCCTGACGATGAAGAAGTGTGTGGAGTTACATGTGGCTACGTTTCCAGCTGGATCAAGCATCAGCCCCTCTTCACCGCCCTTGGCGGCTGCGTCGACACAGGCAGCGATGCAGTTGTGTTTGGACAGGCTGTTGATCCGAGGGTCCTGGACATTCTGCTCACCCCTCCTAACATCCACGGTGACCAGTCGTATTCCCTCAACGGCCCGTTGCTCGTTCGCGGTCTTGTATTCAGGCATTACCACCAAGGTCGGTGGGCTTGAAATCACCCATGGGGCCTGATAGGGGGTAGGCTTGAGCCCCCTAGTAACAACTAGTCGTACATGCACTCCGTCATGCATGCCGTTGGCCTCAATAACGCTGTTTACCTCATCGAGGATCTGCTCGCGTGTCCGTCCAATGTCCATAGATATCGACTCCGCCCCTCTGAACAGTCTGTCCATGTGCTCATCAGCGAAGGCGATGGTTCCGTTATGCAGCCTGAAAGACTCCCATACTCCATCACCCAACAGGAAGCCTGCGTCGAACACAGAGACCTTGGCTTCCGGGCGTGGCAGCAGTTCACCGTTGACTGAGATGAGGACGCTCTCGTTTCGAGGGTCGCCCTCATACTCGTGAGTTCCCATCCTTCACCTCAGAATTCAATTCCCGTGAGGCGTTCGAACATCGATGAGTAGAGTTCTGCGGTCTTGTCTATCATGCTCTGTGGTAATGCGGGTATGGGGGGCTCGGCGGAGCCCTCGGATCTAGCGTCGTAGAGCGCCTTGTGATGTCCAATGTCAATGTAGTGCTCACGTACGAACTCCTTCGACAGCGAGACTATCTGGCCGTTTGCGTAGGTCTCGTCGTCCCACCAACGGTCTTCGTCCAGAGTGCCAAACGAATCCACTAGAACGGGCTCTCTTCCTGGCCCCAAAGCGAACTCCTTCTTGCCATCGACGTGGATGAGTCCGCGCTTTCCTGCCTCACGCTCGATTATGGCGTCAATCTTGAGTACGGCTTCGAGGATGGAGTCGAGTTCTGCTTCGGTCAGATTGGATATCTCAAGAGCCTCTTCCCTTTCTAAAAGTCTGTCGAACGACTCGAACTTAGTAGAGACCTCTAGGTAGGGTTCTGGAAGTTTGCAGCCCTCCTCAATCTGAGTCCCGGATTCGAAGCCGAACTCCTCTACCCCGACTTCTCCCTTGGCGTAACGCTGCCATCCCGATCCTGCTAGATGATGGCGGCAAATCACCTCGAGGGGAACGAAGACATTTTCCATGTCCCTTGGGATTGCTCCCGGCTCCTTGATGACCTCGAAGCGTTTGGCCAGACAGCGGTCCGGCGCGTTCATCTCTAGCATGTGCGTGTCACATATGCCCTCAGCCTCCACCAAGTCGAACCAGTGGCATGTAGTTCGGTTCAGGCTCTCTCCCTTGCGTGGGATGAGGGAAGGGATGATTTGGTCGTAAACGGATATCTGGTCAGTGTACCGGAATTCGAGTACTTCAGGGTCCTCGGTACTCCATACTTGCTTGACCTTGCCTTGGTAGAGCAACTCTCCCATACCTCCGTTAAGGCGATTACGCCGATGAACATTCCTCAGTAAGGGGTTCCGAGTCAGTTCCGTCTGACCACTTGGTAGATGATGAAAAGTGAAAGTAATGCTATTGCTATCCAGCGCCGGTCGAATTCATTCGCTGCATCTTCATCGTGAGACACGAATAGTTCCTGAGCAGTATCCAGAGGAGGGGAATTGTCCGAAGCCATCAACACGATTCCTTCTATGTGGTAGGGGGCGCCACCCCTCATGCCCTTGGAAACCGCCTTTGCGTTTGTCATAGAGGCCATTACGAAGTCGCAGGTGTCGGCCCTTCTGAGATCCTCAACAGCCTCGAATTCGCCACCGCTGTTCCAAGTCCTGAATTCAATCCCTCGGTCCACTGAATAGTGGCTCTCCATCCGACTTACGACCATTCTGGAAATCTCGACCTCGTATCCCTCCATCTCAGCACTCTCGTCCAGTTTCGACATCGGCGAGCCCTGATCATACATACAGGCCACCATTTCCTTTTCGCCCTCTATTATACGATGGAGGGTGCCGCCCTCAGTAGGGGTTGGCCAATCGCCCATTACACTGGAGAAATCGGAACCCTTCAGTTCGGTCTCCCCGTGGAACCATGCCATGTATGCTTGCTGGCCGGTGCTTGATGAGAATACCTCCTCTAGAGCGGCGGAGATAGCATCGAGGAGTTCGGTGTTCCCCCTATCGTCCTGAGTATCGGTACGCACCACCGGAACATACGATTCGGTCTCCTCAATCATCTCGATGATGTAGAGGCCGGGCATATTGTCAGTGTTAGCCGGATCGGCAGCGATGAGGTGAGAAGTCAGCATGAAATCTTCTTCTCCAGACATCAAGGCACGCATGGCGAGCTGATGGTCCTCGTAGCCGTTTTCGATTATGTGCCCGTAAGAGCCGATTAGATGCGATACAGGTGTCTCCTGAGAGGAAGCGACGTTGTACTGTACCCCTCCTAATGCTACTATGGGAGTTGCCGACAGAACCAATGCACTGAGGAAGAGTGCGAACTTCGCGCTCCTCATGCACGCGAAGGCCCGAGGGGCCGACTTAGCATTGGCGGTCCGCCGAGACTATATCCGAAGATGCACGTCAGAAGCCGGGGGTTCGCGTTGTCAGAGGCTGTCTCAAGAGTGCTCAACCCTCTGGGGAAGAAGAGTAATCGTCTAGTCGCAATCCTATCGTTTGTGATCCTCATCACTCTGATTACTCCTACCCAAGCGGTCGATTACAACAGCGGTTGGGATGTCGCCGACAGTGGTACTGAAGTGGACCTCTTCACGGCGGCCTACGATGGTGAATCGGTCTTTGCTTTCGGTGCTGGAGGGGTGATTCTCCAAAGCGCCGACAAGGGCGCCACATGGGTGCAACTGGATTCACCTGCTACGACCAGCCTGCATGCGTCAGACTCTGTCGAAGGCGCAATCGCGGTAGTCGGAGAGGGAGGAGCGGCTTTCCTGCGTGCTGCTGGCAGCGATACATGGCTGGACATCTCCCTGAACCCGCCCGTCGACTTCAGGGGAATGGCGATGACCAGCGCTACTTCACTGGTCGCCGTAGGCCCTGAAGGGGGCGTCTGGCAATACTCTAGCGATGCTTGGATGCAAAGGGATTCCGGAGTAGTCACAGATCTCAACGATGTGTCCTTCCTCGATTCCACCCTAGGGATGATAGTGGGAGACAGCGGCACCATCCTTGCTACCAATGACGGAGGCGAAAGTTGGGAGTACAGGGAGGCCCCGGAAGGGTTGGTTGCGGACATAGTAGCACTCGATTATTACAGTAACATCAGGGTATATGCGGTAACGGACGAGGGGAACATCCTAAAATCGGTTGGAACGACTACTGGCACCGCGGCCGGTTATGTCTGGGAACTAGTCGAGATTGAATCGGCGGGCAGAGCCACCAGCCTAGGATTAGAGTTGAGTTCCATTGACGTATCATCTGTGAACAAGTTACTCGTCTCAGGCCCCTCAAGCTACGTTGCTCTGTCGCTAGATGGAGGCAACATCATCACCTCTCAGATGAACCCACTACCTAGCGTCAAGGACTTCAATCACGTCTTGTTCCTCAATCTGTTCGATGCAGTAATTGTAGGTGCTGATGGAGTTATATTATTTTCAGAAAATGCCGGAGAGGACGAGGCGATTGGATTTCAGGTAATCGATTACGGCGACTTCGGGCAGTTCGTCGACTACTCAAAGGGAATGCTGATTGATGGGCTATTCGCGACTATCAGAATTGTTCTATTCGGAATCTTCCTTGGTTTCTTCCTCGGTGTCATACTCTCGATGATGAAGACCGCCCCCACTACCCTGAAGGATGTTGCACAACTCGATAGATACTCTATAATCAGAATAATTCTAATCCCATTATGTATCATTGAGGCTGCCATTCCTTTCATTCGATTAAATGAGAAATCGTGGTCTGCAACAAGAGCAGTAGGGAGGTTGCGTACTCTGTCCGCCACTTCTACGAGACCGCTCAACACCCTAGCCCTGAGGGCACTGGGATTGGGGATGCTATACTACGGGATTTCGCTGATTTTCGCTTTAGCTCCGATAGTTTGGGCCCTAAATCTGGACGGTTTGGAATACATCTACGCGCCTATAGGCCTCATATCTCCGGATGGTATCAATGGAGAGTTATATTTCGAGAACTTTTTCCAAGCCCTACTTGGTATTGCGTTGATCCTGTTGGGCCTACTGTTCCTGACCTCGAGGAAATTCTTCCTCAAGAGAGAGGTGCGCCTGCCGTTCCGCGACATCACGCTAAAGTGGAATTTCTGGGGAGTGAGGCCGTTGAACGCTGTCGCAACCGTATACACCGACCTCTTTCGCAATACTCCACTGATTGTTCAGTTCATGTTCATACACTTCGGGGTGCAGTTTGGCAAGTTGTTGGGAGATCCGGCTGCGGCAATCCTTGAGGGTGAAACGAATTCCTTCCTAGTATACATCAGAGACACGATTCTATCAGACAGGGCATGTGTTAGCGCCATCTTCGCTCTTGGCCTGAATTCAGGAGCATATCAGTGCGAGACGATACGTGGTGCTATCGCAGCGATTCCCTCTGGCCAGATGGAGGCGGGCAGGAGCATTGGACTGAATTATATGCAGACGATGGGGCTGGTCATCATGCCTCAGGCAATCAGAATTTGCATACCTCCTATGGGTAATGAAATGGTCAACCTCGTGCTCAACTCATCACTCGCAATGGTCATCGGCTATGCTGAACTAACTAGAAAGGGACGGCTAATCAACGCCGTTACCTTCCAACTCTTCTGGGGTTATGG
This sequence comes from Candidatus Thalassarchaeum betae, assembly GCA_022447095.1. Lineage (GTDB taxonomy): Archaea > Thermoplasmatota > Poseidoniia > Poseidoniales > Thalassarchaeaceae > Thalassarchaeum > Thalassarchaeum betae_B. Next base: position 32,551 of record JAKUUP010000003.1, read on the forward strand.
CATGGTACTGGTATCTTACTTCGTTGTAACTTGGACGCTGGCTCTGCTCTTGAGGCATCTCGAGAACAAGTCGAGGATACCTGGACTTGGAATTTCAGGGGGTGCATGAATGCCGGGGAATGTGTTGAGTGTCACTGACATGCACAAGATCTACCCCGGAGGGGTCCATGCCGTCCGAGGCATCTCGTTCGAGGTAAACGAAGGGGAATCTGTAGCAATCATAGGGTCCTCAGGAAGCGGTAAGTCGACTGTTCTGCGATGCATCAACCGACTAATCGAACCCACCGAAGGAGTCGTGCGTCTGCGCGGCGAACACATCAACACCCCCGGGGCCGATATCAACGATGTCAGATCGAGAATTGGGATGGTTTTCCAGTCATTCGAATTGTTTGCACACCTGAAGGTCATCGACAACGTGACACTAGGTCTGAGACATGTCAGAAAGATGAGCAAGAACGAGGCCAAAGAGATAGCGATGTCCGCTCTTGAGCGTGTTGACCTTCTTGATCGAGTTGATGCGTACCCCGGAAATCTCTCTGGTGGACAGAAGCAAAGGGTAGCCATCGCCCGGGCTCTCGCGATGCGTCCCGAGGTTATGTTGTTCGACGAACCGACCAGCGCCTTGGACCCCGAACTGATAGGCTCGGTCCTAGCTACCATTAGAGGACTGGCTGACGAGGGCATGACGATGGTGATCGTAACTCACGAAATCAGTTTCGCAAGGGACGTTGCTGACCGCATCATCTACCTAGACGAGGGGGTTGTGGCCGAGGAGGGGCCCTCATCAATCATAGAGGAACCCCGGACTGAACGGCTCAAGAGGTTCCTGTCCTCGATACACGAAGATGAGGTCCCAGAGCAAATCCACGAAGAATTGGTGGATGAGGATACTGATTATGGATACGTTCCTGATGGTAGAGGAGAACGGCCACGTGGAGGCCGCTGAGAAATTCCCTAGACCATTCCCTGGGCCTGCATGGCCTCAGCGACCTTGAGGAAACCGGCGATGTTCGCACCGGCGACGTAGTTTCCGGGCATGCCGTACTTCTCAGCGGTCTCGAAGGCGTTCTTGTGGATGTTGATCATGATGCCCTCAAGTTTCTGGTCCACCTCTTCGCGGGTCCAGTTCATGCGCAAGCTGTTCTGGCTCATCTCAAGTCCGGAGGTTGCCACCCCTCCTGCATTTGATGCTTTTCCGGGTGCGAACAGCACCCCGTTGGCATGGAAGCACTCTACGGCTTCGGGCGTGCAGGGCATGTTGGCGCCCTCTGCGACTGCGGTGACTTCGTTGTCGACGAGCATCTGCGCTTCCTCGCCGTTAATCTCGTTCTGAGTCGCGCAAGGCAGCGCGATGTCGACATTGGTATCCCAGAGTCCATTCAGGTTGGGCTCTGGCTTGGAGGCCGTGAACTCGACTCCTTCGAAGTTGTCGGCGTACTCCTTAATCCGGCCACGTCGGTTGTTCTTTAGGTCCATAATCCAAGCGAGTTTCTCTCTGTCAATACCGGACGGGTCGTGAATGAATCCGCTGCTGTCGGACATCGTCACCGGCTTGCCACCGAGATCGAGAACCTTCTCGCACGCGAACTGGGCGACGTTGCCCGAGCCGCTGATGGCGACAGTGGCCCCCTCGAAGGACTTGCCCTTGGTCGCGAGCATCTCGCGGGCGAAGTAGACCAGGCCATATCCGGTTGCTTCGGGGCGGATCAGGGAGCCCCCGTATGAGCGGCCCTTTCCAGTCAGTACCCCGGTGAACTCGTTGGCGAGCTTCTTGTACATCCCGAACAGGTAGCCTATCTCTCGGCCACCCACTCCGATGTCGCCTGCAGGGACGTCGAGGTCTGCACCGATGTGACGCCATAGTTCCATCATGAAGGACTGGCAGAAGCGCATGACCTCGGCATCTGACTTGCCTTTGGGATCGAAGTCAGAACCACCCTTGCCACCTCCCATCGGAAGACCCGTCAGGCTGTTCTTGAAGAGTTGCTCGAAGGCGAGGAACTTCAGGATGGACTGATTGACGCTAGGGTGAAACCTCAGTCCTCCCTTGTAAGGGCCGATAGCACTGTTGAACTGGATTCGGAATCCACGGTTGATGTGGAGGTCTCCATCGTCGTCGTACCAAGGCACGCGAAACTGGATTATCCTCTCTGCTTCGACGATTGCTTCGACCACTGGGAGGTACTCCGGATGAGCCTTTACCACAGGCACTAGGCTGTCTAGGACCTCCTCTACCGCCTGATGGAACTCAGGCTGGTTCGGATCTCTTGCGATTACACTATCGTACACTAATTTCATTGTGCTATCCATGGATGTCACCAAGGTGAAAAACGATTCCTGTTTGAGGTACCGGGCGCTTGCGCGACCGAGGGGGTACTTTTGAATGGTGTCCTTGCGCGATGCGTCTGCAGTACGGCCCCGTAGGGGCCGATAATTCTCAGCCGAACAGATGCCTTTCAGCCAACTGCGCCACAGTGGACTCATGACCAGGCAGAGTGATCACATAGACTGCTGACTGGCTCACTTGGCGCGTCCTCAGGGCCTCTGCGATGGGCGTGTGCTCGCGGAACCATCGAGTGCGACCGTCGTCACCCATGATTCGAACATCGACCTGCGACATCCGAGGTTCGGCCAGCAGGAGTTTTGTGTCCGGGAAGTCGACGGCGACATATCCTGGAGGTAATCCTGCTCGATGTGCCATGTCGTCCTCAAACTGCCTGCGTGAATCCGCGTTGGTCGCAAGTTCGAAGAGTTGTTCGACCTGTTCCTCGGATAACTCCTCTCTGCGACGGCTGGCGCAGACCTTCAACAGCTGTCGGTATTTCAGCCTGCGAATCATGTCACGTGCGTAGTCACTAGAGTTTCCGAGAGCTTCCCAGATTTCTGCGTCGACCCGGCGTTGCAAATCGACTGAGTCGGGCATCTGGTCAGAACTGCGCTCTACGGCTCTGGACAGCATAACCTCAGTGACTCGAGTGACCCGGTGGAAGTAGACGGCGCTGTACATCAGTGCACGAGCCATCATCATCCCCTCGAGGGCAGGCAGGCCCCCTTCCTCTACGGTGATGTCCCCGCCGTGGCGCTCGAGGCACATAATCAGGCGGCGGTAGTCGACGATGCCGTGTTTGACACCTGTGAAGTGCGAGTCGCGCAGGAGGTAGTCAATCTGGTCGCAGTCGACGGGGCCGTGGACCAGATGAGCGAGCGTGAGATCTCGGTCAACAAAATCCTCACGGCCCTCGGTCCACGCCATCAAGGAGCGTTCGGTTCCACCGGCACCCGGGCCGCGAATGAGTCCTGCTACTTCCTTTGGGTCCAATTCATGACGTTCAAGAATGTCGGGAACTCTCTGTCGGTCAGGCACTGACGACTCCTCACCCTCACGGAGAACATCATATTCTCCGAGGATGATCCCTTCGGTGATTGACATGTGATCCATGCCTCCGCGCTCATGCAGAATGTGCTCAAGCGTGTGCGAGTAGGGTCCGTGTCCTACGTCGTGGAGCATGGCGGCAGCCTGCACTGTCGCTGTCTCGTGTTCGTCTAGACCCAGTGAGTCCGCCATCATACTGGCCACGTGTGAGACACCTAGAGAGTGTTCGAACCTCGTGTGGTGGGCACCCGGGAAGATCAGATGCGCGAGGCCGAGTTGCTTGATATGACTGAGCTTGTTGATCTCAGGGGTCCCGAGTAAATCCGCCCTGATTCCGTCCAGTCTGAACTGCCCGTGGATTGCGTCGTTGATGACCTTCATGCCCGACCCTGCGGGGCTTCGATATGCTGCCCCCCCTTGAAACGCACTATCGGCTGGATATCAGACGGAGACGAATTACAGTACATTGGACAGCATAGTCACACTCGTTGCATTTCAATTGTCTTTCAATTGCAATACATTCAAGTGCCCCTGCCTCTCTGCGAGGCTCAGGAGGAACCCGAAGTGGCCGGCATCAGTCCCATGGTCTCACTCAGAATCCCCGAGGATCACCTGCTGGAGATTGACCTGCGGGTAGGTCTCGACGGACTGCGAAACCGCTCCGATGTAATTCGCGAAGCGGTGCGCAGGTACCTTTCCTCTCCCTTGCCTACAGTTGGAGAGAGAATCGAGGTCGACTTGGGGCCGGACCTGACTGTGCGCATGAGAGAGTTCTGCAAGTTGCACGGCGAGTCTGCTGACGCGGTTATGCGCCAAGCGGCTAGGGAGCACATCCGCAAGACGACCGTGGAAGATGCGACTGTAGACAGATTCCTCACAATGCGCATGGACGAGCTCCGCGCGCATTTCGACGACGATTCGAATGCTCTATGAGGTGAGAGATTGAGCGATGATGGGATGCACAAAAACGCGGGGGGGCGTCACCGGCGCCCCCTCGCCCAACCTGTAATCTGCGGCCTCAGGGGACTGCGGGAACGAGCCAAGTTGTCGGACGCAGTGGGCTACAAGGCGAGTGAGGTCCCGCGCGGGTCCCACGGAGTAACACGCGATACCGATCGCGAGCGTCTACTTTGACACTCATACACACACCGTCCCGCACATCTCGTGCGGGACACCCCCATCTGCGCAGTCTGAACTTTGATGCAGGATGCTGTTATCCGGTACCATGGACGGAGGCATCTCGGACTGGAGTCGATTCGAGCGACTCACTCCGTTCAGGGTACGTGACGTGCTGTTGGTAGCGAGCCACTTCGATCAGTACCTGCTCGAGGAATCGGGGTACCTCGCCGAGATAATGCAACAGGAGTATTCCGAATTGAATCTCTCCCAGGCCCCACGCATCATCCACAGCCCGGAGGCTCGGGACGCGCTCCGGCTTCTGCGCGTGCGGGACTTCGACCTCGTCATCACGATGGCGAGGGTCGGAGAGATGGATGTCAAGGCGTTCGGCAGCGAGGCCAAGAGAATCAGGAAGGGGATTCCGGTAGTCATGCTGAGCCACTACACCCGTGAGTTGGCAACCCTAAGTGCAGGGGATGGCATAGACCGCATCTTCGTCTGGACAGGAGATAGCGGCATCCTGCTGTCGATATGCAAACTGATTGAGGATGAGCGCAATGTGGAGAACGATGTCCGTGACGGTGATGTTCAGGTCATTCTGCTCGTCGAGGACAGCAGGAGGTTCTACTCGGCCTACTTGCCACTACTGTACAAGGAACTGGTGCATCAGACCACACGGCTGATGGGAGAGGGCGGAAACCTGCACGAGAAGCTGCTGAGGCTGCGGGCGAGGGCGAAGATTCTCCTAGCCTCAGACATGAATACCGCGAAGTCGATCATCGATCGCTACCATAACAACATCATCGGCATCTTCACCGATGGCAAGTTCCCAAACCAAGGAGGGGAGAGAGACACAGCCGGACTGGAGTTGGTCCGGTACGCCCAAGAGGGTCATCGCTACTTACCCATCCTGTTCCAATCGAAGAATCTCGAACTCAAGGAAGAGGCCGAGACTCTCGGGGTCCGCTTCGTGCACAAGGAGGACTCGCAGCTCTACCACAGGATCGAGGAGTTCATGGTCGACGAGATGAACTTCGGAGACTTCGTATTCCGGCAGCCCGACGGGACCGAGGTCGCCAGAGCATCTAATCTCGAGGAGTTGATTCACGGCCTTGAGAATGCGCCTATCGATTCAATCGAGTTCCATGCGTCAAAGAACCAGTTCTCACACTGGCTCAGAACTCGGACAGAATTCTCCCTAGCCGCGGGAATGAGGCCGATGACGGTGGAGGACTTCGACACCAGTGAGGGAGTCAGGAAGTACCTCGCTGACTCGGTACGAGAGCACATAGTGCAGATTCACAGGCGCACCATCAGAGACCATGATGCACGAGTCGGAGATGCTGGTTTCCAGAGAATCGGTAGGGGGAGCCTAGGGGGAAAGGGACGCGGGCTTGCATTCTTCTTCACCCGGATGCCCGATCTCGGCCTCGGAATGGCCTTCCCTGATGTCGAATTTGTCGTACCGAGAACAGTCGTCATAGCGACAGGAGTCTTCGAGGAGTTCATCGAGGGCAACGAACTCGGCAGGTTCGTCCACGAGGACCACAGTGATCCAGAAGTCGATTCGGCGTTCCTAGCCGGCGAGTTCTCGCCAGAACTGAGAGAAAAGATGTCGGCCCTTCTAGAGAACACCAAGTGGCCGCTGGCGGTTCGCTCGTCGAGCCTTCTTGAAGACTCGAGTTACCAGCCTTTCGCAGGAGTCTACGCCACCCACATGCTGGCCAACGACCACCCTGAGTTAGAAGTCAGGTTGAGGCGGCTGCTCGAAGCTATCAAACTGGTCTACGCCTCAACGTATCATCACGGCGCCAAGGCGTACGTGACGGGCACTCCGAGCACGATAGAGGACGAGCGGATGGCCGTAGTCGTCCAAGAGCTAGTCGGCGATGAGGTGAATGGGCGATTCTACCCTCTCATCTCCGGTGCTGCGAGGAGTCGTAACCACTACCCTGTGGAGCCTCTATTGGCAGAGGATGGGATTGCTGCAATATGCATTGGCCTTGGCAGGCAGGTCGCAACGGGTGGCAAGTGCCTGAGATACAGCCCGGGCCAACCGAAGAGGATTTACCAATTCTACAGTAATCAGGCCACACTCGACACCTCCCAGCGTAACTTCTTCGCCATCCCGATGAATCAAGAGGATGGGTCCGTGCACCCATCCGAGGAGGACAACCTGCTGAATCTGCGTCTGTCTGCAGCTGAGGAGGATGGGAGCCTCGCTCTGGTCGGCTCGACGTACGTCGTCTCCGACGACCGCATGGTCGATTCGATTATGGTCGATGGCGGCCCTAGAGTCGTCACCTTCGCCCCGGTGCTCAAGCATAGGCGATTCCCCCTTTCCGAGATTCTGCATCATGTCCTGACCACCTGTCAGAACTACATCGGCTCACCGGTGGAAATCGAGTTCGCCCTATCTATCAACCAGGATTCGGGGAGTCGGAAGTTCGCAATACTCCAACTCAGGCCGATGATGGAGGAATCTGTCGACATCGACATCGATCTCGGGGAAGTCGACCGGGACAAGGCCATGTGCATCTGCAGCCAGTCGCTCGGCAACGGCGTGATAGAGGGAATCAGGGACATCGTATATGTCCACCCCGGGCGACTCGACAGGATGCATACCGTGGGCCTCACCGACGAGATCGAGGCCATCGATGCGGGTCTGAGGGCGAAGAAGCGGCCATATGTGCTGATAGGCCCAGGGAGATGGGGTTCAGCCGACCCATCGCTTGGAATCCCCGTGCAATGGGACCAGATAATGGGCTCCAAGACTATCGTCGAGGTTCCCATGTCCGACATCCACGTCGAGCCCTCGCAGGGCACCCACTTCTTCCAGAATATCGTCACCTTCAACATCGGCTACCTCACTATCGGCGCGGACGACTTCGTGGACTGGGATTGGCTCGACTCGCAGGAGGCTCCAACCGAGTCAGGGGCCCTGCGTCATGTCCGTCTCTCAGAGCCTCTCAGGGTAATTCTGGACAGCCGGGATTCCGAGGCCATCATCACCAGATGAGGGCCAATCTTCTTGGTCGGTCTATCGTCAGGTCAGTTTCCATGACGGCGGAACAGGAGGTTGTTCCGAGTTCATTCTTCGCTCATGAATCAATGAGGACGTCTCAACAGGAGATGATTGCTGATGGGATTGAAGCGCTCTCAGAGAGAGGTTCTCTCCTAGCTGCGGCACCGACTGGTATTGGCAAGACGGCCGCTGCTCTAGCCTCTGCACTTGAGGTTGCGAATAGAGTTCACGATTTCTCATATAGGCCGAAGATCCTATTCATGACTGGCAGGCAATCACAACACAAAATCGTCGTCGAAACTGTACGTCAAATAAATTCCAATCTTCCTAGGGAGACTCCAAGAGTTAAACTCGTAGACATCATTGGCAGAGAAGGGATGTGCGAAAGTGTAGACAAGTCAACAGGTAAGTGCTCCTGCGAAGAGGACATCGTCGAGGAATCAAGAAAAGATCGCAGGTCGGACTTACGTGATAAGATACTGGAGGAGCCGAGACATGTCGGATGGAGTGTCAATTTTAGTAGGCAAAGGAAGATTTGCGCGTGGGCCACCGCTAGATCTGCAGTGAAATATGCAGACATTGTTGTCTGTGACTACAATCATGTCTTCATTGAGGGGATAAGGGAGAGTTCTCTTCCAGCTATGGGGGTGGATTTAGAGAGCTCTATCCTCATAGTTGATGAGGCACACAACCTTCCAGATAGAATTAGGAAGGGGCTGGAGAGGAGGATTACCTACAAGGTGTTCGGAAGGGCGCTTTCGGATGTCCAAGAGTATGGGGGGAACCTCAAGAAAACGGCAAAACAGCTCGATATAGACGATGTTCACGGCCTGAGTGATGCGATAATTCTGGAGAAGCAAATCAAGGCGCTAAGCGACGATGTCAGTTTGAGAAGTTGGTTCGACGGCAAGCGGACTGAGATTGAGTCCTCCAATAAGGATGATCTAAGGATAGAAACGGGAGAGTTCCTCGACATCGTAGCGGGAGCACTCCAAGGTATTGGAGAGGATGGCGACCTTGAAGGAGAGGCTCTAATCAGGAGAATGAACAGTACTCTCCTTAGTGTCAAGATTGAGGAGGACGAATCCTTAGAAGATGAGGAAAATGACTGCATCAGGCTGGCCGAAATGCTCCAGATATGCATTGGATACAGAAACAGTCCAGCACTGGCTCTGGTTTTCGACAGAATAGGCGACGAGAACCGCATAACAAGTCACCTACTGGATCCTGGAGTGATAGGTGGACCAATATTCGAGAAGTCCGCTGGTTCCATACTCATGTCAGGGACTCTATTTCCTCCTGATATGTATTCAGACATCTTGGGGATACCTAATGGAAATACGACCTGCGAGGAGTACGAATCTGGATTCCCTCCGGAAAACAGACCGGTTCTAATTGCTAGCGACGTGACGAGCAAGTACACTGAGAGGGAGGCTAGCTATGGTTCAATCAGGAGCCACATTCAATCAGTTCTGGAGAAGACACATGGAAACGTGGCGGTCTTCGCACCGAGTTATGCCATGTTAGACCGGATTCGTGAAGGCATCTACACCTTCGGTAAAGTGGACAAGGTAGAAGGTAGACGCATGTCGAAAAATGAGGTTGAGAGGGTCATCGCAAGTTTGTACGAGATGAGGGCGATGGGCAAGGAAACAGTTCTCTTCGGCGTTCTGAGAGGGAAGTTGTCAGAGGGTATTGACTACTCTGATAACATCCTCAATGCAGTAGTTTGTGTGGGGCTGCCATTTCCACCTCCAAGTGCTAGACAGGATGCCTTGCTGGAGTACTACACTAGGCGTTTCGGCAGTAGGTCCAAGGCATGGAAGTACGCGAACCTGCAACCAGCCGTAAACAGCGTACTGCAAGCCTTAGGAAGACCGATTCGGAACGCCGAGGACAAGGCTATTGTGGTGCTTCTGGAGAAGAGATTACTCGAGAATAGAGTTGGTGATTGCATGCCCAAGTCAATGCATACTCATCAGACCACCAGCCCATCAAGGACCTCCAAATGGGTTGAGCGCTTCTTTGAGATGTCATAGACAATGGGTTCATCCGAGTGCATCCTCTCGTGGAACCGTCAGCATGGAGTGGTCGAGAGTCGAAATTGATATGCTCGGTGCTGGTGCGCCAGCATCGCCGTCTCTCGGAGTGACGATGCCAGGGCTGGATGCCACGGCCGAGGAGATGCACGGATTATTCTTAGAAGATCTGTCGCATCTCGACGATGTTCGTGTAGGTCACGACAGGGTCTTCTCTGATGTGGCGACCCCGGTGGAGATGTCCAAGTCGCTGGCTAGAGAGATTCAGCCTCTTGAAGAACTCCTCAAGGAGTTCGGCGGAAGCCGTTCGGATCACAGGATCTTCATACCCCTCCCATCTGCTCTACCCGATGGTCTGATCGTCGAGAAACTCGCCAGTGATGAGGTCGATATAATCCGGCTGATCGCGCCGGAGAAGTTTGGCGGTGTGTTGAGGAAGTTCGAGATGCCCGAAGGACGCAGGCTAACGGGGGCCTCTTGGGAAGAGGGTGTTCTGAGCCTGACGATGGGCTGAATCAGGCTTCGGTGAGGAACGAATCCCGTTCTGGGATGTCTTGCAGTTCGTCTATCTCCTGCAGAACCGTGGACAGCGCCATCTGCGCGTTCTGGCGATGCGGCTCACCGAGCACGTGGCTGGAGTACCTAGCCTCCTCGAAAATCCGGTCTAAGGCGACGAGAGCCTGCTCGCTGATTGGCAGGGCGTTGCGAATCGCCAACTCAAACTCACGCACCGTCTCGAAGTCCCGGCGCAGGAATCCCCTGCGCATGAGAATCCGGCACAGGCTCTCGTAGCAGTTGAAGATAGCCTCGCGGACCTCGTCGCCTGCTGCCAGTAGTTCAGCAGTGTAATTGAACACCCCTGCGAGCTCGTCAATAGCCGCCTGCTTTCGACGGCGGAAGAGCACGAGGGACCCGGCTAGCAGACCGAGGACAATGAGGGCCACGAGTGCGTACAATGCCGGTCGGAAGGACTGCGGGTCCTGCTGCTCATACTCGATGTCGAGGCCACCGTGGAAGTTGGCCAGCCATGTCTTGTTTATCGGGTCGACGAAATCCGAGTTGGTGCTGAAGCATACTCGCAGTTCGCCCCAGAAGCTGTCGTTGTGGAACGAAGGCAGACCGATGACCGATTCGAACTGGTAGGTGAACTCGCCACCCTGGTCTGTCAGTCCGACCCTGCTGAAGTGGGTAGAGGAGTCTCTGTTGTCGCAGGTGCTGTTGACCAAGTAGGCAGACAGGGGGAAGTCCGGCACGGGTTGCCCGGTGTCCAGCGCTGAGACATTGACCGATCCTTCGAGCAGTCTCTGACCCTCTGCTAGGAACAGCGAGTCGGGCTCGAAGACGAAGACGACTGAGATCAGAATCATGACTTCGACTTCGATGGAGTCGCCATTCAGGTATCTCGAGCCGTCTGGCTCGACCTTTATCGTGAGTGTCAACGGTCCAGGGGGCATGACTTGGATGGCATTGGTGATGAGGCCGAAGTGTTCGGTGCCGTCATCCTGCCACGGGTTGCCTATCAGGGGCAGCAGGCTGTCGCCCCAGTACAGTGCTATCGTCATGTTGTGCATGACGTTGCCCTCGCCGCCTATCTCCAGGATGCGTCCCTGAAGTTTGATTGGGGAATCAGGATCCCCGCGGATGATTGCCAAGTTATTCGAGAACACTTCGATGTCGATGTCCGCTCTCGTGTATACGGTCATATTGTACTGCACCGGGAGGTAGAATGTCTCGCCGGAGAATGAGAATGCCACATTGTGGGGGCCGCGGGCAATCGCGTAGCCAACGTCGTGTGAGTAACTGAAGGTGCCGTCAATCGAAGTGGTCAGACTACCTACGATCTGCCCATCGAGCCTGAAGACGAGTTCCCTGCCCTCCATACCGGGGTGCCCCGAGGAGTCGGCGTCGAAGAGGCGCCCGGTGAAGTTCCATGTTCCCCCTCGGGTTATGACAGTCGAATCCACCTGCAAGGTCATCCCGGTGTGATAAGCGACCGTCAGCACAGTCTCAGTTGAGTCGAGGCGGTGATAGCCCTGTTCAGGGGCCATGATGATCATAGTGTGGTTGCCCACTTCAAGGAAGTCAGAGACTACCCAGGCATAGCTCCACCCTCCGTTCTCGTCGGTGCTGGTTATGCCCACCAACACGCCATCGACGAAGATCTGCAGGGAGTGGTTGGACAACCACCCCTCCGGCAGGTTGTCCTTGACCGTTCCTTGCAGGGTGAGCAAGTCTCCGACAGCGATAGTGGGGGGCTTGACCACAGATACCTCGACTGGGCCGTAGACAGTGAAGATGGTCGAGGAGTTGGAACCCAGTATGAATTCCTCACCTTGGAAAGATATCAGCACCACACGAGGGCCGAGCTCCATATCAGGAGGAACGGGGATGTAGAGGCTGAAGGTCCCATTCTCATCAACCGTCAAGCCAGTCAGGAACTGCCCGTTCATAGAGACGTCGAGGTCCCTGTAAGGTAGCACCCTGCCTGAGCCGTCGGTCAACATGCCCTCGATAAGCAGCAGTTCGTTACGGTCGATATCACCCGGTGGGGTAGTCAGCACGACCTGTGAGGTCTGGGTTGCATTGAATTGCGTAGTATGGGATGATGGCAAGTAGTACTCTGGATTAAGGGAATCACCCTGGCCCATCGGATCAACCCAGGTAAAACCGCCGAGGAAGTTCACGGTGACTGTATGCATTCCGTAATCCACGTCCAGAGGCAAGTCGTAGGTGATTGACCACTCTCCTGTGCTGGCGTTGGACTGCGTGGAATACGTCGGTCCGACGGTGACGCCGTCGATTGCCAGATGGATGATTCCACCGGCGGCATTGCCTCCGTGAAGCAGTAACTGGCCGTGCTCGTCTAGCAGCGTGCCGCTGAAAGTGATACTCTCCCCGGCTATCGCGGATCCTGTGATTGAAGTGATGTTCAACTCTGTCGGTGCCAGAATGATGACACGTGTCCACGACTCGTCGCCGAGCAGGCCCGTGGTGCCGTTGATTCCAGCGAACTGTGCCGTGATTGTCATCGGTCCAGGTGCCCTCATGACGTCGACCGACAGGACGGTGTTCATCGAGCCGTTGACATCGGTGGTCCCGCGCCACTCAAACAAGCCGTCCACATACATATCGACTGGGACTGAATCCACAGGCTGCCCTGCATTGTCGATCAGCGAGATGTTGACGCTGATGACGTCGCCACGAATGGTCCTGCTGTCGGGGTCGAGGTCCGAGGGATCTAAGATGGACAGTAGTGAGTACCCCCGGCTGTCGAAGGTGCCGTTTCCGGTGCTCGAGCCGTAGTAGTTGACATTGGGAGTGTAGGTGGCCATCAGGTCGTGCGTCCCTCGCGGGAATGAGAGGTCGAGGTGGATCACGGCGCTCCAAGAGCCGTTCGGGGAAACCGCTCCCCCAGTCATGGTGAATGTGTTGCTCTGGCCATCAATGTTGAATGTCAGCGCTGGTGAAAGGGTGTTACCGTCGCGGTCAGTGATGCCACTGCCGTTGCTGGACGTCAGCATGCCGCTGACTGTGAAGAACTCGCCGGCAGCAGGGTTGTCAGTTATCGGGTCGAGAGTGAGGTTGGTCGGCGATCTGATGGTGATGGTGGTGATGATAGTCGCCGTCGAGTGCAGGGTGCTGGAGCCGTTGAACATGAGTGTGATGGCTATCAGACCCAGAGGGTGGGAGTGGGGTATTTCGAAACTGAAGTTGGTCATCCCAGCGCCATTGGTCTGCACCGGAGTCAGCCAAGTGTCGTGGAACTTCGCTGTCACAGTCGCATCGTCAATCTGCCTGTCGTTGTCACTCGACTCGACCAGTCGGGCGCCGAAGTTGACGGAAGAGCCCCTATCAGCGACAGTGTTGATGACTGGGTTCCTATCGATGAATTGGGTCACGCCGCGGACTAGGATCGAGGCGTTGCCCGTGCCGGTCAGGTAGAATGGTGAGCTGCCGTTGATGACGCTGACTACGACGGTCTTAGTCCCACTAGTCACTCCGTCTCCCATGGGATCGGTCGGCACCAAGATAGTGAAAGACCCGTTGCTTGAAGTTGTCTGACTCAATACCAGAGTCTCACTGGCATCATTCAGGAAGAAGACTTCTACTGCCATGGGTCCGTTGACAGTTCTGTTGCTGTCCGCGCCGTCGATGACCCGGCCGCTAATGGAGAATGCCTGCCCAGCGGTCACCTCTGTGGGAATGCTGTCGATCTCGACAAAACTCGAGACCTGCACTGTGAGGTTCACCAAGCTATCGTTGCCGAGCCACCGTCCGGCGTTCTCAACAGTCAGGTTGTCCGATAAGTCGTCTGGTGCGTGTACTCGCACGGAGTAGTACCCAGGCGGGGTCGATGCAGGAATCATCGAGTTGAATCTAACGAGGCCGTCGGAACCCGTGGTCTGGTTCTGTAAAATCTGCTGGAGTGGCCCACCCCAATCGAAGTAAAGGTCTGCGAGAACGCCTTGCAGCAGGCCGTCGTCTTCGACATCAGTAATCGTCGCATTGAGCGTCATAGTGGAGCCAGCGGCGACTATCAGCGAGCCGGGGGCGGCCACGACCACGAACTCGGTCTGGATGCCCGCCCTGACGTATTCGGCTTCTTGCTCCTTGAAGAAATAGCCACCTTGGGGAGGGAAGCCCGAGAAATCCAGTTTCACCCTTAGATCGTAGACGCCCGCTCCTACGCCGCTGGGCATTACGAAACTCATGTTGTACCCTCCGGTGGACTGGTTGATCCAGCCAGATGCTAGGCGGTAGATCACAGGTGAAGCCGGTGAGCCATCAGGAGCAGGGGGGAGGTTTGAGGGGACTTCCAGTTGGACCAACACGGAGGAGTTGTTCCCAAGAATCGGTATCTCGTGGAAGATGTCGTTCGCTGATCCTGCTACCCAGTTGGTAGCCCCTCTCGGAGTCCATTCTAAGCCGATTTCGACAGTTGCGTTGGCCCTTCCTCGAATCCTGATCTCATCTACTGCTGTGGCCGGATAGAACCACGTCGAGCCGGAGAAATTCAGCACCCAGCTGTAGTCACCTGCGAACATCTGCCACGGTGGCGTCCAAGTGACCTCCAGCCTCGGATTGTCGGGATCTGTGACATTCCAAGTCTCGGGGCCGTTTGTTGTGTTCCAAGACTCACTGCCGTTGAACTCGAGGACATATGTGCCCCGGAATTGTGCTAGGGAGGTATATGTGTGATCCGTCAGAATCACCTCGACGTTGTTCAAATTGCCTCTCATCGCTGGTCCCAGAGTGTAGTTGAAGTTGATGAAACTCCTTATTCCGTACTGGTCTGTGAAGGTGGACTGATCGTTGGCATACAGGCCCTCCGAATCGAACTCGACTTTCACTTGTACCTCCCCTGCCGGTATGGGTACGTCGGAGGCGGCGAACAGCCAACTGACGGCGAACTCCCCGGGAGTCGTGGTCCAATTGCTGTCATTGAGGTACCACGTAGCGAGGGTAGTGTACGGGCCATTCGTGGTTGCACGGCGCATCTTTAGAAACAGCGTGCCATTCAGAGACTCAGTGTTCGGCCCCCGACTCAGAACAGTCCCGTTGAGATAAACTGGCTCGTCGATGTCCAAAATGGAGTTGTTCGCGTCCGTTCCTTCCAGTGTGACCGTGAGATTGGGTGCAGGGGTGATGTTGAACATGAATCCAAATGTGGCTGGCCTGACATGGTACGAGGGTGTGCTGGCGTTGTTCAGGTCCTCTTCGTGCCATCCGAAGAAGTTCAGTGAGGCGTTGATCAGACCGAGCGGTTCGCTCTCGTTAATCGCCAAGGAGAACTCGTAGTAGCCACCAGCCCCGATTTCAGCGATCAGGCTCACTGGGCCATCAGTGGCGGTAGTGTAGTTCAGTATGACCTGCATGCTGTCCAAAGCAGAAGGGTCGGTGTACGGGGCGCTAGCCCAGTACATGTCGCCCGTCACCAGCGTTTCCACGCCCGCGCCCAAGGGAGGCTCATCGGTCGGAGGAGGTTCCCTCAAAGATAGATTGACGTCATCTGAAACGTTCAGGCGCCACTCGAATGAGATTCCTTGAGAGCCGACATATGCCCTCTCAAGCACGTGAAGCACAAGGGCCCCGAAACCGGGATCTATGACGATGTCCGGAGTTCCATTGAGTTGGAAGCTGCCGTTCTGATCGGTCGTCCCGTTGGCTACCAGATGGTGGCTGACAGCCGCACTTCCCGGTACATTGGCGGTTTGGTTAGACCTGACTAGATAGAGGTTGAGCGTGATGTTTTCTGCAGCACTGTGGTTTTCGACGAATCGCAACGAGCCGTTCAGCCATATCGAGCCAGAGGAGTGGTCCCTCTCGACCCAAGTAGGACCCCATTCCTGGTTCACCACCTCTATCGAAGCCATCTCGGGGCAGGCCTCAAACGGAACCCAGCCCATGTCCAACCCGCCTTGGTTCGCATTGGTCTCAAGGTGGACCTCGACCCATCTGGTGAAGTCCTTGCCGTAGACCTCAAAGGAATCCCCGGTCCAGGTCCCGCCAGCGAACCCTGTGACTTTCCTAGTAGACAGCCCGGCGAGCCTCAGCATGACTGCGAACACCGTGGTGAACTCATCGCAGCTTCCCTCCTGCGTGCTGTTGAGAATCCAATGGGCGATGTCACTATCCGAATCTAAACCGTCCATACGCCCCGAACCATCGTGATTCAGTAGGAATTCGGTGGTGTTGTTCCCGTTGATCAAGTAGTCTTGAATCGCCAATACCTTGTCCCAAGCGGAAAACGCACCTGACTCGTTGACCACTGTCTGAGTGACCGATGCGACGTATGAGCTGTCCCTGTCCAGGAAGAAAGAGGGGAGGTCGTAGGCGTAGCTACTGCCCGAGAAGGCAGTGGTGTTCTCGGTGATTTCAGGTCCGAAGAAGACTTCAGGAGCGGTCACATAAAGCGTATCCACGGTGGACTCGTCAATCAGGATATCACGTGTGAAGTTGGAAAAGTTAAGCCCGGCCCAACCGTCCAGCCAACTGGTGAAGTTGACTGCGTTGTAAGGCGCTATCAACTCATCTCCAGGCCCCATGATGCCGTCCGACTTGTAGCCGATCGTCCACCCGAGGACTTCGGACCCATTCCAGAAGAACGAGTTTGGGACTCCCTGTAGAGTCGACCATTCCGGGAACATCTCAGTGTAGCCTACCAAGGTGGTGTTGACACCCCAAGAGACTCCGGTGTAACTGTCATAGGTATGCCATCTCCAGTAGTGTCTCTGAGTTGGGTCGACGCCGGACGAAGTGTTCTGTGCAACGAAGTAAAGCGCGTTGTCGTCTATGTCGTCGTTAGGGTCCCAAGGGTTGCCATCTGCATCCACGCATCCCCAGTCCCAGTACTCGGGGGCGCACTCCTGGCCATCAGGGACTCCTCCTCCATCGGTGTCAGGGTCTCTCCAGTCAGTGCCAATCTGCTGCTCGATAGTGTCGGGTATGCCATCACCGTCAGTGTCCAATGGATTGAGGTCGTCTGCAGAGTTGTTCTGGGGATTGGTGCCGTCGACATACTCTTGGCCGTCGCCCACACCACCGTTGTCGGTGTCGGTGACATTCCACAACGTGTAGTAAGTGTCCAGAGTCCCATTGCCACCCATACCGAAGTTCAGGGGGCATCCGATAGTGCTCTCGAAGTAATTGTTCAGCCCGTCGCCGTCACTGTCCAGATTATTGTCGCAGGGGAGGCTTGGATTTGTGTCATTCAGTATCTCATTCAGGTCGTCGACGCCATCTCCGTCGGTATCGGACATATTAGGCAGTGAGAGGTACCCCCACGTCCCTAGGAACTCCTCCCAGTCAGCTAGGCCGTCGCCGTCAGTATCGACGTAGTCATCGTCGCAGTGAGGTTCGTTGAGCGCCCCAACAGTAGCGTTCCAGCACCACGAGAAATTGAGGAATACCACGGTCGAGGCATTATTCGGCTTGGCGACGTCGACATCTCGAAGAGTGTCGAACTGCATAGACCCGAACATGAAGGGAGTCCG
The DNA here is from genome assembly GCA_022447095.1 of Candidatus Thalassarchaeum betae. Lineage (GTDB taxonomy): Archaea > Thermoplasmatota > Poseidoniia > Poseidoniales > Thalassarchaeaceae > Thalassarchaeum > Thalassarchaeum betae_B. The sequence goes on from JAKUUP010000003.1 coordinate 50,101, forward strand.
ACTACCGTTCGTAGAGACGTAGTATGCCATCGGTGCACCATGCTGCCTCCAGTCTGTTGGATTGGGATTCAATCCTGTAGTTGAGTTGAGTGTGAGTTCCGAGTTCGTGGCGTCCCACGAGAGGATCTGCTTCTCGATCTCGACAGTCGACAGGCAGGGGTCGGTGGCGTGGGAGAGATCGAGCTCATCCCCGTCATTTACCCCACCTCCGTCGGTGTCTGAGACGTTCCACAGGGTGCACGTCATGTTCTCCTCCCAGTTGTCTATGCCATCATCGTCGATGTCGCCCGAGTCCTCTACCCTGGTCGGATCGGTCTCCCCAGGATCGACGATGCCGTTTCCATTGACATCTTCCTCGCCGTCATCGAACTGGTCGCCGTCGGTGTTGTTGTTCCTCGGGTCGGTGGCAAGCGGTGGGTCGCCATAGGCACCGTTGACCTCGACACCGTCAGGAATTCCGTCCCCATCGGTGTCGGCGGCGGTCGGGTCCGTGAGCAGGATGAAGGCCTCATAGGAGTCGTTCAGATTGTCCCCATCGGTGTCGTTGTTGTTAGGATCGGTCTGGGTGATGCCGTCAACCTCTGCAGTGAATATCACACAGCCGCCGGGACCGAGTCCGAGAATCGGATTGCAGGGCGATTCGGTGGCTGTCATGTTAAATGGGCCCGGTCTGAAGTACTGAGTAGGGGGGTTGGTCGAGCCGTTCCGGGTGCCCCATGCCGGGTTGACGTACTCCCAGAGGTTACCTAAGCCGTCGCCGTCGGGGTCGCCGTTTGGTCCGTCAACGTTGGTGGTTGAAGGCGGGTCGAGTCCGTTAGCGACCTCCCAAGCGTCTGGCATCCCGTCGCCGTCAGTGTCCCAGCCATCTGGATCCTCGTCAATGGCGCCATCACCATCGTCGTCGTCGCTGGAGCAGTCGGCATCACCGTCACCGTCACCGTCGAAGGAGTCAACGAGCCCGTCCTTGTCATTGTCCATCTGGTCGTTGCAGATATTTCCCATCGGATCCTCGTCAGCGCCATCTGAACCAGACCCCTGGATGATCTGCATGGCGCTCTCCTCGTCCCAGTTCCTCGTAGGCACGGTGCCGTTCCACCAGACGCCGTTGTCCAGCACAGAGGGAGTCGAAGGGGAGTCCCAGCCTGCTGGAATGGCATACTGGTACTCGTTGAGATTGGTGAATGCGTCCCCGTCGGGATCACCAGTGGAGCCGTTGTCCCCGGAGGCCGAAAGGGGGTTCAGGCCGTACTGCCACTCCCATCCGTCGGGCAGGCCGTCGTTGTCGGAGTCCCAGTCCTGCGGCTGGGTGTTGATGTAGAACTCAAGACCGTAAGTCAGGCCATCGCCGTCAGCGTCGGTGGAGGCCATAGCCTCCCACACGCCATACTCGAAGGCAGCGTAGGAAGACAACAGGAGCATGGTGCTGAAGAGGAGTGCGGAACGACGCTTGCGAGACAGAGTCTGGTGTTCATCGACAGCAGAAACAGCGTGCATTCGGACACCTACTGACTGCCTACGGCAGAAGTACGGGTCTTAAGACGAATGGAGCGCCGTTCGGACGCCGATTCGCCTGACCTCAGACGAGTTCAATCTCATCGTCTTCGTAATCGTCCGACTCTTCTTCCTCGACTGCGGTCACAGGGGCTGGTAGGTCCGACCCCCCATCGTCGTCTCCGCCTTCTTCTTCATCGTCGTCCAGTGCCTCGAGAAGGGCCAAGTGGGCAGTCCAGCGGCGACGGTTCATCCTGCTCTGTACCCCAGCGACGAGGAGCAGTATGCTGACCAAGCCGATTACCAAGGTCGAGAGGCGTGGATGGGTAATTTCGTTAATCAGGATTTCTAACAGCGATGAAATCCCCACTGTCATCGTGATCGTCGTCGTAGCGGTGTACTCGTCGGGCCAACTCTGTTCCGTGTCGAAAGGGGTGGCGGTGACGACAACCGGAACCTGCTCGCCGTTGTTAGCGGATTCTGGAATGGTTACATCAAGGGTGAAGGTAGCCTCCTCAAAGGCCTCAAGCTCGATCAGTGGCGAGCCGGAAGGGCCTTCGACATCGATGCTCCAACCGGATTGCTCGACTTCGGCATCGAGCAGCACGGTCAGAGGCCCGTTGCCGTTGTTCTTGACCTTGAGTTGTATCGAGTAGGACTCGCCGGGCAGCAACTGCCTGTTCGGCGAGACCTGTACAATCTCAAGATTTGGCTCGTCGGCTTCGATCTCAAATACCATTGGCAGGTCGAAGTACCTCGCGTCATCGTCGGTGGTGTCCTCTATGATACGGAGGTAGACAGTATGATTGCCGGCTATGACCTGACTAGTCAGAGTCACTGTGACGAAGACCTCAGTAAAGTCTCCGGGTCCGAGGGACACTCTAGGGACTGCGTCGCCGTCCTCGTCGAGGATCAGGAACTGCCACTGCCCGTATGCCGGGTCCCGATCGGTGTTCTCTTCGAGCGAGGCGGGGTTCTGTATCCTCCACCATGTGGCGGACTCGCCGCCGGACATGCTGTTGGTTATCCTGACTCTCATGTCGACAACAGCATTGCCCGAGCCAGGCGAGCACAGCGACACCTGCATATGGCCGAGGGGGGAGCCGTCGCAGTCGTGAGAGACTTCGGCGTGTATCCCGTAAGTCCTCTGAATGGTGAAGATGACGTTCGTTCTGAGCGATGAGTTGCCGTCGCTAATCACCTCAACCTCAATCTCCCCTATATCGGGGTCATCTCGGTCGGAGGACGGTTTGATATTGAACAACAGGACCTGAGTAGAATGTCGCTCGAGGAGAGCGGTATGGAAGGTACCGTCGCCCTCGTCCTCAAGTATCCTCTCTCCTGTGTCGTTGTCATAAATCTGGATGATCGACTTGGCCCTGCGAAGGACATCGATCCTGAATGTGTCAGCATCGAAGCCGGTGTTGAATATCTCCAGCAGGAAGGGGGTGAACTCGTCATGCTCGACGTATCTTGGCGCGCTCTGATCGAAGTCGTCAGGTCGAGTTGAGTTCGCCATCTGGACGTCGTGGTCCTCGTTCCACACCGAAACCTCGGGGGGTTGGTAGACGTCTATCTTCTTCAAGTCAATCTGCAAGATTTTCTGGTCCACCACTTGCAGGACACTCTCTACCTCAGCCTCAGCGACCGCCCTGATTTCGATGTTTTCGGGGGTGGCGGTCAGATCATCGGGAGCTTGCAGAAGAAGCGTCGGCATGACGATGGTGCCGCCTGCGTTAAGTGTATAGCCGCCCGGCGAGTCGAACTCAAGCAGCCAAGAGCTGCCTAGATTGGTCAGAACTTCCAATTCCACCTCCATCGATTTGGTCGAGTCTCCCGTGTGCATAAGTTGCAGTTCTATTGTAGTGGCCTGACCAGGAGCGATATACTCAGTGAGCCGGTTCAGGCGATGGGTAATTGAGACGCCCCACTGGTGCATCTCGACCGGGTCATGGTCAATCAGGAAGGCGTTACCCTGGATGTCGGTAATCTCCAATTCGACGGAGTACTCGCCGGCAGGAAGACCGCTTGGGTAGGTCCAGATGTACTCGCCGAATATGCCCTGGCTGGTATCCTCGATGTCCTCGTCGTCCTCGTTGATGATGTGGTCAATCCTGTAGACTCCAGCAGGATCCCTCATAATCAATCGGGTCGACTCGATGTCGAAGCGACCGAAGGCGCTCTTGACATCGAAAGTGAACTGCATGGCGCGCTCGGAGAGTAAGTCGTTCGGGTACCAGTCGAGTTCAGGGCCCTCGGCTAGTTCGGCGCCCTCTCGCTGTAGAACGACGAGGCTGCTGGAGATCGCATTGGCCTCGACCTCGAGTTGGGAGAATCTGTTATTCTCGTCGTCGATCTCGTTCCAAGCGACCTCGGCCTCGCAACTGGAACCGCCCGGGAACGAGCCACCGTCGCAGCCGGACATCTCGGCACTGACGGTGATTTCGATCCTCTCGTCCTTGGTAACCGTGAACGACTGGTCCTGACCCATGTCTATGTCGAACTCCTCGTGGTCGAAGCTGCAACTGTTGGTAAAACTCGTAGTGCAGGCTTCAGTATCCCAAGACGATGTGCCGACTTGGGAGCCGCCGGCCTTGAGGGTGATAGTCCAGTCTACTGTCGAGCCGCTGGGCCCCGTGGCTCTTAGAAACAGGTCCAGCGGGAGATAGTATGAACTGGAGCCGCTGCCGTGCTGTGGCCTTCCGTGAGCCACGAGCGAGGAGAGCATATCTCCGGAACGGAACTCGACTTCGTTATCGAGAGCACTGGCACTGTCTTGGCCGCCGGACTCGGGCACCTTCGTCGTGATGTAGCCGTCGCCTCCGGCGGACGAGTTCTGCGAGGATAAGTACAGGGTGTACATCTTCAGTTCGGCGTCGTCGTCAACCGACATTGACTCGGAATAACGCAGTTCCGGGCCCGGGGCCATAGAGAGGTAGATGGGGGCCGTAATCACCAGAGCAAGGGCAATAGCCAGTCTGGCGCGCCCAACTCCTACATTCGATGTGCTACTCGCCTGCACGCTATTTCGGTCGTCAGAGTGGCGTTAAAGCGTTCGTACCTTTAGGGTACGAGATACGTCAATTGTCGGGGGCCTATCGTGCGCTCGGTTCAAGTGAGGATGGCCCCGCTGGAGGGGCGCAGGGGTTCCCGAGTGGTCAAAGGGGCCGGACTTAAGCTCCGGTGCTTAGTGCTTCGCAGGTTCAAATCCTGCCCCCTGCACTCTATTTCAACCGGGTCATGGAGCATCCCAGTCTGCCGCCGTCCTCAAGGGCGTCCAACTTGGCGATACAAACAGAAGCCGCGACGGTTTCTGCGGGAGCGAGGACCTCGTCGAGCAGCCTAGTCGCGAGGGTCTCGAGCAAGGCGGGTCGTTCCATCTCTAGGGTCCTGTGCAGAGCGGCTAGCAGGTACTCGTAGTCCAAGACCTGGTCAATCAAATCCTCCGGGGGCTTCTCAGCGCCCTCGATCATCACGTGGATATCGAAACTTACTCGCTGTGGCGAGCCCACCTCATGAGAGTGAATACCGACATCGACCTCACGGACGACGCCTTCTAGGAACAGAGACGAGACCCCTCTGCCACTGGATTCAAGCAGTTTTAGGAGTGCTTTGCTGTGGCTGTCCATGAACTCACTCCGTCTCGAACAGTACATCCCTTACGCGGGAGAGGAACCTCTCCCCTGAGTCTACGAACAGCACTTGGCCAGTGACTGCTTTGGCGCCCAATAAGTAGGATACGGCCTCGGCGACATCTTCGGGGGAAGGGCCGTAGCCGAGAGGGGATTCTGACTGGGCGCGAGAGAATCCGGCCTCAGTCTGTTCTTCGCTCGACAGGGTGTGACCGGGTGCCACGGCATTGACCCTGATGCGGGGTGCGAGTCCTCTGGCGAGTGCATCGGTGAGCCCCAGTAGAGCATAACGAGAGGCCGTATAAGAGAGGTGATCTGGATTAGGTTCGGCTATCTTCTGGTCCAGTACATTAACCACGCAAGCCCTGCCATTGTCGTCAATATGCTGTTTGAGAGAACGAATCAGCAACATCGGAGACTTGGCGTTGACGTCCATGTGAGCGTCCCAGCCCTCAGAGTCGATGCTGTCGATGTCGTCGTGAGCGAACAAGGATGCGTTGTTGACGAGGCCATACAGAGGACCCAAACTGCTGGCCTGAGAGACCAGCGATGCTGCAGCCTCGGCGTCAGAGAGGTCGGCTTGAACGGCAACGGCGCTGCCACCTCCCGAGTGAATCTGTCTGACGACCTCTGCAGCATCATCCTCAGAACTGCGGTAGTGTACGGCGATCGAGTAACCTTCAGCCGCCAAACGCAGTGAGATTGCCCTCCCTATACGCCTAGCTCCACCAGTCACCAGCACAGCGCCCCGGTCCATGAGCATCCGAGGGACACTCCCAATATTACCCGTTGTATCTACAGAAGCATGCTGATTCTCCGTAGGAGAATGGTTAACGGCGAGCGTTTGTCCGATACACTCGATGGCAACGCGCCTCCCTACCGTCAATGCCGAAGCCGCTCTCGGCGGCGGTTGCGGCGGTGTGCCCAGAGGTACGGCCCGAGAGCGCCGCAGAGCAGTGCGGAAGCGCCTGCCGGGATGGTTCAGGACCTCCTTGCCTATTGGCGCCGCCCAGATTCGCTACAACGAGACTAGGTCCAACGTCCACGAGCACGGTTTGCACACAGTCTGTGAGGAGGCTAGGTGCCCGAACGTACACGACTGCTGGGGCAGAGGCACAGCGACATTCATGGTCGCCGGCGAGGTCTGCACCCGCGGCTGCAGGTTCTGCGCTGTTGGCACCGTCAAGACCCCTCCTCCAATAGATGCTGACGAGCCGACCGAACTGGCCGAGGCTGTCGAGAGGATGGGGCTGAGTCACGCTGTGATCACAGTGGTCAACCGTGATGACCTGCCCGACGGCGGTGCCAGTCACTATCGTGACTGTATCGTCGCCGTCAACCAACGCAGCCCCGAAGTCGGACTGGAGTTGTTGTGCTCTGACCTAGACGGTGATCTAGAGGCGTTGGCCATGCTGTTAGATGGTCTGCCGCTACGGGTCTTCGCGCACAACGTCGAGTGTGTTCCGCGCCTCGATGCACTGGTCCGAGACCCGAGGGCTTCGTTCAAGCAGTCTCTGAGGATCCTCAGTGAAGCGAGGCGACTACGCCCCGACATACGTATCAAATCCAGTATCATGGTAGGACTCGGAGAGAGTGATGATGAAGTCACCGAGGCCATAGGAATGCTGTATGAGGCTGGAGTGGAGATGGTTACCCTAGGGCAATACCTACAGCCCGGAGACCGTCATCTACCCGTTGAGAGGTTTCCCGAGCCACGGCAGTTCGCAGAGTGGGATCGGGAAGCCCGCGAAATGGGATTCAAGGCGGTGGCGAGCGGACCGCTCGTCCGCTCCAGTTACAGAGCAGGGCTGCTCTGGGAGGAGGCCGAGGGTGGCGAGCCGGTGCTGACGGGAGGTCAAACATCATGAGTGGAGAAGAGGCGTTGTAGGTATGGCGAGGAAGAAGAAAGACAAGACGCTTCACGTGCCAACCGCTCCGTTCAGACCGGGTGAAGAGGCTTCCTTCGAACCATGGCCTTGGAAGCCCGGTGACCTAAAGCGACCAGATCCGAAGAAGTGCAGTGCGGACGATACCTTAGCGCATGCACATGGGCTCGTCAGGGTGCTTGGCGACGACCACAAGGCGTCGGGAGACTGGAATCCGAAACTCAGTGCTGACGAGTTGCGTCAAGGACTGGAGCACATGGTCCGACTCAGGATATTCGATGATCGCATGATGAAGATGCAGCGCACTGGAAAACTCTCGTTCTACATGCGCTCGTTCGGCGAGGAGTGCATCGCTATAGCACAGACGATGGCACTTGAGACACAGGATTGGATCTTTCCCTCCTACAGGCAGCCGGGTGCCCAGTTCGTACGCGGGCGGGACATGGTTAGCATGATATGTCACTGCATCGGTAACGTCGAAGACAACATCAAGGGTCGGCAGATGCCGGTTCACTACTCCTACAAGGAAGGTCGTTTCATCTCCATCTCAAGCCCGGTCGGGACTCAGTTCAGCCAAGCTGTAGGAGTAGCTATGGCATCGCAGTACAAGGGGCTTGACGAGGTCACCATCACTTGGATCGGAGACGGCGCCAGTGCTGAGGGAGACTATCACTACGCCCTGAATTTTGCCAGCATCTACAAGGCCCCTGTAATCCTAAACCTAGTCAACAACCAATGGGCGATCTCCACGCATGTGAATTTCGCAACCGGAGGTGATGAATTCGGTTCCCGTGGCCTGCCCTACGGACTGGCCTCGATCAGAGTCGATGGAAACGACTTTCTCGCCCTCTATGCAGTCACAAAGTGGGCGCGTGAGCGCGCCGCGGCGGGCAAGGGAGCAACTCACATAGAGGTGCTGACATATCGTGCCGGCGCGCACAGCAGCAGCGATGATCCGAGTCGCTATCGGCCAGTTAACGAACACACCAAGTGGCCAGGCGGCGACCCTATTGACAGACTCAGAGACCATCTGATCAAGATTGGTGAGTGGAGTGAGGAACAACAGTCCGATATCGAGGAGCGCATCGACGGCGAAGTAATTAGTGCATACAAAGAAGCCGTCAAGTTCGGAGATCTGGCGAGCGGCCCATATCCCGAGACTGAAACCATCTTCACAGAAGTCTACGAAGAAGTTCCTTGGCACCTCAAGGAGCAGTATGATGAGGCCAGAGAGGATTGAATATGCCGAACATGAACATGATCCAGTCCCTCAACAGCGCTCTGGACATCATGCTCGAGCGCGATGAGGATGTCATCGTCTTCGGCGAGGATGTCGGCTACTTCGGCGGCGTCTTCAGGACCACTGACGGTCTGCAGGAGAGGCACGGCGCGCATCGCGTGTTCGACTCTCCGCTCTCGGAAGGCGGCATCATGGCGGCGGCTTTTGGAATGGGGATTAACGGGCTGAGACCAGTCGTTGAGATCCAGTTCGCCGACTACATCTTCCCGGGCTACGACCAGATCGTCAATGAGTTAGCTAAGATCAGGCATCGCTCGGGCGGCCAGTACTGGGCTCCTGTCACTGTGCGCACGCCGGCCGGAGGAGGTATCAGGGGCGGGCACCATCACTCACAGTCACCAGAGTCTCAATTCACCCACACACCTGGCCTTAAAGTGGCGTACTGCTCGACCCCTTTCAACGCCAAGGGACTCCTCATAAGCGCCATCGAGTGCAACGACCCTGTCATCTTCTTCGAGCCCAAGAGATGTTACCGCGGCCCGTTCTACGGTGACCCTCACAACGTCCTCAATTGGGAGGGTCATCCGGAGGCCGAGGTCCCTCAATCACACTACACCGTTCCTCTGGGCGAGGCTCGGCTGGCGATGGAGGGCGACGAGTGCACCGTGATTTCGTGGGGGGCCATGGTTCACGTCAGCGAGCAGGCGATTCGGGACAGTGGAGTGTCCTGCGACCTCATCGACCTGCAGACACTGGTGCCGTGGGATCGGGATGCAGTCGTCAACTCAATCGAGAAGACCGGTAGATGCGTAATTGTTCATGAAGCGCCTAAGACCAGTGGGTTCGGTGCCGAGATGGCCGCATCGGTGCAAGAGCGTTGCTTCTACCACTTAGAGAGCCCCATCCAGAGGGTCACAGGGTGGGATACCCCGTTCCCACATACCACTGAATGGGATTACATGCCGGGACCTGCTCGCATAACCGCAGCGATACGTAGGACGCAGGAGGACTGAGAATGGGGACGCATGTGTTCAAACTGCCAGACATCGGTGAGGGCGTCGTCGAGGGAGAAGTAGTCCAATGGCACGTCAGCGTGGGTGACGTCGTAAAGGAAGATGATCCGATAGTCGATGTCATGACTGACAAAGCGGCGGTTACCATCCCCTCTCCAGTTGGCGGTGTAGTCAGTTCTCTGAGCGGCGAGGTCGGTGACATGGTTGCAGTCGGCTCCGCTCTAGTGGAGTTCGACTCCGATGACACGCCCCCTGCCGCCGAGCCCGTAGAGGTGACTGAACCCGAGGTCGAGGTCGTCCCGGAACCCGAACCGGAGCCTGAGGCAGAGCCTGCATCCGAACCAGAACCAGAACCCGCTCCAGCTCCCACAGCGCCTTCCGGCAGGGCGCTGGCGAGCCCGGCCCTACGACGGCGTGCCCGAGAGGCCGGCATCGACATAGCCCAAATCAGCGGCTCTGGACCATCAGGAAGGATTCGTAACGCCGATCTCGACGCGTTTATCGCCGCGGATGGCCCGGTGACCGGAACGGAACCTACTGCTCAATCCGCCGAACGCACGGACATCACCGAGGTCAAGGTTGTCGGGCTGCGGAGAAAGATAGCCGAGCAGATGACCACTAGCAAAACGAGGATCGCGCACTTCTCCTACTTCGAGGAGGCTGATGTCACCGAACTTGAGGCACTGAGGCAGACCCTCAACGCATCGCGCGACGTTACCCAACCAAAGCTGACCTACCTACCATTCATCATGCTCGCATTATCTAGGATAATGCCAGATCACCCGGAGTGCAACGCCATTTACGATGATCAAGTCGGAGTGGTGATGCGACACGGAGCAGTCCACATCGGAATAGCCACGCAGACTGAGCGCGGCCTGTACGTACCCGTGGTCAAGCATGTCGAAGCGATGAATGCCTGGCAGGCGGCTGAAGAGATGCAGAGAGTCGCCGGCGCTGCTCGTGACGGCACGGCGAGCCTTGACGACCTGACTGGTTCTACCTTCACCATCACCAGCCTTGGCCGCGATGGGGGGCTAGGAGCCACTCCAATCATCAACCATCCCGAGGTAGCGATCCTCGGTGTCCACAAGGCGCGCGATATGCCGGTCGTTAGAGACGGCCAGATAGTCGTCCGCAGGATCATGAACCTCTCAAGTTCGTTCGACCATCGAGTCGTGGACGGTGCCGATGGTGCAGCACTGATACAGCACCTGAAGAGGATGCTCGAGAACCCTGCGCTCATCTTCATGTGAGGTGAAAGATGGTTGAGTCCAGGAAATGTCAGGTCCTAGTAATCGGCGCGGGTCCAGGCGGCTATGTCGCCGCAATCAGGGCCAGCCAACTAGGTCTGGACACCGTGATAGTCGAGGCCGACAGAGCAGGGGGTACCTGTCTGATTCGCGGTTGTATCCCCAGTAAGGCCCTCATCCACGCAGCAGAGCGTTTCGAGGCCTTGCAGCAGCATTCTTCAGACGGAGGGCATATGGGTCTCTCGATCAGTAGTAGGCCCGAAGTCGACATGGCAGCGATGGTGTCGTGGAAGGATGCGATTGTCGAGCGTCTGAACTTGGGGGTGAAGGGACTTCTGAAGGGCGCGGGTGCCGAGCTCATCAAGGGCTGGGCCACTTTCAAGGACCCTAGGCACTGCACAGTAGATACCGCCGATGGTCCTGTGAAGATTGAAGCAGAGAATGTCATCATCGCCACGGGCTCTAGTCACATCGATCTTCCCTTCATGCCATGCGACGAGGAGTTCATCCTCTCTTCGACCGGCGCTCTCGACCTCGACAAATTGCCCAAGAGCGCAGCGATTGTCGGAGGCGGGTACATTGGACTCGAACTCGGATGCGCTCTTGCCAAACTCGGCACCGATGTGACTGTGGTCGAGGGCCTGGACAGTATTCTCGCCATCGTGGACAAGGAGATTCGTAAGCCGTTAGAGATCTGGCTCAAGAAGCACAAGGTAACGATTCACACCAATGCGCTCGCGCGGGGCACGGAGATCAAGGGCAAGGGCGCTGCGCGCAAAGTCCAACTCAACTTCGAGAAGAACAATGAGGAACACTCTGTCAAGGTCGACAAGGTTCTGGTGACCGTCGGACGCAAGCCCAATACCAAGGGATGGGGATTAGAGAACATGGGAGTTCGCATGGACGCTTCGGGACGCTTCATCCGCATCGACCGGCAGTGTCGGACCTCAGTCCCTAGCGTCTATGCCATCGGTGATGTCGCTGGCGAGCCCATGCTCGCCCACAAAGCCAGTGCGCAAGGGGAGATGGTGGCCGAGATCATCGCGGGACACCCACGCGAATTCGACAAGGTAGCAATACCTGCCATCATCTTCACGGAGCCCGAGATCGTCTCAGTGGGGCTCACACCTGACGAGGCGAAGAAGCGGGGCGAGCAAGTCATAGTTGGTAAGTTCCCACTCGCCGCCAGCGGCCGAGCACTGAGTATCGAGGCTGAGAAGACTGGTGGTTTCATCCGAGTGACGGCTCGTGAATCGGACCACGTCATACTCGGAATACAAGCCGTCGGCAGCCATGTTGCCGAACTGCATGGGGAGTTCATACTCGCATTGGAGATGGGTGCACTGCTTGAAGACGTAGCGGGTACCGTGCACGCGCATCCGACGATGACTGAGGCGTTCCACGAGAGCGTGCTGAAGACGCTCGGTCACGCGATACATACCACTTGAGGCGAGCGAATGGATCAGATCAGAATTCTCCGAGCAGGTGTCGTCGAGCATCACGTGATGGCTGAGGTGATGAAGGAGATGCAGCAGCATAGGATCGCCGACGAGATTTCCGATACTCTGATCCTGGTCGAGCACCCTGAAGTCGTCACCGTGGGACCCAAGGCGATACGCGAAGGCGTCGTGGTCGATGGTTATCCTACTGTGCGCACCGACCGTGGAGGTGGCATCACTTGGCACGGCCCCGGGCAACTGGTCGCTTACCCAATAGTGAAGTGGCGGTTGGAGGAGCAGAGCATCCGAACCATCATCGGTAGACTGGAGGACTGGGCCATCAAGGCGTTCGCAGACTGTGGCATCGGGGCCTACAAGGATCCCTCCATGCAAGGCACTTGGGTTGACGGGCACAAGATCTGCTCGATCGGACTCTCGTTCCTGCACTGGGTCAGCCGCCATGGCATGTCGATCAACATCCAGACACCGGGCACCCGGGTAGAGGACCTAGAGGGCTGCGGCATGAGAGCGGGCGTCCACACCAGCCTCGCCCAACTGGGATACACTCACGACCTCGAAGGCAGAGCCATCGACATGGCCCGCATCGAAGAAGCTCTGCTCGTGAACTGCGAGGAAATTCTCGGCAGAGCGCCCATGCAACCTGAGCCATGGACTGCCGAGGTAGTCGCATGAGCGTGTTCCCTCGCAGGAGCGAACTCGCACACCACTGGTCACTCGATCCCAACACCGTCTTCCTCAATCACGGCTCTTTCGGAGCTTGCCCGAAGGCTGTCCTCGAGAAACAGGAGAGGTTGAGGGCACAGATAGAATCGGACCCAGTTAGATTCTACGAAATAGAGGGTGATGAGATGTGGGCAGAATCACTGGAAGTTCTCTCCAAGTTCCTAAACGCAGACCCGGCGGGTATGGCCTTCGTCCCGAACGCAACAGCAGGCGTGAACACCGTCCTTCGCTCACTCGCCCTCTCTCCGGGTGACGAGATACTGGTTCCCGACCACTCATATCAGGCGTGCTGGAACGCGGTAGACTTCGTTACTGAGAGGATCGGAGGCAAGACGGTAGTTGTTCCCATACCGTTCCCTGTCGAAAGTGAGGAAGAGGTTGTAGAGGTAATTCTGAGCCATGTTACCGAGCGAACCCGACTCGCGCTCATCGACACCATAACCAGTCCGACTGGACTTAGGATGCCTTTCGAGCGCCTTGTCGGAGAGTTGCAATCGAGGGGGGTCGACGTACTGCTGGATGCAGCCCACGGCCCGGGAATCGTGCAACTGGATATCGGCCAACTGCAACCCGCATACTGCGCTGGAAACCTGCACAAGTGGTTGTGCACCCCAAAGGGTTCGGCGTTTCTACATGTGAGAGATGATCGAAGAGAAGGAATCAGACCTCTTTCGATAAGCCACGGTGCCTCGATTCCGGGAACTGTGAATGAGAGGTTCAGAACGGAATTTGACTGGCCTGGGACTCAAGACACCACCCCTTGGCTTTGCATCCCGAAGGCAATCGAGTATATCGGCGGCCTCGTCGGCGGCGGCTGGCCTAGGATCATCGATCGCAACCGGAGCCTCGCACTGGCCGCTAGGAATATCTTAGCCGAGGCACTCGGCACCCCCCTCCCATGCCCCGACACCATGGTATCCGCACTTGGCACGGTGCTGATGCCGGAGGGTGGGCCGGTTGCGACGTCGGTGTTCGACGGAGACCCACTCCACACCTCCCTGCTGGATGATTACCGCATTCAAGTCCCTGTGTTCAACTGGAGTCATCACAACAGGAGGTACTTGCGAGTCTCCTCTTACCTCTACAACCACATAGACGAGTACCGGTACCTAGCAGAGTCTCTCGAGGAAGGCGGATGAGCTAGGGAAACCATTCAAGGACGAGATGGGCTATCGATTACCATGCCTGAGGCCGTCGTAGCGATAACTGGCGCTTCCGGGGCCCAGTACGGCGTCCGTCTGCTCGACCAGTTGGTCAATGCTGGTTGGTCGGTCAACCTCATTGTAACTAGTGCGGGTGCGATCAACCTAGACTTGGAGTGCGGAATCACACCCGAGGAACTAGCCGGACACGACTCGGTCACCCTTGAGGACAATGGCAACCTCGCCGCCCGCGCTGCCTCCGGCTCGGCCCGATTCGATGCCTATGTCTTCTGCCCCGCCAGTGGCACCACCATCGGCAAGATAGCCGCTGGCATCTCTGACAATCTCGCTACTCGAAGCGCTCTGGTGGCGCTGAAGGAGAGGCGTAAGGTGATAGTAGTGCCCAGAGAGGCCCCGGTCTCGACACCCCACCTAGAGGCGATGACCAAGATGTCCTCTTGGGGCGTCGTCGTGCTGCCTGCCAGCCCTGGTTTCTACCACTCGCCGACCACGATTGAGGAACTGGTCGATTTTGTGGTCGCCCGGATACTGGACCAGATGGACGTAGATCACTCTCTGAGCAAGCGCTGGACCGGCGAGGAAATCGGCAGCCAGTAACCAGTTATTGCGGACGCTGCTCCGGCGTGGGTTCAATAGTCTGACTAAGGCGCAGCGCTGCTGAGGAAGGAAGTGATGGATGCGGAGATTGTCGGGGATGAGTCTGCAGGCTCAAATCTACCTGAGTCGGTTTCGCGGCTAGTGGAGCGCGCACGCGCGCTACCTGTGCCAGTGCTCGCGGTCGCCACGCTGATAGTGGTGGGCGGCTCTGGAGGAGCGATTCTCTACGGTGACGACATCATCTCATGGATTAACGGCGAACCGGACTACGAACTGATAGAATTCGATTCCGAGCAGGCCAGAATCTACGCGCAGTCGCTGGTCGACATGGGGCATCCAGAGTGGGAAGGCAGACTCTCTGGCACCGTAGAGGAGAAGAACACGGCAGAAGCGATCAAATTCAACTTCTCCTCAATGGGCATTCCCGCCACCTTGGAGGACTTCGATGTGCCGATGTTCGTCATCGGAAACGACCCTGACCTGTCGATGTGCACCCCGGGCGACATCGGGAGTATTATCGGTGGGCCCACTCCCTGCACCATAACCGATGTCAACCGCGACATCGTCGAGTTCACGCACCGTGAGGACTACGTCATACAGGGCTACAGCGGCTCCTCCTTCATCCGCTACGTCGATGATATCACAGTAGTCGACCTCGGCACCGGAAACGAGTCGGCGGACTGGGCCTCGGCTGCGAACGGAGTCGGCCTTGTTTGGCTGGAGCCGGAGACAGAAGGCAACACGGCGCTGTTCCAGAGGGGTGCGGACAACGACCTCGCGGGACTCATCACCATAAACAACAAGCAGAACTGTGACGAACTCGTCGCCGACGACTGCGTTCCGTACTTCAAGTCGGTCGGAATCTCATCCATCGACCCCATACCCGAGGACCTCGGTTTCATCATGGTCTCTAGGAGCGTCGGTCAGGCCATCGTCGACGAAGTCATCAACGGGGATGCCCGTCTGCAGTTCATCACCGATGTCAACAATCAGGGCACTGCGACCATTTACGTGCCATGTGGAATAATCGAAGGGCAAAGTGAATCACTCATCATCTTCGGGGCTCATCACGATACTGTGTACAACGGGCAGGGAGCAGTTGACGATACCTCAGGGGTTGCCACCGTACAAGAGATAGCTAGGCAGTTCGGACTTCTAGAGTCGCAGTTGGGGGCTCCTAAGCACACCCTCTACTTCTGCACCTGGGGCGGTGAGGAGGAGGGATTGTGGGGCTCCACCGAATGGGTCGACAAGCATCAGGCCATGCTAGCGGAAAATCTCAGGCTTTACGTCAACCTAGACATGAACCACGTTGATGCGGAACGCAACTCCGGGGTTACCCTCTTCGGCAACAACAAGGCCGATGTCGATCACATTAGAGGTGTCACGAGCGTATTCTCAAGCGCTTATCCAGAACTAGCGGACAAGTACCCGATCAGCATACACAAGCACAGTTCCACCGCCATGCCCTACAACTCCGACCACGCCCCCTTTGTCTACAACCTCGATGACGATGAGGGTTCAGACAAGGACTACGGCAGGGCCATCGTCTGCTATGGCTCGGGCTCGACCGAGTATCACACCTATCTGGACACGATGGATCGCTTCAACGAGGAGAGTCTGATGGTCTCAGGAATAATCTACGGCTCCCTCGTCAGGTACCTCGCCTATGGCGACTGACAGTGGGCAAGCACGGCCTCGTATTCGGGCTCCTGGCCCGGATTGTCAGCAACCCAAGCGAAGCCGATGCTGCCATCAGCCTCGACTACGAAGACGGCACGCTGCGCAACGGTGTAGCCTTGTATGACGAAGTCGTCCAGTGAGATGCCGTAAGCATTGACTGCAGAGCGATGCACGTCTGAGAGCAGTGGGAACGAGATGTCGTTCGCCTCGGCGAAAGCGGCATTTGAGAATGGCGCATCTACCGATATTCCCAGAACCGAGGCTTCCGCGGCCCCGAGTCCAGTCATCGCATCGGTGAAGGTGCACATCTCCTTAGTGCAGACTCCGGTGAAGGCGGCGGGGTAGAATGCCAGAATGACTCTCCCTCCCCGCATTTCGCTCAGCGTCACAGTCGACTTGTCGTGTGACGTCAGAGTGAAGTCGGGGGCCATATCCCCTACAGAGGCCATAGAGGGTCCACGGGGTTCAACTGATTACATTTGCTCCGGTGATTCGATTCCGAGCAGACCCAGTCCGGTTGAGATGGTTCTGGCCGTTAGGTCGCACAGTGCCAGACGGCTGTCTCTAGTCGCATCGTCTCCAGCCGCGATGACGGGGCATACTTCGTAGAACGAGGCGAAGGACGAAGCCAGTGAGTGCAAGTAGGTGCACAGCGTGTGTGGAGAATATGATGCCAGCGTGGCATCGGTGACGGCGGCGAAGTTGACGAGTCGTCGTGCCAGTAGGACCTCTTCTGGTTGAGCGAGTGTGATGCTAGCTTCTCTGACCTGCGAGCGTTCGACGCTTGAACGCCGGAAGATACTGCATATCCTTGCATGAGCATACTGCAGATATGGTGCTGTGTTGCCCTCGAAGGCGAGCATTCGGTCCCAGTCAAAGACGTAGTCCTTACTCCTCTCAGTAGATAGGTCGGCGTACTTGACGGCGCCAATTCCAATCATCCTAGCCACGGCTTCGCGTTGCGCTCCCTGCAGTTCTGGATTCTTCTCAGCGATAGCCTGCTCGGCCCTCGAAGTGGCCTCGCGCAGCAGGTCCACCAGTTTGATGACCTCTCCCTCGCGGCTCTTCAGAATCTTGCCGTCAGAGTCCAATACAGAGCCGAAGTTGACGTGTACTGCATTATGCGCCTCACCCATGAAACCGGCTTGCTCGGCCACTTGGAATACCATCTCGAAGTGCTGTATCTGAGGGCTCCCGACCACGTAGAGTAGGTCGTCGCAGTCAAGCCTCTCTACGCGATCGATAATACAGGCGAGGTCGGTGGTCGCGTAGTTGTAGCCGCCGTCTCCATTAACAATAAACACGGGCATCGGCTCACCCTCCCGATTGAGCCATCCGCCGGACGGGTACACGACCTTCGCGCCCTCGCTGTCCTCGAGAACGCCGCTCGCCTGCAAGCGCTCTACGACCACTGGTAGAAGGTGGTGGTAGTTCGATTCGCCCATGATGTTGTCGTCGGTCAGGAGCACCCCCAGCATCCCGTAGACCTCGTTGAAGTAGCGCATCGACTCGTCGACAAGGATACGCCATAGTCTCAGGGTCTCTTCGTCGCCACCTTGCAACAACACCACACGGTTCCTCGAACGCGCGACGAACGTCTCATCGGAGTTGAACTTGGTTCGGGCCTGCTTGTAGAAGGCATCCAGGTCACCGACGCTGAGTTCCTCAGCGGCATTGGCCTCTCCGAGGTCGAGCAGGTGCTCGATCAGCATACCGAACGGAGTACCCCAGTCACCGACGTGGTTCTCACGGTAGACAGTGTGCCCTTTGTGCCCCAGCATGCGGACTATCGCATCTCCTATCACCGTCGAGCGGAGGTGGCCAACATGCATCTCCTTGGCCACATTGGGGGCCGAGTAGTCTACTGCGACCGTTCTAGCCTGCTCGATGGCTATCCCGAGCCTGTCATCAGGTAGAAGCGTCATTGTCTGGGCTGCGAGCCAGGAGGGGTCAGCGCGCATGTTGACGAAGCCGCTGACCGCAGAGACTCCTGCCGTACCAGATAGCATAGGATCGAGGGCTGCGGCGATATCGACAGCGATGTCGTTCGGCGAGCGGTGCAGCGTGCCGGCCAAGCGGTGGCAGGGCAGTGCGAGGTCGCCGTGTTCCTCCACAGTGGCCGGGCCGAGTAACCCCGTCCATACCTCATCGGCGATGCCCATCTCCGAGAGTACTTCCTCCAGAGCCGGCCCCACCGCATCCGCTAGTACTCTCATCGTCTCAACTCCAAGCGTATCTCAGGATGGCGGCGACGCCGCCGAAAGCGTCGAACAGTGTGGCGCCCTCCTCCGTGTCCATGGAAATCAGACTGACACCAGACGAGGTGCGTCCGGCAAGCATACTCATCTCGTCTATCAGGTCCATCGTCCTATCTGGGTCCTCCCGAATGTCCTCCGAGTCACAAGAGGGGCAGTTGGGAATATCTGAGCGGGTCATCTGGGTCTCCTCCCACTCGTGCTTGCACGGCTTGCATGCCCAGCCGACCCTTCGCTGGCGCAGTGCTTCTGAGAGCAGCAGAGTTGCGACTGCGCCTTGATCGAGCGCTGTTCTCACCATCGCCTCCCCATAGGTCGCCTTAGGGCTGGGCTGCATCACCTCACGTAGGAAGCTGTCCACCAGATTGCGCTCGGCGTCGAGTTCAATTTGGTCCATCAAACCACCAGCGCGCTGAATCAACTCGCGCAGCCCGCTCTCGTTGGAGTAGCCGACGTCAAACAGCGGCTCACGGATCAGTTTCTTGATTTCATGGTGGAAGTAGTCGTTCTTTACGACAAAGTCCTTGGTTGCACCAGGACCGCCTACTATGATTCCCCTGAGATTCTCAATCTGAGGGAGCCAGTAGGCGCAGGCCCTTTCTGCGGACTTCTTGAAGAAGTTGTGAGCCGCCTCCTCAATCAGCCGCTCGAAGCGCTGGGCGGATTGCCCGCCCCGCCCGTGCTTTGAGGGGACCTGCGAGGTGATGTGCTCCTGGCAGTGCATGCGCTTGCCAGTGGCCATACCATATGCCGACTCTGAGCGGTCGATGACGAACAAGCCGTACGCGGCCCTGTCAATCAGCATCTCCTCGAGTTGGCTGACCTCGAATCTTGAGTCGCACCTGTACCTGAATGACGGGAACGGCTCCGGTGGATCGTCGATGACCGTGGAGATGAGTCGAGTCTTGTTGTTGCCCACAATCACATGGCCTACGAAGATGCCGATTCCGCGTTCGCCTGGGGTCTTGTAGCGGTTGATCGTGGAAATCGCGGACTCGATCGCGTCAGCAACGTGCTTCCTAGTCGACTTCGACTTGATGTTGGCAGCTTGACCGACTTCTTGGGAGAGGTACTGACGCGCATCGTGAATCATCCTATCGGGCGGGATGATGATTGTGACGAGCTCTGTCCCCATGCCACGCATGGACGTCAGGTCCTCAAGCGCCTTCTTCAGACGAAGCCTACGCTGCTGTTGCGCCAAGTCGTCAGACATACCGTTCCTCTGTGAAAGGCCGTAGGGGCGGCATTTCAACCCTTCACCGCGGTCGCGCCGTAGGCATTGAAAGGGGGTATGTGTGCCCATCCTGCGATGGCGACCGTGATTGCGGCCCTAGGAGGCAGCCTTCTGAGACCCGAGGTAGAAGAGCGGCACGCATGGCTCGAGAGTTTGGTTGATATCGTTAGGGACCGCGTCGCGATGGACGACAGACTTGGTCTCGTCGTCGGCGGCGGAGCCGCCGCACGCGAGGGAATCAGGCTTGCGAGACCCCTCATAGACTCCGAGGATAGGCTCGACAAAATCGGCATCGCCGCCACCCGTCTCAACGCCGCGATAGTGCGTGAGAGCCTCGCAGATGCCGGAATCCCAGTGTCCGGTACCATCCCGCACAGTGTCAACGAGGCTGCTTCTCTGCTCGAGAATCGCCAAGTCGTGGTGATGGGAGGGACACGTCCGGGCCACACCACAGACGCTGTCGCCATCAGGCTCGCTATCGCCGCTGGTGCCGAGCGCTGTGTCATCGCGACCAACGTTGCCAAGGTCCACGACGCTGACCCACGCACGAACTCCGATGCCGCCTCGTACGACAGGCTCACCCACGCTCAACTACAGGAGATAGTCGGCCCTCCCGAGCACGCTCGAGCAGGCCCCTCTCAGGTCGTCGACCCTATGGGCGTAGATGCGGCGCTGCGCGCTGGGATGCCGCTTCTCATCCTCGATGGGCGTGAGCCCGAAAGAATCAGAGGGGCCATCGAAGGTGGAGAGTTCGGCGGCACCATAGTCGTGTAGGTAAGTCCATGAGTCGTAAGGAGAAGATACTGAAGGCGGCCCAGAGGACCGCTCAGGAAGCTAGGGATACGGCCCAGCGACACCGAGAAGGTGAGCGTCGAAAGCGCGCGCAGAAGGAGTTCCAGACCCCTGAACACAGGCACTGCGTGGTCTGCTGGGCACCGATTCCTCTCGACAGTGATCCTGCAGTGTGCACCGATTCGAGTTGCGCCGAGAAGCAAGAGAAGAGAGAGGCTTCGAGGAAGAGGCTGACGGTGATGCTCTACCTTTTCCCCGGGATTGCGATTCTGCTCGTCCTCCTGCAAGTCATGGGGGCATCAGGTTGAACAGTGACACAGGTGAGATGTGATTCGCATGATGGTGCGCATCCTCTCGGTTCTCCCGGCGGTTGTTGGAGTGGTCTGCGCCCTGCTGGTCATAGGCAGCCTGTACGGCCCGGCCCTCGACACTAGTCGCACTAACGTCCCATTGGTCCCCTGCACTGACGACACCGCCGGGTGTCCGGTAGGGATGACGAACGAGGACCTGTCTGCTCCTACTGCGTTCATGCTCCTTGAGATAGAGTTGACAATCGAGTGGAACAAGTCCGATAGCAGTTGGATTGGGGTTATCGAGAGTCCACCCCCAAGTGGCTGTGAGCCAGACTCCAACGGACTCACTGCCTGTACTGCGGACGACTTCGAATTCGTCGCAGGCGGTGACAGCGAGAGCGATGGCTCGATGGTATTCCAACTCAAGTCCGGCGACTACAGATTCGCCACGGCGAGCACCGATACCTCCGGCCTCGGTGGTAAGCAGCTTGTCACCATCACTCCTGAGGTCAGTCTGAATCCCGCAGTTGAGATCCTGCTGGGAATCGTTACCTTGCTACTGTTCGCGGGGTCTGGGGAGATGTTCGCACACAATCGGATCTTGCAGGCTTGGCAGCGCTTCAAGGAAGCCTGAGTCGGCATCAGTCTTGTTGAAGAACCGAAACGAGGTGCCAGTGTCATGGGCGTGCACCAATGCGTGAACTGCGGCACGAAGATCGATGTCGCAGGACTTGTCCCTTCGATAGGTGGGTACAGACTCTACTGCAGCGTCTGTGGCCATCACTGGCACGTCGAGTGACTATTCGTCCCTTCGGGGCCAGTTCTCCGGCAGTTCCAGTGGGTTCAGAATCTCGTCTGCACCTATCGTCTCGATGAGTCTCGTTCGCAGTTCCTCAGTTCCCTCGCCGGTCACGGCGCTGATGAGTGTCTCGGCACCCTCCGGGACGCTGTCTAGGATGTCGCTCTTGCTGTGGACGACTATCATCGGACGCTCCGACATCAGCTCCCTGACTTCGGAGAGGAGATGTGTCTGCTCCTGCTGGCTCATGCTGCAGCCTTCGGTTGAATCGACTAGAAACAGCAGTACGTCGCCGGTGTGCTCCAAAGCGGCGATGGCTTGCATCTCGATGGGATTGCGCTCAGTCATCGGACGGTCAAGCAGGCCGGGAGTGTCCACCATCTGGTAGACTCGCCTCCGGTGCTCGAAGTGCCCCAAATGGAGCTGCTTGGTAGTGAACGGATAGGCCGCGACCTCCGGCTCGCCGCTAGAGAGCGCGGTGATGAGCGCGGACTTGCCGACGTTAGGCGCACCGGCCACGACAATGCAGGGTTCGTCGGAGTCGAGCGAGGGAAGCATGCGCAGGACATTGCGGGCCTCGCCGAGCCACAGAATCTGCGGCGAGACCTGGTCGAGGATGGATGAGAACCTGCCGTAGGCGTGTCGGCGGGCCTGATGGAAACCCTCGATGTTGCGGAGCCGCAAAATCTTCCTCTGTGTCTCACCGGCGATCTTGCGGACCTGCTCGGCTGCCCATTGGATGGTGCCGAGGGTCTTGCGATACTCGTCGTTGCCGACCGCAGCGTCAATCAGCGCTTGGTCGAACTCCGAGAGCGCGTTGAGACTGGGCCATTGGTCGACCCACTTCAGCAGGGTCTTGTCGATGACGTCAGCAGCAGACTGGACCATCCTGTCCATCTGCTTGCGGGTCCGGTGGTACTTGTCTGGGTCCTCGACCAAGTCGGGCTGCTTGCTCGCCTTGCGGAACGCCTTGTCCAGAATCTCCTGGGGATACAGGACGGTCGGAATACGACGCCAATCTACCGATGCCACGCACTCACCTCGGACCCAGCGGCCACAACCATCCCACTTCAAGCCACCAGTCGGGCCATAGGCCCGATTTGGGGTCGACATACTCCTTTTCTATCACAACACTCACGCAGTTACATGACTGGAGAGCGCAGAGGTAAGAGAATCGATGACCTGCCCGGCTGGGCTAGGCAATTGCACGAGGAGTACGGATCGCCCGAACTGTCGGGCCTGAACGACGTCTTCCACGGACCGCTCATGGATCGGAAGTCCGGATTGAGGAAGGACGACATAATCGAGATACTGCTCGATGCAAGAGCGCTTCCTAAGGATGTCGATCCTTGGGTTAGGGGGATGCTGATTGGGACTTCTAGGAGCGCTGTCGAGATACTCGACGAGGGCGGTGGCTTCCGCTCCATCGCGAGGGACGTCATCGTCGAGGTACGCTTGGTCACCCATCTGCGTAGACCGTACATCGAGGACAGCGAGCTCCTTACCTTTGAGAAGGAGGATATGAAGCGGCGCTCAAGTCTGCACGAGAAGGCAGAGAGGAGTGCGGACGGACACGACGACAGCCACCTGTGGGGCTGATTCATGTCCGAGTTCGCGGCTAAGAGGTGCGTGCCTTGCGAAGGCGGAATACCGCCGCTCACTGAAGATGAGCGGGCTGTGCTGATTCCGCATCTCGATAGTGACTGGAACGTCGTCGACGGGCACCATCTCGAGCGTGGCTGGTCGTTCCCCGACTTCGCCTCCGCGCTCGAGTTCACCAACGCGGCCGGATCCATATGCGAGGCAGAGAACCACCACGCTGACTTTGAGCTGGGCTGGGGGCGCGTGAAAGCGATAATCTGGACTCACAAGATAGACGGTCTGACCGAGTCCGACTTCGTCCTGGCTGCTAAGTTAGACAGGATCTAGGTGGTCCGATGACACATCAGTTCAGAATGCACGTCTTCGTCTGCACCAACGAGCGCCCGCCAGAGAACCCACGTGGCTGCTGTGCTGGGAAGAATTCGCTCGACATCCTCACCCGTCTCAAGAGGGCTGCTCGCGCGGAAGGTCTGGAGGACGTGCGCGTCAACAAGGCGGGCTGCCTAGACAACTGCGAGAGGGGGCCTTCATGCGTTGTCTACCCAGAGGGGACCTGGTACACCCTGCCGGACAACGACGAAGGTCTGAAGGCTGTTCTCAAGCATCTCAAGGGCGGCGAGCCCGCCACTGACTACCTGATGGGTGATTGAGTGCGCAAAGTGGTCTATCCGAGAGTCGGTGGGGTCGACAGCATCCGAATTGTCGAGGACGCCGACCCGGTGGCCGGTCCCGGTCAAGTAAGAGTGAGAGTGCACAGAGCAGGAATCAACTTCGCGGACCTGATGATGCGTCAGGGGCTGTACGGCTCCAATCCGGAATATCCGTTCACCCCCGGCTACGAGGCTGCAGGTGAAGTGATGGACGTGGGCGAGGGGGTCACCGGGCTCGGTCCCGGTGACCGTGTGCTCGCAATGACCGGTTTCGGAGGTTACTCCGAGCAGGTCGTGCTAGATTCTAGCAGGGCGATCCCCCTGCCGGACTCGATGTCTTTCGACCAAGCTGCGGCAATCCCAGTCACCTACGGCACCGCCTACCACATGCTAGTACACCTAGGCAACCTTGCAAGGGGCGATACGGTTCTCGTCCACCACGCAGCCGGGGGCGTCGGCACCGCAGTGGCCCAAATATGCAAGGCGTTTGGTACCTCTCTGGTTGTGGGGACCGCGTCGGCACCGAAGGGCGAGTTCGTCGAGTCACTCGGGATGCGCTTCGTGGACCGCGAGTCAGAGGACTTCGTCGAGGTCTGCAAGGGCGCGACGGAAGGCAAGGGCGTCCATCACGCCATCGACCCGGTCGGTGGTAGCCACGTGATGCGTTCGTACAAGGCACTGCGCCGAGGCGGTAAGCTGTACTACTTCGGCGCCTCATCCGCAGTCAAGGGAGACAAGCGTTCGTGGGTGACTGCCCTCAGGATGTGGGCATCGACACCGCGCTTTGATCCGTTGAAGATGATGAGTTCGAACAAGGCCGTGTTTGGGGTCCACATGGGCCTTCTGGACGACGAGTCAGTGTTCCGAGGCCACCTCGAGGCACTCTCGGGGATGCTCCTCAAGGGGCAGATAGACCCGATTATAGACTCAGTTTGGAGGTTCGAACAGGTGGCAGAAGCTCAGAAGCACATCCACGACCGGAAGAACCGAGGCAAGGTCCTCCTCGACTTCTCGTGATTCACAGACCCTCAGGAACAACCATTGTGAGAATCTCGCCGTTGCAGGTGAGTTCGATGTCATCGGGGATACTGATTCCACCAGCACCCAAGGAAGCGGCTACAGCCTCTCCTATCACCTTGTAATGGTCGCTCTCGATTACCGCATTCATCGTCTCCAAATCTGGCCATATGCTGACCGCGATGAGTCTCTCGTCATCTGCGGCCAATGCCCCCCTTATACATCCGTTCTCAATGGCGTATTCGAGGAAGTTATTCTTCCATACATTCGCCATTTCTTCTGTCACTTCATTGCCGCCAGTCTTGACGACCCAGTACCTTGCTATTGGCATGGCTCGCCTTGAAAACGAGTCCGTATAACCATTCCTGCTGTATTTGAATTGGGAGACTTGTGGACCGATTACAGTCGTACCGGTCTGGAGCCGCCGCAAGCCTGACACTTGAGCATGGTCGTGCGCCCCTCCTTGACAAAGCGGGTGTCGGGCGCCCGGCACTGGTCGCACAGGATGAACGCCTTGACGTAAGCGACTAGTTTCTCCTTAATCCTCGCCGGCGGGACCCTTCCCTTGAACATCACACGGATCTGCTCCCGGGTGCCTGAGGTGCCGAGCTCGTTGAGCAGGAACTGGTAGACGTGGTTGGAGTCGCGGTCCATCGCGCTAACGATGTCGGCGAAGTTGCGCAGGATGGTCTGGCTGCCCTCGATGAGGATGTCAGGCTCTGGCATGGTCCAACGCGAGCGTTCTCTGATGTCCTTCGGTATGCGCTCACGCGCGCGGTCGAGCAGGGCATCGTACTCGTAGTCGGTCATCGGCCTGCCGAATCATGGCCCCCTTTTCACCCCACCGGGCGCCGAAAGGCCTCTTGCGAACGGTCAAAGACCGGAACGGCGCAGGCAAACCGTGGACGAGCAACTCGAGGTCAAGGTCGCTCGGACACACCCGGACGCCAAACTTCCCACCAAGGGAAGCGAGTATGCTGCCGGCTGGGACCTCTACGCGCTCGAGGATACCGAAGTGCCGTTCCGCCAGAGCATGAAGTTGCGTACAGGCCTGCACGTCGCCATCCCCGTAGGCTACGAGGGGCAGGTGCGAGCGCGCTCATCATTGGGCTCCAAGGGACTGATCCTGCCTCACAGCATCGGCACCATCGACGCTGACTACCGCGGCGAGTTGTTCGTGCTGATGACATGGATAGGAGAGGGTGAATCGTACACGGTGAAGGCGGGCGAGAGGATAGCGCAGATGCTGATATCGCCGATACCTGACGTCAGTTTTCGCGAAGTCGATTTCGACGATCTGGGCCAGACTGAGCGCGGAGACGGCGGATTCGGCAGCACCGGCCGCTTCTAGCGAGTGAAAAGTCGCGTTTTTCCCACCATCTCCCCCCGGTGGATTCATAGAGAGCCAGCGGCGGGACGAATTGATGCCACTGAGCGTTGACGAGCTTCGGAGCAAGGTCGAGGAATACCGCGGCAAGGGCCTGAACAGCCAGCAGATAGCGGATGAGCTGTCACTGTCACACACCACCATCCAGTGGCTCTCATCGAGCGGGGTATCCGCGGATGACCGCCCCAACGATATCCAAATCGGCTGGAGGTCGATTGCTGTCAAGGCAGGCAGGATAGAGGCAGTTTCCTACATCTTCGCGGACATAATCGACGAGGAGATAGGCGACGAGGTCGATGCCATCGTCGGCATCAGCCTCAACGGAATCGCCTTCGCCCAGGCCATAGCGGGACAGATGGACCTCGACCTATCAATCAGCAGGAGCATCAACGAGGACGAAGGCGGCCACCTCTCCGAGGTCTTCGCCGGCGTCGGCGGCAAGCGCGTCGTCGTGGTGGATGATGTGGTGTCGTCGGGAGAGACGATGCGAAAGACCATCAGGAGCCTCAGGTCAGGGGGAGCTGACGTCAAACTCTGCCTGGTGCTAGCCAACAAGACGCACAACAACGAGCTCGAGGGCGTGCCCCTGCGTGGATTGGTCAGAGTGGTAACGGTCTGAGGGAGTCGAATGCACTGGGCGGACCACACCGCGCAGACGCTGCAGGACCGGGGCGGCCCTCAGGTCATCGCCTCAGGCATCACCCCCTCGGGGGAGTTCCACGTCGGCCACCTGCGCGAGATCCTCACCGCGGAGATGATCCACAGGGCCTGCCTCGACGCGGGCATGGACTCGCGCTACATCTTCATCGTCGACTCGATGGACCCACTGCGCCGCATCTACGACTTCCTCTCACCCGCTTACGAGCAGTACATCGGCCACCCCCTAGCCTACATCCCTGCTCCCGGGCCCGATGGCGAGCCCGCCCCGGACGGAGGCAGCTATGCCGAGCACTTCCTGGGCCCGTTCCTAGAGGCACTCAAGGAGATAGGAGTGGAGCCCGAGGTGGTGATGAACCACGAGACCTACGAGAGCGGCGCGTTCGCGGACAAGATCCACTCGGCGATAGAACAGAGGGACGATATCCGCCGGGTCATCGAGGATATCTCGGGGCGGGAGGTCCCTGATGACTGGTTTCCGTACAACCCGCTAGACTCCGAAGACAGCCTCGACGGGGTCAGGGTGACCGGGTACGAGCACCCGCACGTGCAATGGATCGACAGTCACGGCGTCGAAGGAACCTCCGACATCAGGACGGGGCGGGGCAAACTGCCTTGGAGGATCGACTGGGGCGCCCGCTGGGGCATCCACGGCATCACCTGCGAGCCCGCCGGCAAGGACCACGGAGCCGCCGGCGGGAGTTACGACACCGGCATCCCGATCTGCGAGATGCTGGGCAGCCAGCCGCCGCACAAGATGGTCTACGAGTGGATCCAACTCAAGGGCATGGGACCTATGTCCAGCTCTACTGGGGTCACAGTCGGCCCGATGGACGCCCTCGGGCTGGTTCCTCCCGAGATAATGCGCTATGTCATCGCGCGCGGCAAAGTCGGACGCCACATCGACTTCGACACCGGGCCGGCGCTGTTCCAGACCGCAGACGAATACGAGCGACTGGTAGCGGAGCCGCCTAGTGGCTCGGATGATGATCTGTCTAGGCGTCAGCAGATAGCACGGGATACTCAACTCGCTGCACTGAGACTCAGTCAGGTCGAGAGTGGCTCAGACCCTGCTGACTCGATAGGCGGTGTTTCCTTCCGGCATCTTGCCATGCTCGCCCAGATCAAATCTAACGATAACGACGTCTGGGACTCTCGGCGCAGATCGAGTCACCTTGACGGCGAGCCCAGTGATGCGCTGACGGGCCGCATGCGCCGCATGCGCAACTGGGTCGAGGGCCCGCACTTCACCAATGCAGTGAGGATCGAGGTGCAGACGAGCGTTAGTGAAGAAGCACATGCGAACCTAAGTGATGAACACAGATCTTTCCTTTCAGCTTTGGCCGATGCGCTCGCTGACTGC
>JAKUUP010000030.1 GCA_022447095.1 Candidatus Thalassarchaeum betae
CTGAGTTCGGCGGCAACGTCTACTGGGATTTCAACGACGACAACGCCTCGGATGTTGGTGAAGGCGTGGCTAACGTCACCATCCACCTGTCGTCTGACGACGTGAATATGTCATTGGTCACCGACGCCAGTGGTGACTGGTCCGTCTACGTTCCCGCTGGCAGTTATTGGGCTGTACAAACCGAGATTGAGGGATTCTCTGCTGAGAATCTTTCAGTACACGTCTCTGGAGTGCCAAACTCAGCCGACATAGAACTCACGGCTGGAGCAGTCGATGTCGGCGGCATGGTCTCGTACATCGATGACGAGCAGTTCGCCTCCATCGCCGATGACATCGTGCTCGAGCTCATCCCAGTCGAAGGCCTCGTCCGCGAGCGTGTCTCACCAGACAGGGTCTTGGTGGACGGCGTGTGGCTAGGAAACTGGAGCGCCGAGATCGAGCCTGGCAATTGGATTCTTCGAGCTACATATGAGGACGAGAACCTCATTGCAATGGGGCTCGTCGAGGCCGATGTGACCGTCGGGGGCTCTTTGGAACTTGAACTCACCAGCGGTGGCTGGTTGACCCTTGAGACTGAGTGGCTGGACTATGACGGCGTCCTACACACTCTCGCAGACTTAGACGTCGAGGGAGCCGATATCGTCAGCGAGACAGAACTCGTCCTGAACATCGGCGCCGGCATGAAGTGGGTCGCCCCTGTCAACGAGGACGGTGTGCTGGAGATTCTACTCATAGCTGGTATGATAGACGCATCCAGCGAGTTCGAGGTAATGCAGAGGAATCTGACCATGGAGTATTCTGGTGGACAAGGCGTGACGATTCGTGCAGGTCAGGAATCCCCTCCGACTGTCTTGTCTCACGTGCGTTTGGCGAACCACGAGATCACTGTGACCACCCTGAACAGCACAGGGGGCGACGCATCTCACGAAGGTGAAGTCGACGACGTCATGGCAGTCGCCGGTACTGACGGCGGCTTCGAATCACTTGAGTTCATCGTGGGGGTGGACTACGAGGGCCACGAACCCTTCGATTCATTCAGCGCCTTCGGCAACGTAGCCGGTACCGACTCAAGCGACTGGATTGTAGAGTTCCACAACGGCTCAGGAGAGTGGAACGTCACCACAACATTCGACATGGGGCTTGAGAACATCCTGAATTTCACCGATTTGAACGTTAGGGTGACCCCTGCCAATCAGTCGATTGCGCATTCGTTTGAGGGGGGTCACACTGTAACTGTGACAATAATGGAGTCCGATGGAGTCTTGGTAGACCACACCCTCACTGTCAGAATCCCACAGATCCACGGCTTCGGGTTGACTGAGCCCATGGATGAGACGTACGGGATACAGCCAGACCAGACCCTCAGCATCGGCATCAAGTTCACCAACACCGGCAACGGTGACGAGCGCTTCGAGTTCGAATTCGACGATACGGAACTGCCTGAGGGTTGGGAGAGAACCGGGGCGACATCACACACTATAGGCGCATTCGTCTCCTCGACTCACACCCTAACGTTGATGGCACCCGCAAACGCGAGTCAGGAGGACTTCACAATCTACGTTTCCGTCAGGGACAAGGCCAACGGAACCTACCCAGACATCGAGGTCCACGTGCAGACCTCTCAGCCTGCACTGAGGATTGATTCGCACCAGCTCTATGGCGGCGGAATAGACCTAGTCGCTGGGCAGAGCGCGCTGTACTACGTGAGCGTGACGAACTCCGGACTCATCGACGCCAGTATGGTGCAGTTGAACGGGACGCTGTGCAGAAACATCAACTGCAATTCGGCGCTCCCTCCTCTGAACGTGAACGGGACTGATATCGAGGGCATACCAGCGTCCTCTACAGTGACCTTCGAGATATTACTCGATCTGTCAGATATCGATCCGGCTACGTACTATGTGCAGTTCGAAATCAATGCGACAGGCTTTGACTCCGTTGAGGATTACGGTCCTCAGCAGGTAAAGGTCCGCTCGACTCCGATCGAGGAGACGACGGACTGGATCACTTGGCTGCTGGGTGGCATGCTGGTGGTGGCTCTGCTGCTGTTGACTAGGGGCGGCGGTGGAAGTCGAAGATCGAGCGCCCCCTTCTGATGCCTCGATGACCACCTATAGGGCTATGACTCGTCTAACTCGCGCGTAAGGGCGGAGCGGTCGAGATGCAGCCCAAGGACAACCTCGAACTGCTGCCTGAGCCAGAAGAGCCGAGGATGTTGACCACAATCGATTCCGACGCTCCCGGATACCCGGGCGAGGCATATGGCATCACAGATGAGGAAGCCAAGGAACTCAGATGGCCTGCCACCCCCATAAGCAAGATTCTGTGGCCTTGGGGTGCGATTACTTTCGCTGTAGGCGTCGTCTTCCTCCTAGTCGTGATGCCATACATCAATGCCTATCTGGCTCCTGTTCTGCCTGAGTCCGAATGGGCCTACAAGTCCACGGGAATCAGGGAACTGCAGGACTCAGGCCTCACTGGGGAAGGGGTTCGAGTCTGTATGGTAGACACAGGAATCGATCTCGAACATCCCGATTTCAAGAACCTCAGCATAGCCGCGTTTCGCGACTTCTACGAGGGCCAGCACGATGACATCAGGGATATCGGCGAGGAGTTCCACGGCACTATGATGGCAGGTCTTCTGGTAGCCGACGGCAAGTACTACGGCGCAGCACCCGGGGTTGACCTATCGATTGCCTTGGCACTCAGCCCCGCCGGTACCTCCGGCCAGGAGGACAGGGTCGCACAGGCGATCAGATGGTGCAGGATTACTCAGGGGGCCGACATAATCAGTCTGAGTCTAGGCAGCGACCCCGGTAGCGGGATGGGCATTCAGTCTGAGACTGTCATGGCCGTCCAAGAGGCACTGGACGCTGGCATCTTCGTCGTCGCCGCAGCGGGAAATACAGGTGATGACGACAGCATCGGGGACGTCTCCACACCAGCGAACCTTGAGGGAGTCATCGCCGTGGGAGCATCGAGCAGGAACGGGAACATTTGGCCAGCCAGCGCGGAGGGATCACTCCTAGACCCTTACACTGGAGAGAACAGGTCCTACCCCAATCAGAAGCCGGAGGTCTCTGCCCCCGGTGTCCTTCTGTTCTCCACAATATCCGCTGAGATATCCCCTCCTTACGCCTACTCCTCCGGGACCAGCGACTCCACTGTACTGGTCACCGGGGCCCTTGCGCTGATATTGGAACTGCACGGCGAGGCACTGGCTGGAGACGACGGGTCCTTCGATTCAACCGAGATGGCCATCGTGAAGAGGACCCTCGCGAGCTCATGCGACAAACAAGCCACCGGAGCGAGTCCGCACGACCCTAAAGGCGGATATGGACTTCTGGATGCTGTTCAGTGGGCATCTGAAATAGCATTCGAACTAAATTTGGACGTTTAGAAGCATCAATTGTGCTTCACTGCCTTGCAATCAAAGACTTCCTCTCATTTTTTCTAATGCGAGCCTACGGCTCGATACTACCCTATGATTAAATCCGTTCCCGATTCCCAACGACGCATGCCTCGCAGTCAGAGAAGGCACAGTCACTTCATCGTCATGCTGATGCTGACGAGCCTTTTCGTCGCTCTCGTTGGTCCGGCGGCCCCGGTCTCAGCCGCCAACGAGACGACCTCAGGGACCATCTCCGGCACCGAGACATGGCAGGGCAACCACGCCCTGACCGGCGACATTGTGATAGCATCCGGTGCCAAACTTATCATCCAGCCCGGAACGACCGTAACCTTCCCCAATGGCACCCACCTCGACATCCGCGGCAACCTGTGTGCTGGGGTCATGAGTTGTGGAGCCGCAGGTAATGCCAACACCGCGCAGAGGATCAACTTCCGGTGGACCGACCCTGCAAACGGCAGCGCCACCGGCGAGTGCTATGGCATGAGCCACGGGAACCAAGAGATATTTGTGAGGGACCCATCCTGCTACGAAGGCGTATTGATCCGTAATTCAATCGACCTGTCTGAGAGTGGATTCAGATACCTCAGAATCGACGGGGCGTGGGGGATACCAATGTACATTCAATCAGTCTACGAATGGCGCTACGGCGCACTGGTCATCGATGGTGCCAGCCCCACATTGACCGAGATCGAGTTCACCGACATAAACACCACCAGCCTGCTGACCACGAACCTAGCTCAGCCCCGGCTCATCGGCGGTGAGTACACGGTCGGAACCGACGATGAGAGCGATGTGAGGGGCTCGGCGGTGCAGATCTACAGTTCGGGCACTCCGGTTACGCCACTGATACTTGAGTCGCCGAACTTCATCGGAACTAACGTCGGCTGTGGCCGATGGGACCCGAGTCGACCAGTGCTATGGGCCGAGGACACTTTCATCGAGATTGACGCTGCGACCGCCATAGGTGACTACGGCCTGAGCATGCGCCACTCCTCGGGCAGTGTCACAAACTCGGAGTTGAACGTCAACTGCAACGGGATAGACATCAACAGCAGAAAATCAGTAGGTAACGTGGACTACTCCATCGAGATAATCTCCAACGAGATTACAACTGCTGACGGCTCCCCCATCACTGTCTTCGACGGCGGCCTTGCTCGCATTGTGGACAATGATCTCGAAGGCGCAGACGAAGCCTCGGGAATATCGATTGAGTCGAGCCAGGTGCAGATCCACAACAACGACATCGGTCCGATTGGTGGCTGGAACGGGCTGTGGATGCTCGGCTCATTCGACGTGGTGGCCGAGAACAACACCATCCACGACACTGCTAGGGAACCCATCCGTGCAGGAGAGTACGGCTCCCAATCACCTAACCCCCAGGCAGCACGTATCTATCTGGCAAACAACTCGATCACCTCTGACGGGACTGGCTCATGTCAGGCCACCAAGTACGATGACTGGGACGGCGATTTCACCTGCCCTGCAGTCCACGCTTACAGGACCGGGGTCTCGATGTTCGACAACACCGTCAACGTCCCCGATACTGGTGACGCCGATGGAATCAGGGCAGTGGGAGCCATTTTGGACATCCAGCGGAACACCTTCAACATACCCGGAACAGGCGTAAGGGTCACGAACTACGACGATGGCTACGCAGGGTCGCAGCAGTACGGTACCCTCGGCTTCTTCTCACAGAACACATGGGCGGGCGTCGGGATGACGTACAACGTCACCAAGAGTTCGATTACCGTGCAGTCGGAGTACATCCCGAGCCCCCCTCCCGGTGAGTATCCGGTCAGGCTGCTCTGGTCCGATCAAGAGGCGTATCCCCCCAACGACTACCAGACGAACATCCGTCCGACGTTCGTCCAAGACTGCGCCAACTGCGCCAACATGACCCCACGGGGGTTCCCGCTCGCTATCAATATGGACAACAACTCGACTACCTTCACCTTCGCCAACCTGTCCAATCTCGACCGCACCAAGATATACATCGACACCACTCCCTCGCCCCCGACAGTTCAGGTTCGGCGGGCCGAGATGGTTCGCTTACAGACTCTGGTAAATGGCGAAAGGGTCGCTGGTGCTAATGTCCTGATTGAGGACGCTCTGGGTAATGACCTGTACTCTCTGTACACGGAAGGCGATGGCTACACACAGTGGTTCGCCCTACCGTCGGACTTCCATCTCGACATCAGAGGCCTAGGCGGGGGCGACAATCCCAACCACTTCGCCATGGACGAGTATGAGGACTCCTGTTCAGACGGGATTGACAACGACGGCGACCTGACAATAGACACCGCTGACGATGACTGCGACACGCTATTGGGAACTAGGGAACTCTCCCGCTACTACTACACTGCCTACAGTTTCGGCTTCGGCTACGACCAAGGGGAATTCACTTTGACCGATTCCACCCTGCAGGACACAATCAACCTCCTCAACAGGGCACCGACTGTCTCCGTCACGCAATCGGATGGCCATTCCTACCGCAGAGTGGTTAACGTAACTGGCAGCGCCCACGACGGGCAATTGGCAGGTATCTACGCTACTGACGAGTTGGCTCAGTGGGACCAAGGCGGCTACGTCCACGAAGTGCAGGTCAAAGACCCCTTCACCAGCGAGTGGAGCAACGCGGGATTGGCCGTGGATACCAGTGGCATGGACGTAGGACAGGTCACTAGGACAAACAGGCCATTCAGTTCATGGTACTACGAGATCGACATGAGAGACCGGGAGGAGGGAGACTACGTCTTCGAGTTCAGGGCATTCGACGGTATTGACTACAGCCCGATTATCTCCAAGAGCATCAAACTCAACACTCAGCCCCCTACTATCGCTGTGACGTCCCCGAGTTCTTTCTCGACACACTCAGAGGGAACTGTGACCTTCGAGGGTACAGCTTTCGACTACTATGGCTGCCCAATACAGTGCAGCGTCGACATCCAGGACATCTTCTTCCATATCGAAGGGCCCGATTTCGACATCACCACCCCTGCCGAAGGAGGTCCCGATTGGAGTTGGACTTGGGACTTCAGTGGCCAGCCCCGCCAGAGCGCCACTTACACATTCACCGTTTGGGCCTCGGACACCGACTTCTGCGAGAGCGTGGTCGACGAATGCGTTCCAGTGGTCCTTACTCTGACCATCGACAACTCGAACAGCCCGCCATTCATCAGCATCATCACCCCGCAGGACGGGCAGAGACTCTCGGTCTCTGAGGGGACCGTGTTCGAGGGCGTCGCCCGCGACAACGACGGGGCTGTATCTAGGGTCGACATTGAAGTCCAGGACGTCGCAAACGGTTATCTCCTAGTATACTCCAACTCGGTGTCCGATTTCGCCCCCAACGGCGCTTGGTCGCTGGAATGGGACTCCACGAATCTGATGCATGACCAGCAGTACTTGATGCGATTCCGTTCTTACGACGGCTACGACTACAGTGATTGGTCTGAGTTGTTCATCGTCGCTGACAATCCTCCTGATGCGGGCAACAGCCAGCCCACTTTCGACCAGACTGGCTGGAGCAGCGAGATCGATCTCTATTGTGAGTCCAACTCGCAGGCTCAGGATCGCTGTACTAGGGCTGAGATCAACCTGTTGGACTACTTCGAGGACCCTGATCCCGGACAGGAACTGATGCTGTCCGTTTACGACGATGAGGGGACCATTGCAGACGACCACTTCGGCATGGTGATCAACGTCGGCATGGACGGGATGGCGATCTACAATCCAGTATCGATGTTCTTCTACGACACCGACATGACCACGTGGACCCTAGAAAACGTCGTCTTCGTCGCTACAGACACGTACGGCTCTAAGATCAACTCCAACCCAATAACCTTCTCTGTAACAGGGATAGCGTTCGACATTTCGCCTCCAGATGACACCTCGGTGCCCTCTAACGGAGTCGCGGTCTTCACCGGTGTTGGACTCCCTGGCAAGACGGTCACAGTGACTATCGCCGGGAACAATGTCAACAACACCGTCGTGGGCGATGATTCGTCCTGGTCACTGGGAATACCGGCATCGAGGATAGACGGCTCGGCCACCCCGGTCTTCAAGTACGGCGGCGAGGACTTCCACGAGGACGACTTTGACAACGACGACTGGACCATCAGAGTAGGCGGCTCTGGCGGAGGCGGTATGGGAATGGGCACAATCATACTCATTCTGTTGGTGGTGATTGCAGCCATTGGAGGATTCGTTTACTTCTTCGTCGAGTTGGAGGAGGATGAGGACGAGGAGCTCGATGGCACTACTGAAGTCAAGGAGGAGGCCGAGACCGAGGGCGCGTACGCGTGGGCCAAGGAGTCCCACGCGGAACCCGGCAATACAGAGGAGCCGATTTCAGAGCCCGAATCGAGGCTGCAGGAGCACGATGAGCACCCCGGATGGCTCTGGGACCCCGATAACGAGGAATGGGTGCCCGATCCGGACCACTCTGAGGCGTGAATCACGTTCCGCCCTCATCTCGCTAACATTCTTGAGTGGACGATTGCGCTCACGGCACGTGACTAGCATGGCCGTACCCCGTCCAGGGGTCCAAGAGCGGATTCTCCTTCACCTGCGTGATTACATTGATCATGCAGACAAGGTAGAGGTCCCCTTCGCTCTGTCCCAGATGGGAATTGCCAATGCTGTGGCCATAGCCCGTTCCAATGTTCCTCGTGCGATAGCCGGGATGAGGGAACAGGGGCACCTCATAGAGAGGCAGGCTCACGTCACCGGGGTTTCGCGCAAGAGGAAGGCATACTTCCTGACTGAGGATGGCGCCAACATCGCCAACGACATCTGGTCCAAGGTCAGCACCCAACCCGTCCGCTTGGTTCATCCCGATGGCCGCTCCGAGACACTAGAGCTCGCACAGGCGCTCGAGGCGACCGACCTGCCCCTGCGACACGTTGATTTCCTCAGGTACATCGACGACACGGGAACTGTCGACCTCTCGACTCTCTCTGCTGAACTGATTGAGAGGGATCTGTCCAAGCATATCGAGAAGCAACTCGTCACCTCGCTGAACGACCTGCCGAAGACCCGCCGCTTTTTCGGCAGGGAGAACGAGTTAGAAAACATGGTCGCTCTTCTTGAGGACCAGTCGAGTTCCATACTGGTTCCGGGAATCGCCGGAATTGGGAAGACGGCTCTGGCCGGCAAGTTGGTCGAGCGTTTCACTCACAGGCGAAACCTGTTGTATCACCGATGCCAGGACTGGGAAGGCTCAAGGGCCTTTCTAGAAGCCATCTCGGAATGGCTCTCCACCATAGGTCACAATGACCTATCTGACTACCTTGCTGCCACTCCGGTGCCTCAGGCGTCGATGGCGGTAAATCTGATTCTCGAAGGCCTGCGGGACTCTCCTTCGCTGATTGTCATCGACGATCTGCACAAGGTCGGTGACGAGACTCTAATTTCCGCTCTGAGATCCCTCACACTAAAGGTACCAGAACTCGATGACGTTGGTCTAGTGATGTTCTCACGCTCATTCAGGATGGTCGTGCCCGAGTCAGACTCATCAGGCCGGATAGTGACGCTAGTCATGCCTCTGGAGGGTCTAGACCAAGAGTCCAGCAGACAAATTCTGACTGCCATGCCAAATCTAGAGATGGCTCAATTCCTACATATCTACACTCTGTCTAGAGGTCACCCCCTAGTACTGGAACTTATCAATCGAGGAAATGTAGGAGAGACCTTCCACGCGACGCTAGAGGCTTTCGTCGAGCAAGAGATATTCAGTAGGCTCTCTGGCTCTGAGAAGAGACTGCTTGGAGCCATAGCTGTATTCCGCGAACCGATGCCGCTGGAAGCTATCACCGGGGTCGAGGCCGAGACAGACCTTCTCGACGGCCTCGTTGAGAAGGGTCTTGCACGTCAGGCTGACAGTGAGAACTACGACGTTCACGACCTAGTCAGGGAGTTCCTGACCAGATCCATGGATGAGTCGTTACGTCAGGAACTCCATGCCAACGCAACAGTCTGGTACCGATCCAGACACGGCATCGCTGCAGAGAGGATAGAATACATCCATCACCTCAACGAATCTGGAGACACAGACAGTCTCGCCGAGGTACTCACCGCCGAGGGCCACGAACTCGTCAGCGCAGGGCACACCGAGTTGCTGGGAATTCTGAGGCCGCTCGAGCGCGAGGGATTCGGACCCAGAAGTTGGTGTGTAATTAGGGAACTGCGAGGGGATATTCTATCCATACAGGGGAGATGGGACGAGGCCGAGGTCGAGTACGACGCGGCTGTACCACTCGCTCGCAAGCACAAGATGAACAAGGTACTCGCCCGCTTGCTGTCCGCTAGGGCAGACATCGCTGTCAAGCGTGGGGCGATGGACGATGCCCTTGAGTTGCACCGCAAGGCGTTGGAGATCCAGATCGCCTTGAGAGACGCCGTTGGCGCTGCCCGCTCTTACAACAACATGGGCTACATCTACCGACGCAGGAAGGACAACCGACATGCACTCGAGGTCTATGGCAACGTCGAGGACCTACTTGAGTCTGAGGAAGACCTTGAGTTGTGCGATGCCCGCATCCGCCTCGCATCCGCATTTCTGGAGATGGGCGAACTCGATCGAGCTAGAGACCATGCGATGCTCGCTTTTGAGGAAACTGAGGACAGTGGCATGGATATCTACCACGCACGCGCCCGAGCAGTCTTGGGGAGTTACTATGCCAGATCGAAGGAGAACGAACTTGCAATGCAGTACTACTCTGGAGCGCTTGAGATACTTTCGGAGCAAGCAGACCCAAACAGTGCCGTCGAACTTGAGATGCTGCTTGGGCAGGTACTGAGCGACGCCGGCCGCAAGGACGAGGCTGCAGAACACTACCTAGACGGCCTCGCTCTGGCCGAGGCCAACGACTTCAGGATGCTCCAAGGGGAACTTCTCGCACGCTTGGGAGAAGTTGAGAGTGACCGTTCACAGAAGATGGAGTACCTACAGCGTTCGCTATCCGTGTTCAGAGAACTCGGTGCAGTCGACAGGATGCGAGAAGTCCAGACCTCTGTCCACAGAGCGGTCATGGGGCACTAGGCTGCCTTACTCACTCCTTCTGGCTCCACTTGGCCGAGCCAGTGGCTGAATTCGGGGCCGTCCTGTTTCGAGATTGAAAGATCGCCCGAGAAACGCTCGTCGATGTGCAGAAGCACCTCACTCTCGGCCAGATGTGGGGCGTTGTTCTTCTCAGAGAGGTGACATAGCACGATGCTGT
>JAKUUP010000031.1 GCA_022447095.1 Candidatus Thalassarchaeum betae
ATGGTCCGTCCAGACCAACACCGTCATCAGCGGCGTCTACTCCGCCCAGTCCGGTCCGATTACCCACAACGGGCAGTCCAAGCTGGAAATCATCGTCAACGCGATCAACGGCACGGGTGAGTTCGCTTACGAGACCAACTCCGAGGCCAACTGGGACTTCCTGGTATTCTGCATCGACAACTCGGCAGGCTGCCTGAGGACCTCCGGTTACACCATGCGCTGGTCCGGAACCACTTCGGGTACCTACCAGTTCCCGGTGACCACTG
Organism: Candidatus Thalassarchaeum betae; assembly: GCA_022447095.1. Taxonomy (GTDB): domain Archaea; phylum Thermoplasmatota; class Poseidoniia; order Poseidoniales; family Thalassarchaeaceae; genus Thalassarchaeum; species Thalassarchaeum betae_B. The sequence continues at coordinate 267 of JAKUUP010000031.1, forward strand.
GGTTCCACACCTACACGTGGGTGTACTGGAAGGACTCCAGCGTCAACGGCAACCAGGACACGGTCTGGATCGACGATGTCGACATCCCGGTTCCGAGTGGTATTACCAACCTCGACACCGATGACGACAACGACGGTACGATTGACGAGGACGACTTGGATCCACTGGATCCATGCATAGGTCTCGACACCGATGGTGACGGATTGTCCGACAACCTCGGCACGACCATGCTCAACGGCTCTGCCTGCGACCCGTCTGCGTACACCATCGACGACGATGACGACGGCGACACATGGTCGGACGACGACGAGGCAACCTGCGGATCTGACTCTCTGGATGCTGACTCCATACCTGCTGACTGGGATGGCGACCATATCTGCGACATCTCGGACGCTGATGACGACAACGACGGCTACGACGATGTCAACGATGCATTCCCGAACGACCCAAGTGAGGTCAACGACAACGATGGCGACGGCACTGGCGATAACGCCGACAGTGATGACGACAACGACGGAATCACTGACGGCCTCGACGCCTTCCCGAACGACGCAACTGAGACGGTCGACACCGATGGCGATGGTACCGGCAACAACGCCGATACCGACGACGACAACGACGGTGTCGACGACGGCGATGACGCCTTCCCGCTCAACCCGAGCGAGTGGGACGACACCGACGGCGACGGACTGGGCAACAACGTTGACCCAGACGACGACGGCGACGGTGTAGCTGACGTAGCAGATCCGTTCCCACTGGATTCGTCCGAGTGGGCTGATGACGACGGCGACGGAATCGGCAACAACGCCGATGACGATGACGACGGCGACGGAGTCGACGACGGCGATGACGCCTTCCCAGAGGACCCGAGCGAGTGGGACGACATGGACGGCGACGGTCAGGGTGACAACTCTGACGCTGACGACGACGGCGATGGAGTCAACGACGGTATCGACGTCTTCCCAGAGGACCCATCCGAATGGGTCGACACCGATGGTGATGGAATAGGAGACAACAGCGACACTGACGACGACGGCGACGGCACTGCCGACGGCGACGACGCCTTCCCGCTGAACCCGTCCGAGGACCACGATCTCGACGGCGACGGAATCGGCGACAACGCTGACTCCGACGACGACGGCGACGGCTCTGCCGACAGTGACGATGCCTTCCCAACCGACTCATCTGAGTGGGACGACACCGACGGCGACGGCGAGGGTAACAACGCTGACTCCGACGACGACGGCGACGGCGAGTCCGACGCTCGTGAGGACGAGTGCGGCTCCGACAGCCTGGATTCCGATTCGGTGCCTTCCGACTACGACGGCGACGGACTCTGTGACTCCATCGACACCGACAACACGGACGGCCCCGATTACGTGCCTACTGAGGACACAGACCTCGGATGGAGCAACGTCGTGCCTGGATTCCCATCGCTGTTCGCTGCAATCGCACTGATCGGCGCGGCCTTCCTAGGTCGCCGCAAGGACGACTGAGCAAACTCAGTCGGACATAACCCCGGGCCGGGAACTCCGGTCTCCGGTCCGGGCCCCTATCAGGCAGGCTAGGCCTTGTCTCGGGAATGCTGATAAGGCAGCGTGCGAGACTTCTGCGTGAGACCTATGCCCGGCACGACAAGAGTGGAGATACGCACACTGAAAGTGGGCCGCTACGTCGCACTTGAGGACAGTGCTTACAAGATTCTCAGCATGTCCAAATCAAAGCCAGGCAAGCATGGCTCGGCAAAGGCCCGCTTGGAATTAGAGGACATATTCACAGGTCAAAAGAGGAGCCACGTAGGTACTGTTACCGATACTATCTACGTCCCGGTAATAGAGAAGGGCACAGCTATCATCACTCACATCCAGGGCGATGAGGTCAATGCAATGGACAACAAGACCTATGAGACCATGATTTTGCCTCTGTCTTCTGAGTTCACTCTGGAGTCGGGTGGCGAGATCCAGTGGATGGAAGCCATGGGCCGCTACAGAATCACGCGCGACCACTGAGTCTCGTTCTATGACCTCTAAGGTCCGCCGAGGCGCGAGAAGTATAAGCGACTCATTACGACCCTCGGATAGGAGAGCGTAGCATGTCCGATGTCCAGCGTTCCGCATATCGACAGCCAGTCACTCCCTCCGGCCTCGAGTCGATAGAGAAGGGAACGCTGACTTGGCTCGACGAGGACATGTACAACAACCTCAACACAGGAGTACTTGAGCAGTATCTGGAAGAGAAGAACCTGCAGAACTCCTTCGAGATCAGCCATTGGGACACCAAGAAAGTACTAATCGGCATCGCCATAGGCGCTGTCTTCAGTGGTGTCACCGCCTATATCGGCCTCAAGATTGGCCTCGCTGTCTCCGCTGCATGGTACGTCGCCTACCTGCTTGGCATGGCTCTGAAATGGTCCCCCTCGGAGGTAAATATCTCAACCAGCGCCACAACCGGCGCCACAAATGCCTCTATCGGCTTCATTTTCACCTTCCCAGCCATCTTCTTGTTGGCCTACTCGGATAACTACCTAGTCGGCGACGGCCATCTGATATCCTCCGTGGACACCTTCCAACTCGCATTTATTGGCATCATCGCATCGATGTTTGCCGGCTTCCTCGGCGTGATGTACTTCATCATATTCAGACGGGTCTGGTTGGTCGAAGACCCCCTCCCTATGCCCGGGTTCGAAGCCACACTCAAGATGCTCGACATTGCCTCCGACGTCAGTAGCGGTGCTGCTGAGGCAGCGCGTGAGTCGCTGAAGACCGTCGGCATATGGACGGTGCTGACGATGGGCTTCATGTTCCTAATTGACTATCCTCTCATGTGGGGTAAGAAGATAGCAGGGATTCCCGGTAGTCTCGCTGACTGGCTCGCTATGACCTTCTCCGGTGATGATTGGGGCATCGCCTCGGTATATACTGAGAGATGGCTGCACCAGCCTAGCAGACTGTCTGATGGACACGCTCAATTTAGTGGCATCACTCCTTACGAATCTGGAAACATCTTCTCTTACACGTTCCTAGGCGTTGAACTGAGTCCAACTCTGCTTGCAATAGGCTGGTTCATGAAGTTCAGGGTGGCCTTCCTCGTCAGTCTGGGCTCGCTGGTAGCCTGGTTCTACCTCGTCCCGCTCGTCATCCTGATGGATGTGCCCGTCTACGACCCGGCCTTGGGGCAGTACGTGCCCATCACGGAGTACGGGGACCTGACGTCTCTCCCTGTCTATCCTATCGTGCAATGGAAGGCGTTCAGCTCCATCGTCAAGACGATTGCCATAGGCGCCATCCTCGGCGGAGGTATCTACGGGTTACTCAAGATGACACCGACCTTCGTCAACATATTCGGCGACATAAGCAGTGCTTTCTCCGGCGAGAAGGGTGATGAGTACATCGAGGATCGCGGCTGGTACGAATGGCCTCTTGACCACATCCCCATCTTCATGGGAATCGCCTTTGTCGCGATGATAATCATCTTCTGGGTAGGTGGATTCCCCGTACTACCCGCCGCTGTCTTCGCAGTGGTCCTTCTATCGACGACATTCCTGCTGGGCGCGATTGCCGTCCGCGTGATGGGAGAGACGGGTATCGAACCAGTCTCGGGGACCTCGTTCATCGTCTTGTTGATCCTGCTCCTCGTCTTCCTCAACCTACCTATGGGCCTGACCAAAGAGGAGTCGGTGCTGATGGCCCTAGTGGGGACCACCGTATTCGGTTCCGCTATCTCATTGTCGGGCACCGTGGTTGGCGACTACAAGAACAGCCTTTACATCGGCAACCGCCCGTATCACATCTCCAAGGGGAACATATTGGGGGTCGTACCGGGGGCCATACTCGGCGCCGGCGTCGCTATCTTCCTATCTAAGCTGCTGGCTGACGGAAGCATAGATCTGCTGGCACCTCAAGCCAACGCTTTCGCTGCATTCACCATCATCCTTGCCGAAGGACAAGGTGACTGGTACGCCCTCGGACTCGGCTTCCTGCTGGGCGCTTTCGCTGAGTGGGCTACCGGAATGGGCACATCTTTCGGACTCGGCATGTACCTGCCTACCCCTGTCACCTTCCCGATGCTGGCCGGCGGGGCAGCGCGTGATTGGTGGGAGACGCGAAGACTTCTGCCCAAGGTGGAGGAGATCCGCCTTTCCGAGGGCTCAGCCGCCTCCGAGAAGAGCCGAGCCCTGATGTTGCTGTTCACTTTCATGGTGGCTGCCGGAGCGCTGACCGGCGAAGCCTTCTTCGGAGTTGAGTCGGCCATAATGGCGGTGTCCGACGAACTTGAGACAGAGCAGGAGTATCACCCCGACTCATGGACCGAGGACACCTACCTCGATGAGATGCTCGGTGTCGAAAACGACGACTTCTCGGCGGTCTTGGACTATGCCCTTGCGAACCCAGATTGCGAGATATTACCTGATTCAGTGGTATGTACAGAGACAATGAGCATCAAATCGTGGTGGCCGCAGGCCAGATTTGCGGGTTTCTTGCTCGTCAACCTAGCATTAGGGGGCATGATCTACGTTTTGTTCAGAGCAGCGGGGATAATCGGCCTTCAAGAGGAGTCAGAAGACGAATCTGAGGTCATGGACGCTGAACTGGCGGATTGAGCATGACCGGATCTGGTGACTCGGCCACACCTTTCGGTGCTTGGATCTTGCTAGGAGTGGCTCTGTTGGCCGTTTCAAGCGCCGGAGCGGTACTCCAGGCTATGGGTGAGATCCCGCCTATCCTGCGCGCTTCATGGCGAATGCAGGGTACTGCGCTCGTGCTTCTGCCCGGATTCGTCTACCAATTCAGGAAAATGGACCGTAGTACTCTGACCCCGCGAGACTGGCAGATAATGCTGGCTTCGAGCGCCTTCCTAGCTATCCACTTTGGCTCTTGGGTCTGGTCTCTCGATCATACCAGCCTGATTCACAGCCTGCTGTTCGTATCCAGCCACCCTCTAGTCCTCGTCCTCCTCATGCCATTGATTGGCGCTGCCGTGCGCAAGGGACATATCGTTGGAGTGCTGGTTGGATTCGCCGGAGCATTACTCTCACTTGGGGACGCCAAACCCGGTGGCGAGGTCACTCTGATGGGTGATGTCGCCGCCTTCGTAGGTGCTCTAACTGTGGTCGGATACCTGTTCGCAGGTAGGTACCTGCGCTCGCAGCGGCAGGTCCCAATATTCGTCTATGCCTTCCCAGTCACCTTCTTCGCAGGAGTTTGGCTGGCCGCCGCATCGGTACTCCAAGAGGGGTCCGGGTGGGGCGACGTCGTACCGGAATCATCCCTATTTGGATGGTCTGATGCCTTGTGGCTGCCGTGGATAGCATATCTTTCAATTGGCCCAGGGCTTTGCGGACACACCGGGATAAACGCTGTATTGCGCTGGATCGCACCCGTGACAGTATCCATCGTCTTGTTGCTTGAGCCCGTCATTGGAGGGTTGATAGGATGGCTCTGGACTGGTGAGACAACATTGGGGATGTGGACTTTGCTAGGTGGTCCACTGATGTTAGCAGGCGCCGTTCTGGTGACCCTCGAAGAATCTGTCGAAGAGCCATTCCAAGACACGGTTTCATGAACCTCTTCTCGGTGGCCAGTCCATGAGTCGTGCTGCCCTGTTCATGACCAATGATGACGGTGTCGAATCAGCCGGATTGCACTTGCTTATAGCGGCCCTTCATGCCCGTGGGCACCCGGTGGTCGTATTGGCTCCGGCCAGTGAACAGTCATGCTCAGGAATGCGTCTGACTCTGCGACACGACCTGAAGTTCGAGGAGAGAACAGACATCGCTGACTCCCTCCGAGTAGAGGGAGGTCCTCCTCTGAGGATATTCTCGCTCGACGGGTCCCCATGTGATTGCGCAATAGTCGCTTTAGATGGGGGGCTACAAGCTTGGGCTCCGGAAATCAAACCTTCCATGTGCATCTCTGGAATCAACCAGGGTCCCAACTTATCGGTCGATGTGCTACATTCCGGGACAGTTTCAGCAGCGCGTGAGACTTCGCTCTATGGCATGCCGGCTATCGCAATCAGCCTCGCCACTTACGAGCACTCTGAGTTTTCTCAGACCGTCGAGGCCTCACTGCAGATCATCGAATCTTGCCTCAGTGCCCTCCCTGATGAGCCGTTGAACTTGAGGCGGCCCGAGGGCAGCCGGAAGAAACCTCTCTCATCAGGGACGATGGGGGCGAGAGCTCGTTCCGCCTTTGCCCACGGTGACATGTTCCTCAACATCAACGCCCCCAAATCGTGGAATGGTCTGATGCAGACAACCTCACTGGGGTCGAGGTGGTACCACAACGCCATTGACATGAATGACAGAGAGAATATCGGTGTGACATACGAAGTCGGTGCTGCAATAATTGAGGACGAGGACATCCCCGGTACTGATTGCAATGCCATCAACTCCGGTGCTGTCGCCATCACACCACTGTCATCCTGGCCCGTCAATCACCCACTGGGACTCAGTGGCGATGTTATGGCTACAGCCACGGAGCAGGGGTCATCGGGACTCCCCTCGTGGCTTGAGTAATCAACCATCCAAAATGTGGTGGATGATTGCTATGCAGGAATGACCCTGCAACCAATCGGCGCCTAGGGATACCCTCTCGATCCCTTTCAAAGCCTCTTCATCCTCGTCTGTGAACGGACGGTCATCCGACAGGAAGAACCCCAAATTCTCGTCGTTTTCGGGTACGAAGGAAGGGGCATCTGCATCGAGAACGTATAGCCGCACATCTTCATTCTTCCACTCAGCAACCGTCTGGGCGATGCCACCACCTGCATGCCACAGCCCATGATGCAGTTCAACCAATTGTCCGATGACGGGAACCGGTTCTTTCAGACACTTGCCAACCTGTCCTGCCAGCGCTCTCTCATCAGGATGAACGCCCCTCAGGGCGCTACCCTGGAACCAGACGCGTCGAACAGGACCAGGCCCTCCAAGCAGGTGCAGGGTCACATCTGTATCGGTACGAATCCCATGGGAGACGAATAGCCCGGTATTGACTGCGCGGACGAGCACATCAAGACGACCACAGTCTCCAGCGAGATCATTGAGATTGAGCCGACCTGAGGACGGTGCGCGGTGCCCTATGATGGCAAAGCGCCTTTGCACGAATTCACCCCATTCCGAAGTCCAAGTCATCGACATCCATCATCGATTTCATCTTCCTCCTGAAACTTCGGTCACTCTTCATCCCTCGCATCATCTTGCGACTCCTGTTCCATTGGGCGAGTAGTTCCTTGACGTCCTTCTCATTGACACCTGATCCCCTCGCTATTCTTCGGATTCTGCTTGACTTCAGCAATATTGGTTGATCTTTCTCATCTTGGGTCATCGAGTCCATAATCACACGGTACTTTTCCAGATTTCCTTGCATCTGTTGTTTCTGAGCTCTGCTCATGTTACCCATACCGCCAAACATTGCATCCGGTAAATGGGAGAGCATTTTTTCTACAGTTCCAATCTTACTCATCATCTCCATCTGGCTGTACATGTCTGTTAGAGTGAATCGACCAGACATCAATCTCTGAGCAATTCGTGCCGCTTCATCTTGGTCTAAGTCACCGGGAGCGAGGTCGATGAGTCCCTTGATATCCCCTAGGCCTAGAAGCCTAGAAATGAAACGATCAGACTCAAATTTCTCAAGGTCTTGGACCCGTTCACCCTCTCCGACGAAGACAATAGGCGCTCCGGTGGTGGCTACTGCACTGAGGGCCCCACCGCCTCTGGCCGTCCCATCCAGTTTGGTTACTATGGTGCCAGTCACACCGACTAGTTCGTGAAAAGTCTGGGCCACGGGTCCGGCTGCTTGGCCGACCTGTGCGTCGATAACGAGAAAACGCTCGGTTGCATTGGCCGTCTCCGCGATACTAATCAATTCGTCACGCAATCCTTCGTCTAGGCTGTCCCGACCGGCTGTGTCGATAATCACTACATCTGCCGTGCCAACTTTCCTGATACCATTGCGAACAATTTTCGTAGCGTCTTCCTCACCGGGTTCGCCGTAGACGTCTACATTAGTATCCTCTAGGAGTTGCTGCAGTTGTTCGTAGGCCCCCGGGCGGTGCACGTCAGCCTCGATGACTGCCACCTTGACCCCGTGCCGCCGTCTCCACCAGTCAGCTAGTTTGGCAGTAGTAGTCGTCTTGCCCTGTCCATACAGGCCAACCATGAGAATGGTCTGGTTGTGAGGCATGATTTCGCGAGCGGGACCTAGGAGCCTGACTAGTTCGGTGTAGATGAGATTCATTGCGTGGGTGTCGAGTTTGACTCCGGGCCGCGACTCTTCCTCCATCAAACGCCTCTCAATACGCTCAGTGAGCTCCTTGGACTGCCTGACGTTGAAATCGGCTTCCAGCAAGGCCTTTCTAAGGGAGCGGCTGAGTTCCTTCACGGTTTCCTCGTCTACCTTACGCTTGCCCTTTAGCAGACCAACCGAACCCATGATTCGACGCTTGAGCCCGTCGAGTGCCATGCTCACGGGTCCTGATTGTGTGGTTTGAACGTTATCGGGGGCCGAGGGGCTCAAAGGCGATGCGCCATGCCCCCTCGTGGCAGTCGAACTGTGGCAAACTCAGCTGGCCTTCGCAATAGGGCTCTTGGGCGTGTACATAGGCTGGAGGGGCGTCATTTCCAAGATGACTGGCTTCTACGACCTCGCTGGAGCCGTCAAGTACCTGCTTTACGGCTTAGTTTCGGGCATGATCCTAGCGATGGCTGTCGATCGAATCATCCTCCCGGCTATCATATTGTCATCTCTGAATATAATCAGCGTGAGCCTCGTTGCTCTGCTAATAGGGGCCACCGAGGCCGCATTCGTGATGTTCCTCGTAGCCAGGCCCAGAGTGGTCGCTCTGAGGGGTTCTCCCCCTTATGGCTGGGCCTTAGGACTTGGAATCGGTTCTATGCAGGCCAGTTATCTCATCTATAGGCTGTTTGACGAGCAACTGCAGTACTCAGAGTACTCTGGAGTAAATGCAGTCAGCGTAACACTGGCTTTCGCCATATCAATCACATCAGCCCTAGGTCATGCCCTCCCCGCCTCATGGCAAGGCGCGATGGTGCTGGAGTCGAGCAGGTCTCGCCCCTTCCTCTTGGCGTCTATTGCCAGAGCCGCCCTGATTGTATGCTTGGTCCTCTCTTTGTTCGTGCCATTGCTGCTGCTAGTCACGCTTCCAGCTATCGCTTTGGCTTGGGGTCCCGCGCAGATGATATGGCTCCCTTCCGGGATGACTCCAGCCGCCAAGCAGGCCTTTCG
>JAKUUP010000032.1 GCA_022447095.1 Candidatus Thalassarchaeum betae
CTCTGTGACTCGTGTACCGATATGGAGAGTCTCTTCTGGTCACTCGAGTCCACGTCCTTCATCGAGGCGTAGCCCTCGGTGTTGTAGATCTCCCTGCCTAGGCGCAACGCCTCGGCGATGTCGTTGTTGTTCGAGCCTATCCACTCGGCCAGCCTGACCATTGGCCACTGCTCGTTGATCTGGTTGTCCGTCTCGGGGATGATGTCTACGACCAGAGTGTAGTAGCCGGGCCAGTTGGTCCCGACTGCGTCGGCATTGAGGTAGTTCGAGAGGGTGACTCCTGCGGGAATGTTGTCGATCCACCTGTCGACGCCGTCGTAGCCGTTCTCCTCGTTGGACCAGAAGCACACGACGATGGTCCTGCGGTGGTCGAACTGGGCGAGGCCTCTGGCTGCCTCTAGGACTAGGGCTACGCCAGCGCCGTTGTCATGCGCACCGATGCGCGTACCTCCTCCAGGTGGGCTTCCAGCCTCAGCGACATCGAGGTGCGCGCCGAGCACCAGCCACTCGTCGGGGAACATCGTCCCCTCCTTGTAGCCACAGACGTTGACCGCGTAGGAGAAGTCGGAGATCCAGTACCTGTGTACCTGAGCGTCGTAGCCCATTCCCTGCAGCTCGCCCTGCATGAAATTCACAGCCCTCATGTACGTCGGATCATTCAGGGTGAATGGTCCCCAGCGCTCGTTGTATCCCGAATCAGGATCAGCGAAGAGCTCCAGCCACTCGAAGACGTTGAGTCCATCAATCAGGCCGGTGCTGTGCAGTGCGCCGTCTTCTATGGTATACGCTGAGTCGTTCTCCCGCTCGACAGGGTGCTCTACGTGTGTGTAAGGGGACTGTTCGAACTTACTTGACGAGAACCACTCCGCCCAGCTCTGGTTGGTCTCCCGCAACGGCCAGTCGACCCGTCCTAGCTCTCCCAACAGGAAGTGCGTCACATTGAGGTTTGACGGCGCCAGCATCTCGACGCTTGTCGTGCCAGCACTGTCGAAGTACAGCGTGGTGCCATTCACCACATATCCGGATTCCTGATCCAGCACCAAGTAGGGCACATGGACACTCATGGGGCTCGAAGCACTGAACTCTACCAACTGGAACTGCGCACCGACTAGGACCTCAGGAGATATTGTGAGGTCGCTTGACGCAATCAACTCGTTATCGGGTTCTGCGGAGAAGCAACCGGTCATGGTGGTCGCCAAGATGATGAGAGCAATTGTGCCCCCTGAGAGTCTTTTCATCAGCACGACAAAGGCACTGCCGATATATCATCCACGCGGAACGGTCATGAGATATCAAAATTCAGCGGGTTGTGTGCGAAGGTCTGTATTAGCGGTTTTTATTGCGGTTTTGCTGCTATTGTTGCCAATAAGCAGTGCTAATCAGAATTCGGAATCCGATGAGATCGCAGTAGACATGCAACTCACTTGGGCTGACTGCTGGATGAACCACAAGGAAGACAGTTTGAACTCATCAGAGCAGTCCTTCTGCGATGCCTACTATTCAGAGGCGCCAACGCACAGGCTGTATGATTTGCGTTGGATATTCCTTGATGTTGATGAAGATGATGTTTCTGAGGACTGGATGGAAGTGCAACTGACTAATCTCAATTCGGTTTTCTTACCTTGGGGGTTCCAATTCCAAACCAATGAGGTGGTGATAATTGCTGATGCTGTTGCCGAATCTGATGACTACTATGAAGAGTGGACTTTGAGAGAAATTCTACCTGACCTGCGTGCCCAACTTGGCTTGTCTGAAGATGAGCAGATGGCGCTGGACGAGTTGAAAGATGAACTTGCAGCGCGCCACGTTTCACAGGAGGAATTGGACAACATTACCCTAGATGAGGAGTACAACACAGCAGCTGCTTTTCGCTTGGCGTCGAGAGCGCGGTCGGAGTCGATTACCATTGTAATCCGACCCGGGCTGGATGCCTCCGGCAAAAGTGGAGGTCCTCCACCCGAATTCCAGATCAGCCGCGGAAGCGTACTAGAGTTGAGGTCGACGTTGCTCAATGGGAACAGTTTGACCACCCTTCCACACGAGATGGGGCATTTCTTTGGGATTGGTCACACTCATGCTCCTGACTACAATGAGGCAGAAGCGGACTTCGGATTCGAACAGAGGTGGACTAGGATGGCCCATGACGGTGAGGCCATCAGGCGTGTGGTTGGCGAAGACTACTCTCAGCCTTTCGGCGAGCCGTATCTAGCATACGATGGTAGTGGACAGGATCTGGTCGAGCATCAAGAGTTGATGGGAGAGGCGTTCGTTTGGCCCACCTGGAATTTTCTCTATAGCGGAGACCAAGAGAAATTCAACAGCCTAGCCGAGTTCGTTCAGGCCGGAGAAGCAGGTGAGACAATCTATCGAACCAATTTCGAGAGAAATTACGGATTCGACGGGAAAAGTGTCGAATGGTACGGCATGAACTGCTTCTGGAACGACAGTGCTTCGGAAGGTCAGTGCCTATTTGGCGAAGATCCAGTAATCAGACTGAATAATCAACATCCACTTCTGCAAGATTCAATCTTCTTTGAGAACGGGACGGTCTCAAATCTGATGAGTTACATCACACCTCCTTACGAAGATGTCTCATCACGTCGAGGGATTACAGATGAACAAGAGGATATGATTAGATTCACCGCTAACTCTCCCATGCGAATGCTGTTGTACAATCACTGTCTTGGAACCGAGCTCTGCTCGGACTTTCCTGACAATCAGGATGACTCAGGGGGAGATGACTCGGAGGTAGGTCCTGTCCCTGAACCCGTTCCGTTTTGCTGTACTGGAACTTCAACTGAAATCTATGTCGCAGTAGGAATAGTTGCGGTGGCGGTGGCACTCGCCATCATGCGAAGGAAGCGTTGAAGACGACTACTCGTTGTAGTAGAGATTGGGATTTGTCATGCAGAGTCCGATTACGCGCATCGAGCCAAAGATAGCCGCACGCCTGTCCAAGCAGAAGTACCAGTTGGTCGGGGAGCACGGCGGCGTCAAGGTGTGCCACTGGACCAAGCAGAGCCTGATTGCCGACCGCTCTTGCTACAAGGGCACCTTCTACGGGATAGAGAGCCATGGCTGCATGCAGATGGCGCCCAATGTGGACACCTGCAACCTAGCCTGTACCTACTGCTGGAGGGAGCCTCACTCGGAGACCTTGCACAAAATCGACGACGACCCATACGAGTTGTTCCTCGAGTCTGTGCGTGCCCACCGCCGCCTCATCACAGGCTTCGGGGGCAACCCGAAGGCCGACCCGGAGAAGTTTCGTGAGGCGCAGGACCCAAAGCACGTCGCAATCTCCCTGACCGGCCAGCCCACGCTCTACTCCCGACTGGGAGAGAGGATCGATGTCGGCCACCAGCACGGCGTTTCCACCTTCCTGGTAACCAACGGCAGCCTGCCCAAGGTCATCGAGAATCTCGACCCGTTACCAACGCAGTTGTATGTCAGCGTCGATGCCCCGAACAAGGAAATCTTCGACAGGCTTTGCAAACCCAAGTTCGACCAAGCAGCCTTCCACAAACTAGAGGCGACCCTCGAGCTGCTTCCAAGCCTCGATACGCGCACGGTGTGCCGTCACACCCTAATCAAGGGCGAGTCTCTGGGCCACCACGAGGACTACGCGCGCCTAGACAACATCGCCGACCCTGACTTCATCGAGGCCAAGGGCTACGTCTATGTCGGCAACAGCCGCAACAACCTGAGCATTGAGAACATGCCCAGCCACGATGACGTGATGGGTTTCTCGCATCGGCTGGCACCACTTGTGGGGCGCGAGGTTCTATCAGACAGGAGGGAGAGTCGGGTCGCACTGATTGCGAGGGAAATGATCCCGGTCACGCTGCCTGAGAAGGTCAGAGAGTTGCCCAGAGATCTCGGAATAGCCAAGCCGCAGAGGTTCGTGCTGCCTCAGGCCTGAACCATCGGCCGGCTCGAGCCGCATTCGGGACAGCGCTGCTCTTCGCTGTCTCCGTAGATGTGGAAGCAGGCTGGGCAGGTCTGTGCTAGAGTCAGGTTTGCCTTGCCCTCGACCTGTAAGCGTTCCACATCGACACGTTCCAGATTCAGGGAGTCGCGTTCGATTTCAGGAAGTTCGAATCTTCCGGGTCCGCCTATCTTCGTCAGGACGTCCGGAGGTAGTGTGACCGTCCCGGTATCGTCAATGATGAGCTCGCGGCTGCCTGAGAGGTCGGCGATGTCCAATTCGGCCCCATGCTGGGCGACGAAGCGCCCGTCTCTGAGTTCGAGGGAGCGTTCGCAGAAGGCGGCGACCTCCCTGTTGTGGGTTACAAGGAAGAATGCCACATCCTCCTCTTTATGCAACTTCTCAAACAGCTCCAGCACTTCTCTGCTGGTAATCGGGTCCAGAGCTCCGGTTGGCTCATCTGCTAGAATTAGCTTGGGCTCTGTGATGAGCGCTCGGGCTATGGCGACCGTTTGCTGCTCGCCCCCGGAGAGTTCCTCGGGCATCCCACGTGATCTCTCTCCCATTCCGAGGCGGTCCAGCAGTCCTTGCGCCTTCCTCCTGGCAGGTCCCGGTGCGATGCCTTGGTGGCGAAGCGGCTGAGCGACGTTGTCGAGGGCGTTCAGGTGAGGTAGGAGGTTCGAATCCTGGAAGATGAACGACACCGTCCTCTGCCGAAGTTCGACCAGTTGCGTACCAGTTAGCCTGGTCATCCTGCTTCCAGCCAGCTCCACCCCTCCTGCAGAGGGCTTCATCAGACCGCCCAGGCACTTCAGCAGGGTCGACTTGCCTGATCCCGAAGGGCCAATCACTGCGACTGCCTCGCCCTCGAACACGGTGACGTGCAGGCCGCGCAATGCGACGACGTTGCCGTCTTCTGCCTTTGATTCGTAGACGTGGTATAGACCGTCTGCCTTGAGTATCTCAGATCTGCCGTCTTCCATTTCCTCACTCCCCCTTCAGCACCACTGCCAAGTCAGCCTGCAGGGCCCTACGAGTGGTGTAGAACAACGCCAGCAGAACGGCAATAAGTACGGATGCATTCACTATTACCAGATCCAGCCACGGCCAGACCAATTCCCTGTCTATCGGGGCGCTCTGGCCCAAGAACAGTTGGAAGATGAAGCCGAAGATCCCGAAGAAGCCGTTGAATGACTCGGCGATAGCGAGTCCTAGAACCACTCCAAGAGCCATGCTGACTGTGAGTATCGAGAGGATCTCGAACAGCACCAGCCGCATGACTTGATTGGGGCTGGCTCCGATTGCCTGCAGGATGGCCAACTCCCTCTTCCGCTGGGTCAGGACCAGAGACAGGAACACGAACGCGGAGGCCACCGAGGCTAGTGATGCCACGACGAACTGCAGGCTGAGCAGCCCTGGAGTGCCGAAGATTAGCCCCCCGTTTCGCTCGTTGTCCCTGTGAGCGGTCGACCAGTCCGAGGCCGCGGTTACCCCGTTCCCGTTGGCTATCTCGACGCTGATGGTCCTGAGAGCGTCTGCGCAGTCCTCGTCGCTCTGGTCGCACACCTCGAAGAACCAGCGAGTGGAGGTGTAGGCATCCGCAGTCGCGTTGCCGACCAGCTCCCTGTAGGCGGACTCGCCGATGACTATGGCCTGCTCCGCCTCGGACGAGGACAGGCCGGGGACCCAACTGTGCCTTCCTTGGTAGGTCACCGTCGATTCGGTCACCGTAGTCGTCACGACCAGTTCAAAGTCCGCGCCGAGTTGAAAGTCGTAATCCGTGTACTGAATGGTCTGGGACGACCCGGATTCGATGTCATCGAGAACGTCTCTGGCTGCCTCCCCCGCAGTGAATCCACCGCCCGACCAACCGGACACTATCGCGTCGATGTCGTCCCCTGGAATCGCCTGCGAGTCCCATATCAGCGTGTCTTCGTTGCCATCGAACAGCACCCAGGTCCGAATCAACGCGGACTTGCCCTCGGGGTTCGTGAATAGGTCCGCCACCGAAGTCATCGAATCGATGTCAGTGACATCTGCATCGCCAGCACGCTGGATGGCGAGCATTACCTCGTCTCTGGCCTGCTGCTCGGTCACGGGAGAGTCGAACTGGACCTGTATGTCCGCCCCCGTCTGGGCCGAGGTCGTCCGTTCGTCCACTATCGTGCCGGTGTACCCCTGAACTGCTGCCAGAGTCACGATTGAAAGCGTGAGGAGCATGATGACGGCTAGGCGGTTCACCGACTCGCTGGAGCCGGAACCCCGCAGCCCGCGCCGGATGTCCGAGATCGCCGGTGACCAGGAAAGCAGCCCGGTCAGTATGTTCGGTCCAGCAGCACCTATCCTGCCGAGTACCAGGGCACCTCCGACCCAAAGGCAGAACGGTCCCAGAAGCAGCAGAATCGCGTTCAAGATGAAATTTCCGATGATACCACTGCTCCCCCATATCCAGAACCCTCCTTGGGACTGAATCCAGCTCTCTAGGTACGAGAGCAACCCGACTGCGAAGGCGATGACATGGAGCCATGTTCTGGGCTCTCGCTTCTCGGCGACCCTCCTGACGCCCTCGTCAATCTCTATCCTCAGGAACTCCCTAGTGCGTGAACTGCCAAACAGCAGGGCCACGCCCACAGTCAGGGCGACGATGAACAGGGTAGAGCCAAGACTCAACGTCGGGTTGATTTCGATTCCACCGGATCTGAACGACATGAACCCGACAGCATCGAGGACCAACGGGACCGAGAGCAGCGCCAGCGTGTAGCCCACGAACCACGCGAACAGGCTGATTACCGCGAGTTCGAGCAGAATCATGCCCGACAGGGTGCTCTCCGTGCCACCTATGACACGGTGAATCGAGATCTCCCTCTTACGCTGTTCCAAAGACAGAACCAGTCCGTAAATCAGAACCGAGAAGGATAGCACCACGATGGGGATCATCAGGATGTAGTCGAAGACCTGGATGATTCCGAGGAATATATTGAGGAAAGTGATGGTACCTGAAATGAGGTCGTTGTACTCCACTAGGATGCCTGCGCTGGTGTAGTTCCCGGATTCTACGTCTTCCTTCAGGGCGTCTAGCCACTTCGTTGCGTCTGCTGTGGATGTGGTAGGTAGCTGGTTCCTGTCCACCGACAGTCCGAGGAATCCGTGGTCATTGTCCATCATGATGAGTTTCTGCTCGTCGCTGAGAACGGCGTCGGAAACCATGACCGGATTGAACAACAGAGTTGGGTTTCCCGCGCCCCCCTCCTGATACACGGCAGCCACTGTCAGGTTGTGGACGGTCATGTTGACTCTGCAGTACATGTAGCCGGACTGGGCGTTGAAGTCCTCCTCCCCCTCGCAGTCCTCAAACCCGTCAGCGATGTTCTGGTAGCCGAGATAGTCGGTCACGTAGGTGAAGGTGAGGGATGAGATCGTGTCATTGACAGCGACTCCGGCGTTGCTCGCCACCTCTGAGGGAAGCACAATCGACCGGTTGGCAGCCGCATCTGCGGCGCTGGCGGGCCAGCTGCCGTAGATGATGCGCGAGTCCTGGCCCCGTGTTGAGTGCCGTTCGCCGAGTTCGCCGTCCCAAATGCCTTCGCTGTAGAATCGAATCGTCCTGTCACCGTTTATCGGCGGGCCCGATTCCAGCGCCTCCGGGTAGTCCCAACTGACGTTGGACCAGTCCCCAGTGGGTCCTTCAGCGGCGACCACGTTCAGAGGCTGGGGGATGATGAAGTCCTCATCGAAGAAGCCGTCGACCCTGACGCCTTGGCGACCGTAGACGAGACCGCAGTCCGAGAACTCCTCCATGGCGACAAACTCATCGCACATTGACTCCCACAGCGAGGAGTCATTGGTGCGACCTTCGGCGTCCTCGCCGGGATCCTCTGCGAAGTCGATCTTCGCATCGAATATCTCCTCCTGCAGCGAGTACTGTAGGAAGGCCTGCGACAACCCGACCCCGTATGCGAGAACCGTCGAGATGACCAGAGATGCGAGGAAGACGCCTGCGAACACGGCAAGGACCCTCTCACGGCCCCTCCAGGAGCTCTTCGCAGCCATCAGCAGATCGTCCGGGATCGAGGCGAGTATGTCCCTGATGCTTGTATCCCGGAAGGTGTTGGTCGGGGGCTCGCCATACTTGTTGGCCCCAGAATTACCACGCAAGAACAGCGGGATGCCCAATGACAATGGGAAGACCAGAGCCCAGAACCAGGTGAAGCCCGAGTCCTGGTATCTCCTGACAAAGACGCTCAATGTCGGCAGGAATAGGAAGAGAACGGCCATTGAGGTGAATAGTAGGAGATTGAAACCTACGAGGAGAGTCATCACGACATCGATGATTACTGCGATGGCAAGCACGGAATAGAAGAATAACCCGAACCACCAGTATTCGGAGCGCGAGGCCCTGCCACTCCAGTTCATGTAGTTGCTCAAGCAGGACTTGACT
>JAKUUP010000033.1 GCA_022447095.1 Candidatus Thalassarchaeum betae
AGGCAAGGACGGCGGCCCCAGGGACGTCCCTGCCGGGAAACTGTTCGCAGCCATCTTCGTCACCAACTTCGTCGATCGCTTCCTGCCATCCGCAGGGGCCGCGATGCGCAAGAGGGACGTGGTCCGCGCGCGCATAGTGGAACTCGACCCCATGCTCAAGGCCACAACTCGCGACAATCCCGAACTTGGAGTCCTGCATGCTCTGTGCCCGCAGTGCGGCGAGGACCTTGAGACGAGCAGCGAGACTCCGGATTTCAACGTCGCATGCCCTCGCTGTGACTACACGGGCTACAGGGTACTGTCCAATGGCTTCGGCCACGGACATGTGCTGGGTAGCGACATACAGTCGCTGAATCGACCTGGCGCCCGTTGGTCCTCCGAGGCCGAGTCAATGCTCGGCCACGACGGCGCCCGCCCATACCTCTCACCTGTCGCTGACCACCGTCGCGGCATGTCGCACGAGATGCCCGACTCCGTCCGCCGTCAGAGGGCTGCCCAGTCACGAGGCGGAGGGCGCGGTGGACCTAGGCGTGAGATGCACCCAACCACTTGCACGCTCTGTGGAACCAAGACGAAGGTTCCGTTCAAGCCTACTCCGGGCAAGCCTATCCGCTGCAGGGACTGCATGGACAAGGTCAAGGAAGGAAAGGCCTCGAAGGACGAGCTCGCCGAGGAGCGCAAGGTCCTGAACTCGGCACGCGCTGGCGCCGAGGAGTCGATGGGACTCAAGCTGTTCATCGGAGGCGTCTCCTACGACGCCACCGAGGACGACCTCCGCGAGGCCTTCTCCGCACACGGAGAGCTCACGGAGGTTCACATCGCCACAGACAGGGATACTGGCCGGTCGAAGGGTTTCGCCTTCGTCACCTTCTCTAGCAAGAAGCACGGCCTCGCAGCAATCAAGGCGCTTCACGACAGCAAGATTCACGGCCGCAAGATCAGCGTTCAGGAGTCGAACCCGGGCGGCCGCGATCGCAAGCGTCGCCGCCGACGTAACTAGCGAAGCCGTGAATACCCGGAAACCGGCCGTCCCGGCTGTCTGCGATGGAAGGATGGCTGGTTCTGGACGGCTACGAGGACGAGCCAGCGGCCTTCGGAGTACCCAACTACCTCGGTTTCCACATCCGCTACATCTGTGGGGTGCTCGAATCTCGTGGCTTGCCGTACACATACATGACCATCGACCAGTGGAGGATACACCAGAAGGGGCGGCTGGACGACCCTAGCGAGAGAACTGCTCTGCGTAAGGAGCTGTCCGAGTTGGACGGCACAGTCATTCTAGCGGGAGCGGTGGTTCCTGGTAAGTATGTCAGAGGAACTCCGATTAGCCGCCGTGAGATGGACCAGGTACTCTCAATTCTGCCTAGTGAGCAGCCGGTGCTGTGTGGCGGCTGGGCTATTCGCCATTGGCGATACGACGGTTGGACCCCCCTTCGATCAAGTCTTTTCTGCACGGTTCAGGACACTGACGCCTCGCTGCATCACTACCTTTCCACAGGACAGTGGGAGAACAGGAAGAGGACGCCCGAACAATGGTCCGAGTGGGCCCTGCATGGGGCATCCTCGAAAGCGGTCACCAATCACCCCGACCTTGAATCTCCAAAGGGCTCTCCCGGACCACTGACCTACGAGATTGAGCTCTACCAAGGGTGCGTCCGTTTCAAGCGCGGCTGCAAGTTCTGCATCGAGCCAAAGAAGGGACTGCCACTATGGCGGGATGAGGACGACGTCCTAACCGAAATTACCACCGCCCTCGACTCTGGGGTTAGGAACGTCCGCATAGGCGGTGCCACGGACATCTACACGTATCGCGCAGAAGGCGTAGAGAACCTCGAGTACCCGGTCCCTAATCCCGAGCCGATAGCCAGAGTATTGCACGGCGCGCGCGAGGACGAGAGGCTGGAGATACTTCACGTCGACAACGCCAACCCTTCAATCATCTCCGAGGGCATCGAGCCGGCTACGGAGATTACCAAGACACTGGTCGAGACCCTGTCCGACGGCGCCGTACTCTCGTTCGGCCTAGAGTCGGCCGATCCCTCTGTGCACGAGCAGAACTGGCTGAACTGCGACCCCGAGCAACTCAGGACCGCAGTCAGGCTGGTCAATGAGCATGGCAGGCAGCGTGGTGAGAGGGGGCTTCCCAAGTTGCTGCCGGGACTCAACTTCATCGCCGGCCTGAACGGCGAGACCGAGGAGAGCTATCGGATGAACCTCGAACTGCTCAGGAGCATGCGGCAAGAGGGTCTGTGGCTCAGGAGGATCAACATCCGCCAGGTCGAGGGACAAGGTTTCCAAGAGATCCCAGAGAGGACATTCAGGAAATTCAAGCGCGAGGTCCGTGAGGGTATCGACCGACCTCTGTTGGAGGAGATGCTTCCACTCGGAACGGTCCTCAGAGGTGTATGGTGGGAGTCTCATGACGACCGCATCCGAAGGCCTGAGCAGGTGCTTGACCCCAAGCACCGTGACGAGGCCATTCGAGGAGTCGCTGGCATAACCTTCGGACGGCAGATCGGCGCCTACCCGATTCTCGTCGGGTTGCCCTACAAGGTGCCTCTGGAGTCCTCGACCGACGTGATTGTCACGGGACACGGGATGCGCAGCATAACCGGCGTCGAGGCAGGCATGGATGTTAACACGGCGACGCAGCACCAGTTAGAGGCAATTCCTGGCATCGGGTCGAAGGGCGCTTGGAGACTGGTGAGCGCGCGAGCGAGGGCCTCCACCAAGGGAGGATTCGATTCAGTGGAAGCTGCCTTTGAGGCCGCAGGACTGGGTTTGCCAACTGCTGCGGAGGCGATTCTTGGGGCCGATGCAACCTCGGTCGTGGCGCAGCAATAGTCATATTGCGAACTGCATCGGTTTCGGCTGTAATGGGCATCAGTCGGACTGGTCCGACAAACCTCTTTGACTGGGACTGCGATTGGAAAACAAGGCGGGCATAGACGTGTATAGGGGAAATTCAAGGAAATTCGCGCTGCTGATCCTGCTGCTGCTCGTTCTCGCTGTACCACAGGAGGCGTTCGCCTACAGCTCGGGAAAGACCGGTTCTTCCAGCACCGGCTGCGGCGGTGGCTCCTGCCATGGCAGCACCAACACCGTGACGCCGACGCTAACCACCGGAATCCCCAGTTCAGGATACACTCCTGGGGATGTGTACTCTCTCACCATCGGAGGCACCGGAGGAGTCTCCGGGAGCAACGGCGGCTTCAACCTCGACGCTTCCTCGGGCACCTTCTCCAATTCCGGGACGAATGCGCAGATAGTGAGCGGAGAGGTCACTCACTCAAACTCAAACTCAAGGACGTGGACGGTAGACTGGACTGCACCCTCTAGCGGCTCGGGCGATGTCACCTTCCTGTTGGCCGTCAATTTCGCCAATGGGAACGGAGGGTCTTCGGGCGACTCGTGGGGTACTGCCTCATGGACCATCTCTGAGGCCACTTCCTCGACTCCTTCCCTGCCGTTCAACCAGCCCGGCTCGCAGAGGGGCTCGGTGTTCACGCACTCGGCCCTCGAGATGAACTCGGGCTCCCCCACTATCGTCCTGAACAACGGGACCAGAGTGACCTTTGGCTCGGGAAATCTGTCCGTCGGAGGCAGCAGCCCAGTCTACACGAACGACGACGTCGTCTCGCTCGCGGGCGCGTGCGCGCTGCTTGACAATTACAGCCTCAGGTGCTCGGGTACGAACAACTACGGTCAACTCGGCATCGGTTCCTTCTCGCTGTCCAACGGCACCGTGGACCTCGGCAACAGCATGCCCGCGGCAATCTCCGACGGCAACAGCCACTACTGCACCATCATCACCGACGGCTCGGTCGGCTGCTGGGGCAGGAACAACGTTGGGCAGGTGGGCGACGGCTCCAACGCGAACAGAAACGCTCCTGCGAGCGTCGATTTGGGGGCGAACACCACCGCGGTGGCCATCTCGACGGGAACCGACTCATCATGCGCGATAACCAACACCGGCGCAATCAAGTGCTGGGGGGGCAACTTCTACGGCGTCCTAGGGGACGGGACCACCACTCACAGCAACACGCCCGTAGAGGTCAACCACTCTACCGGGATGAGGGCCGTGTCCATAGCGACGCCTGGCTACGGGGCCTGCGCCATCTTCGAGAATGGCTCCGTTTACTGCTGGGGCCAGTCATACACGGTCACCACGATGTTCGGGACAGTGACCAACGGCTCCGTCCAAATCGACTTCGGCGTCGGCAGGACCGCCGTCGCAATCGACGGCACCGCCGACCACATGTGCGCGATACTCGACAACGGCTCGATGAACTGCTGGGGGGTCAACACGTACGGGCAGTGGGGAGACGGCTCGTGCAGCTCGGTAATCCCGTCCAGCGGGTGCACCGGAGAGAATGGCAACACCCCGGCGCACGTCAACCTGAGTGCCGGCCGCACCGCCATCGCGATTTCGGCCGGAACCAGTGCGACTTGCGCAATCCTCGACGACTACTCGCTGCAGTGCTGGGGCCAGCAGTCCGGAGAGTTCGACGGAACCACCGATCCCATTCTGAACCCGCATACGATGGACTTCTCCCTCGGCGCCGATGTGGCCTACTCGGATCAGGACATGGACGGCGACGGTATCGTCAATGCTCTGGACACCCACATGACGGGCGACGACGACGGTGACGGGGTGCCGGTGCCCGACGACCCGTATCCGAACAATCCCACGAGGTGGATGGACTGCGACCCCGGCTCGTGGGGAAGACTGTCTTGCAGCCAGGCTGAGGCTGGCCACTATGCTCAGCCGGGGGACCTCTACCACACTCCATGCTCGGTTGGGACCTATCAGCCCGAGGCCGGATATCCGCTGTGCTACGACTCGTCGGCGGGCAACTACGTCGACGTGATTCAGGCGACCGTTCAGTCCCTCTGTTCGGCTGGCACCTATCAGCCGGACCTCGCCCAGTCCTCGTGCGTCGACAGTTCGGCTGGCAACTACACCTCCCCGAGCTTCGGCGACGCCGGCTCTTACTCGTCCTCGGCCTTCAACATCTCAGCGACCAGCGCTGAGTACAACGGCTCGATACACTCCTCCAGCGACGCACAGGACCTGTACGTGATGGCAGTTCCCAAGGACCACGGCGTGACAGTCGGCCTGACCTCTCCCTCGGGAGCCGACTTCGACCTGGAAATATACGACGAGACGCTGAACCTACTCAACTCGAGTTACTCGACCTCCTACGACGAGACCTCGACCAACAACACGAATTTCTCGGCGGACTCCGACCTGTACATCCTCGTGTCACCCTGGAGCGGCACCGGCCTGTACACACTGCAGGTCTGGCTGTTTTCCACGGAGGACGCCTCGGTGGTAGGAAACCCCTCGATGACGGTAGACGTCGAGATCGGGGCAGGCCAGTACCAGTGCGCTCCCGGGACCTACCAGCCGAGCACCGGCCAGTCATCCTGCGTCGACGCGTCACCCGGGTACTTCGTGCCAGGAAACGGCTCGGTCACGCAGACGCCATGCAGCCCCGGCTCATTCCAGTCGGGGATGGCCCAAACCTCGTGCTTGCTAGCCACTCCGGGGAATTATGTCAGCACCTACGCCGCAACTGACCAGATCCCGGCTTCACCCGGCCACTATGTCAACACCTCGGGCGCGACCGCGGAGGTCGCGTGCTCCATGGGTACCTACCAGCCAAGCATGGGGCAAACCTCGTGCCTCGACGCAGACGCAGGATACTATGTTCCATCCAACGGGGCGACCTTCCAGACGGCCTGCTCCCCGGGAACCTACCAGCCAAGCATCGGACAGACATCATGTATCGATGCATCTGCTGGATATTACGTGTTGTACTACAACTCAACCAGCCAGACGGCCTGCCCCATAGGAACCTACCAGCCAAGCACTGGTCAATCGTTCTGCTTGGACGCATCACCGGGCCACTACGTGAACTCGGTAGCATCCACCTCGCAGACTCCATGTGACATTGGCTCCTACCAGCAGCTGTATGGCCAGGACAGGTGTGATTCCGCAGATCCTGGCTATTACGTGCCTACCACTGGATCCACCAACCAGACTGCTTGCGATCCGGGCACGTTCCAGCCGAACTCGGGAGCCTCGGCATGCATTGAATCGCCAGCCGGATACTATGTGGACACGAGTGCCGCCACATCACCTACTCCTTGCTGGCCCGGAACCTACAACCCCTCTATGGGCTCATCCAGTGCTAACGCATGCCAGCAGGCAGACCCTGGAAACTCGGTTCCAATGGGAGGCTCTTCCTACCAAACCCCGTGCACCCCCGGTCACTATCAACCCGCATCCGGCCAGTCGTCCTGCCTCGACGCCGATGCCGGCTACTTCGTCGCAGTTCACGGCGCCAGCTCTCAGGCCACTTGCGGCCTAGGCACCTTCAATCCCGACACCGCCCAGTCCTCGTGCACTGTCGCGTCGACCGGTCACTACGTCGACACCCCGGCCTCGACGTCCCAGGTCGCCTGCAGCGCGGGCACCTACAACCCGAGCACCGGCTCATCCTCGGCCGCCGACTGCATACCCAGCGAAGCCGGGCACTACATCCCGATGGCGGGTGCGGACGCCCAGATTCCATGCGCAGCAGGATCGTACCAGCCTTCGCTCGGCCAGGCCTCGTGCATCCTAGCCGATCCCGGGCACTACGTCCCCGAAGTGAGGTCGGAGACCCAAGTCGCATGCCTGCTAGGCACCTTCCAGGCCTACTCGGGAGCATCGTCCTGCACTCAGGCCGATCCTGGCCACTATGTGGACAGCAACGGCTCGGCCACGCAGACAGAGTGCCCCGCTACCACCTACAACCCTGCCACTGGCTCGGACGACCGGGATGACTGCATAGATGTCGGTCCTGGACACTACTCAGACGAGTGGGGGAGCCGTAG
>JAKUUP010000034.1 GCA_022447095.1 Candidatus Thalassarchaeum betae
TTTTGACGCCTACGAATTCGCATGGAGTGACTGGTCGTACTACGTACTTTGGGAATCTACACCTGTTACCATGCACGAGTGAGTAAGGGTCATACGCTTCTGCCCCACCTTTGCACCATGAGCAAAGTAGCCGCAATACAAGCCGCATTCGAATCCGGAGATGCCGAGGCACTGGAAGACCTGATTCATGACGATTATCAGTTCATTCCGCATGTTGGTGGAATGGTGATGGGCAAGAGCGATATGATCGGCATCGCAGGCAGTGGTGGCGTGACCATGGAGAACCATCGCATCCTGTTCGAGAATGACGAGATCGGCATCGAGCACGGAATCGCCCACTTCGCCAATGGCTCGACCTCAGAGGCCGTACTGACCTTCAATCGCTTCAAGGATGGCAAGCTCATCCTGAGCGAGACCGGTGCAACTCCTATCAGTGATGACTACCAGTTGATTGGCCAAGATTGAGTGGTGCCGAGAGAGGGACTTGAACCCTCGACCTTCGGATGTCTCAGACAATCTTCAGTTAGGCTGTTGCGCTCATCGATGCATCTGCAGGGAGTGAATCCCCGCTGAATGTTACCCTATGAGTCCGACGCGCTACCAACTACGCCACCTCGGCTGGGCACTTCGACTGCCGGTGACCATTTGAGCGTTCGTGCCGCGAAAATGTCCGGTTCGGGCCGCGGGCCGCACGCGCAGGGTTGATTTGCACACCGCTCCCGCCGATGACTGGATTCCATGGTCGATGTCGACGACGCGATACGCACGAGCGCCTACTCCGGCGGTGGCAAGCGTCGCAAGAAGAGCGATGCCGACAAGTGGGAGGAGAAGCAGAGCCGGGTGATCGAGCCGTTCGACCCCGCAGAGCACGCCATCAAGGAGAAGGGAGAGGCAATCTCGATGTGGATCGTCATCATCTACGGTGTGACCGTCTGCGTGCTGATGCGCTACGTGTTCATGCCCACGCTGCCCGGGCCCGAGAGGGTGCTGTGGCTGCTGCCCATGTTGCTCGCAGTCACCGTCCCCCCGCTGCACAGGGTGCTGCTGCCCAGCAAGTACTACGACCTGTTCACCATGAGCAACTGGTTCAGAGCCTGCTTCCTGTACGTGTTCACTTGGCTCGCTCTCTCGTTCCTGCTCGTCAACCCACCGATGGCCGACATCGCCGCCCCCGCGGTCGGTGGCGGCCTCGACATCGAGATCACCGATGGCGTCGAGAGTTCCTCCTGGAGCAAGGGCACCTACACGCTGGGACTGAACCAGGACACCGTGGAGGTCGTCCTAGGGATGGGCGTGCGCGACAACATCGACGCCGCCAACGCGACCATGATGGCCAGCGTATGGTACCACGGGGAACTGCTCAAGGACTCCGACGGGCTGGTCATCGGGAACCTCGCCAACGGAACGGTAGCCAGCCACACGGAGGCCATCGCCGCCTTCGATGCGGTCGACGGCAACTGGACCCGGGGGGATTCAAAGAACAGCCTCACCGGTGACAATCTTGGCCCGAAGGTCACGCCTCGCGTGGAGGATATCGGGATGGCTTGGGACCTCGGCGAGCTCGGCCCGGGCGAGTACATCATTCAGATCAGCCTAGTCGAGGACGGCGCTCCATGGAGCACCGGCCAGAACACATGGTCGGCCGAGTACAGACTGGTGATAGCGCAGGTCGCCTAGTTACCGATGAGCGAGCAGATCCTCGCCGTCATCGCATCAAGCTGTAGGGCCTCGCCGCCGCCCTCGACCATTCGGAAGTCGCACTCGGCCATCGCCTCGGTGACCGCCAACTTCTGGGCTTCGTCGAGGAACGCCGCGGAGCCGAGCTCGCGGTGCAACTGGTTGACTAGGTCGGTGCCTGCCAACCCGAACTTGTCGAGGATCTCCTTCAGCCGGCGACGGGCCGGCTGGAAGCCGTCCTCCTTGCAGGCGAGGATGAAACCGTGCAACTCCTCGGGGGGCGCGGTGGCCGTGGTCTCGTAGACAAGTTCGCGGGTCACGTTGGAATCGAGCGAGGCCGCGACCTGCAGCGAGGTGATTGCCTTGCGCAGGTCGCCTAGGCTGACGTGGGCGATCGCCTCGGCAGCCTCGACGTCGAGGTTGATGCCCTCGGCGGCGGCCACCGAGTTGATCATCTCGAGGACCTGGTCCTCGGCTATGGGGCGAAACCGGAACACTGCGCAGCGGGATTGGATTGGCTCGATGACCTTGGAGGAGTAGTTGCACGAGAGGATGAACCTGCATGTCTGCGCGTTTTGCTCCATGATCCTGCGCAGCGCTCCTTGGGCATCGGGAGTGAGGGCGTCGGCCTCGTCGAGGAAGATGACCTTGAACGTGGTACCCGGCGAGGGCGCGGTCTTGGCGAATCCCTTGACCTTGGTGCGGATCGACTCGAGTTTTCGCTCGTCGCTGGCGTTCATCTCAAGGAGGTTCATCCTGTAGTCCTCACCGAACACATCCTTGGTCAGGGCGAGGGCGGCGGTCGTCTTGCCGGTGCCGGGTGGACCGGCGAACAGCAGGTGCGGGAAGGTGCGCAACTCGGCGTACGCCTTGAGCCGGTCGACCACTGCCCGCTGGCCCTTGATGTCGCCCACGGTGCGTGGACGGTGGCGTTCTACCCAGAGTTCGCTCATGACAGTCCTTCCTCATCCCGATGCGAGCGTTCATGAATGTTGTGAGCGGCGCGGCGCGCCCCTCCTCAATACCTCTCTTCGTCGTTCGGGAAGTCCAAGTTGCGGACGTCCTCGACGTATTGCTCGACGGCTGCTTCGATGGCATCGCCGACCTCAGCGTACCGCCTCAGGAACCTCGGTGAGAAATCCTTGGTGATTCCTAGCATGTCGTGTAGCACCAGCACCTGGCCATCACAGTCGGCGCCAGCCCCTATGCCGATGGTCGGGATGTTCAGCGACTCGCTGGCCTGCTTAGCCAACCCGGCGGGAATCTTCTCGAAGACCACCGAGAAGCAACCTGCCTCCTCGAGTGCCTTGGCGTCCTCCATCAGCCTAGCCGCCTCTGCTTCCTCCTTGGCCCGGACTGTGTAGGTTCCGAACTTGTAAATCGACTGCGGAGTCAGCCCGAGGTGGCCCATCACGGGAATCCCCGCGTTGACGATCCTCTGGACCGACTCGCAGACCTCGGAGCCGCCCTCGAGTTTGACGGCGTGCCCTCCGGACTCCTTCATGATACGGATCGCTGAGTCGAGCGCGGTCTTCGAGTCGCCTTGGTAGGAGCCGAACGGCATGTCGACGACTACTAGGGCCCGGTCCACCCCGTTGACCACGCACTGGGCGTGGTAGATCATCTGGTCGAGGGTGATTGGTACCGTGGTCTCGTTTCCGGCCATCACGTTGCTGGCCGAGTCGCCGACCAATATGACGTCGATTCCCGCGCCGTCGACTAGGCGTGCCAGCGAGTAATCGTACGATGTCAGCATGGCGATCTTCTCGCCGGCCTGCTTCATCTTCAGCAGAGTCTGAGTGGTGACCTTCTTGGCTCGGGTGGAAACCATGGCACTCCCTCCGGGAGTGTTCCGAGCGGGATTGATGCCTTCAACCACACGCCTGCGTTCTCAGTCCTCGGCAGACATTGTCTCGAGAGCCATCAGGAACTGGTCTAGGTGGATTAGGCCGTCCCCGTTCTCGTCTGCTGCGTGGAAGTACCCTCGTAGAGTGTCTGAGTCCTCATAGTCGATTCCTAGGGCATCGACGGTGGACATGAACTGCCGGAGGGTCAACAACTTGTTGCCCCATGTATCCGCGGCGTAGAAGGCAGCAGTGCGCCTACGGGACTCGGCCCGGTAGGGGTCGGTGGACATTAGCCGGAAGGTCTCCCACGGCGAGACCTTGTGGCTCTGGTGCCTTCTGCCGTAGCTCATGTAGATCAGCCAACCGACCGCGCCCGCGGTCACAGCGCCGATGACGGCCTCCGCCCCCATGAAGTAGAGAAGTAGACTTCCCGAGATGATTCCGAATATCTGCAGCAAGGGACGGAGTGGGGCGTTGTACTCGGGCTGGTACCATGCGTGTGAGGGCGTCGCCTTCCTCAGGACAAGCACGGAAAGGCACATCAGGATGTACACCATTATCTGGAATCCGGAAGCGTACTCGGCGACCTGATGGACGTCTATGGTGAGCAAAGCGATGGCCATGCCAACAGCGGTGAGGGCAATTGCGATGTGGGGTGTCTCGAACCTAGGATGCACGTCCTCGAGCAGATCGGGTAGCAGGTTGTCCCGGGACATGGCGAACAGGTACCTCGAGGCGGCGAGGATTCCCGCCAGTGACATCGATGTCATCGTCAGGATGGCTACGACTGCGGCGAATATCGCCACATTGCTACCTCCTACGACCTCAGCGAAGGCGCGGACGGGGTCCTCGATGGCATGACCGTGTGAATCGAAGAATGCCTCGTGCGGAACCACAGCCACCATCGTCGCGACCAGTGCGGCATAGAGTACGGTACCTATTGCGAGTGAGGTCATGATGCCCCCGGGCAGGTTCCTTCCCGGATTCTTGATTTCCCCGCCTATGGCTGCAACCTTGGCGACCCCTGCATAGGAGACGAGGACGAAGGCGGCAGCCTCGCCCATCTTCGTCCAGTCGCTCGTGGTCTCGAGTACTGGTCGGGTCTTCGAGTAGTCTGCCTCACCGGAGGCGATTGCCCAGACGGTAAGTCCTACCAGCGTGAGGACGGACAGGGTGACGATGGGTGTCTGCACGGACCTGATCCTCTTCATTCCTAGGACATTGATGATGGTGATCAGCACCAGCATACTGAGAGCCGCTTGGATTCCACTGACCTCTGTCCCAAGGTATCCCTGAACGAACATGAGATAGGCAGAGAAGCCGATTAGGGCGAAGGCAGCCTTGAGGAGGAAAGAAGCCCACAGACCGAGTCCGGCAATGGTTCCGAACATAGGGCCGAAAGTCCGCTCGATGAAGACGAAGGATCCCCCTGAGGTCGGCATCGCTGAGGCCAATTCACTCTGGCTCATCGCTCCAGGTAGAACCACGAGGGCGGCTAGGACGTAGGCCAGCCACACCCCTCCTCCAACCATGGCATAGGCGAGTGAGGGCAGAACGAACAGTCCGCTCCCTATCATTGCCGAGAGCGAGATTATGACCACTGAGAAATAGCCGAGTTTGCGCTCGAGAGTGCTGGATACCGCCTCGATGGGTGTCAGGACAATGCCGACTAGGTCCTTCGGACCTACTGGTCTCATGGTCTGGCCCGAATCAAGACCGTTGTTGAAGGTTCTCCTTCCGAATCCTTCTTTGTCGCCGCTCCTTCTGGGAGATTGAAATGAGGGTCATTTACGGCATTCTGGCAGTCATGCTGATGGCAGCACCACTGAGCGGATGCTTCGGGATAGGAGGTAGTGGTGGACTATTCGGTGAGGAAGACGAAAAGGAGCCTCTGAGACTCAACCACATCCAGATGGAGGGAACTCACAACTCCTACCACATCGAGCCGCTGGTCTCACCGACACGGGAGTACGTCTACACGCACGAACCGCTGAACGTTCAGGCCGCCGAACTAGGAGTGCGCCAGTTCGAGATCGACGTCTGGTGGGACGTGCGCGAGGGTCTGCGGGTCTACCACAACCAGTACGACTCGGGCACGACCTGTCCGACCTTTGAGAACTGCCTGAGCACCCTACTCGCCTGGTCCGAGGCCAACGACGGTCACCACCCGCTGATGATATGGATCGAGCCTAAGGACTGGCCAGAGCAGGCCGCCGACATCACCACCACTGTGGAACTCTCGGGGATTCTGCAGGACATCGAGGACGAGATCGCCGAGTTCTGGCCGCGCAACCGCACCATCACCCCTGACGACGTGAAGGGCGAGTGGCCGAGTCTCAATGAGGGGGTCCTCAACGACGGCTGGCCGCTGCTCGAGGAGAGCCGGGGCAAGGCTGTCTTCATCCTGCTCGCTGGCGGCGACATGCGCGACCTCTACATCGACGACCATCCCGGGCTCGCCGGCGCCCTGATGTTCACCCTCTCGCCCGAAGGTAGCGGCGAGGCCGCAATCTTCTCTCTTACCGATCCCATCGGAAGCGGTGAGGACATAGCCCGGCTGGTCAGCGAGGGCTACATCGTCCGCACCCGGGCGGACAGCGGCGGCGAGGAGCCAGACAACAACGACACCGCCCGGTTCGAGGCTGCTCTCGCCGCCGGCGCCCACACCATCTCGACAGACTACCCCGGGCCGGTCGAGGGGATGGATTACTGGATCGCCATACCCAATGGGACGCCTAGCGCCTGTAATCCGATTACAGCCCCGGTTTGGTGTACATCAGAGGACATCGAATGGCTAGGTGACTAGGCCTTTGCGATGACCTTCAGCTCGATTGCTATGGAGGTGGGCAGTGCATCCACCGCCACGGTGGTGCGCGCCGGCAGAATCTCTTCGAAATAGTGTGAGTAGACCTCGTTGTAGCCGGGGAAGTCGCGCTCCATGTCGACTAGGAAGACCAGTACGTCGACCACGTCATCCAAGCTCGATCCGTGAGCCTCTAAAATCACCCGGACGTTGTTGATGACAGAGTGTGTCTGGGCCTGAATGTCGTAGTCCAGCGGGTTGCCGTCGTCATCCCGCACGGGCCCTCCGGGAATCTCGTTGGTGTCTGGCGTGCGCGGGCCCATACCACTCACGAAGAGGAAGTCGCCCGACTTGTACAGGTGCGGGTACGCTCCCACTGCCGAGGGGCCCTCCTCGGTGATGAACGGCCCGTTGTCGCCGATCAGTTTGCTTACCGCCTTCTTCCCGGCGACTCCGCCGACGACAGCACCCACGGGGCCGGCCACGGCCAAACCGGCTGCCGTACCGATGATCTCGGCGCCCTTGCTCAGGGCGCCCTCGCTCAGATCG
>JAKUUP010000035.1 GCA_022447095.1 Candidatus Thalassarchaeum betae
AACTGACAATTGGCCACCTAATCGCATCTACCAGATTAATCGCCCGAGCAGACAGGAGCCTTCGATTGGGTGACTGGGACAAGAAGAGCCTGAGGGGTAGCGAACTGGGTGGTAAGCGCCTGGGACTGATAGGTTTCGGTAGGATATCTCGCGGAGTGGCCGAGTTGGCATGCGCATTCGGCATGGAGGTCAGGACCTTCGACCCCTTCGTTTCGGCTGAGCAGGCAGCGGAACTGGGTTGTCGGATGCACGACGACGTGGATGATGTGTTCAGGAGTTGCACCCATATCTCAGTCCACTGCAACCTCTCAGATGACACCCATCACCTAGTGAATACCGACAGGCTTGCCATGATGCCGGGCTTGGCACCGGACGGTACTCACTGCGGCAATCACGTGGTCAACTGTGCCCGAGGAGGCATAGTGGACGAGGTCGCAGTCCTAGATGCGCTCAATGACGGAACCCTCGCCAGTGCGGCACTGGATGTCTTCGAAGTCGAGCCCGCTGGAGACAACCCCCTAGTCCTGCACGAGCGTTTTCATGGCAGTCCGCACATCGGCGCTGCCACCCTCGAGGCCCAGACCAGAGTGGGTACGGAAATGGCCGGGCTACTGATTAGCTTCTTTGAAGGAGAGAGGCCCGAATCCGCAATCAATTGAATGTTCATTCGATGCTGTGCATTCGAACCAGAGATTCACGCAATTCAGAGAGCTCAGAGGGTATCGAGATTCCGGAGATTGGCGATTTCAACGAGAGTCCTGAATCCTTTTTCGCCTTCCATACCTCCGAATTGAATTCCGAGATGATTGGCGTGAGAGATCGCATGTAGGTAGCATCCTCGGGCGTCATCAGCTCGGGCAGGCGAGGGAAGGAGCGCACATCGACTGCACTACTGCCATAGAGGGTGGTCGAGAGATAGTGGCAGAAGAATGGGCATATCGGGGACATAGTGCTCAGGAGGTCCCTGACCACCCTGTGCAGAGTCCAGGTGGCTGAATCGTCACCGTCGTAGAGCCGTGACTTGGACATCTCGAGCCAATGGCTCGGGAAGATGCCGGTCCCGAAGCCCTTGAGCGACTGGGCTGCTGTATAGATGTCGATGTCCCTCCATGCCCCTTCCACCTGCTCCATCACGGCACCGAACTCCGATAGGATCCAGAGATCCTCAGGCGGTAGTCCACTTGGTGAGTCATCGAGGTCGCCTGGCACATCGAACTGACTAGCGAACCTGGCTACGTTGAACAGTTTCGTGAGCACTCCGAAGTACTTCGACTCAATCTCCTCGGGGTTGATGTGGAAGTCGTCTCCTACCTGCGCGTCACAGGCCTTCCACAGCCGGAAGCATTCGCTGCCAATCTTGTTTGCCCTGAGTTGAATTTGCTTTCCATCCGGACCCTTGATCCTCCATGAACCGGTCCTGCCACCAGCTCCACACTCGAGCACGGAGTCTGCATCGATGCCATTGCCCAGAGACTTGGACATCTTGCGCCCCCATGGGTCCATGCCCAGCCCATCAACCCAGATGTTCTGGAACCCGGGCTTATCCAGAAGCAGGGCACTCTTCAGCAGGGTGTAGTACAACCAAGTCCTGACTATCTCCTTGCCTTGAGGCCTGATGGATGTGGGGAATGCCCTCCGAAACAGCTCGGGGTCGCTGATGTACCCCGAGACATAGAGATTGGAGTTCGATGAGTCCATCCAAGTGTCAAACACTTTCTCCTCGCCGACCAGATCTCCCAAACTGTCCGCCAGATCCTGATACGAGCCCAAATGCTCACGAGTCTCCCTGTCGAGCACCTCAGAGCCATGTGGAGGTTTCGTCCTCCATGGTTGGACGTAGGCTCCGTGCGGAGGCACCACTACCCTCGAGCCGTCCTCGGAGTACCAAATCGGAACCTCGGTGTGATACCACCTGCGACGACTGATTGGCCAGTCTATGGATATCCCATCCATCCAATCGTGCAGAAACTGGCGGTTGCGTTCGGGTATGAACGAGCTCTGGTCGGACAGCTCCGACAACCTCTCGAGTATGTGGGTCTGCCTCACGTACCACTCCTTGAGCAAGATGATCTCTACTGGATTCCCGCCTCGCTCACTCACCGGGACCTCCTGCATGTGCTTCTCTGTCGTGGTAAGGCGACCCGATTCGTTCAGTATCTCTATCGAAGCCGCCCTAGCGTTCTCGGCGGACATCCCTAAGAGTGGGCCACTGATGCCGGTCATCCGGCCATCGAGGTCAACGGCGACGAACGGCTTCAGGCCGAGTTCCCTGAAAACGGCCACGTCATTCTGGTCGCCGAACGAGCACACCATGAGTACGCCGCTGCCGAAGTCCATTTTGACCGACGGGTGGGTGATGATTTCGACTGATGGCTCCCTGTCGGCCACCGGCATCGGGAGCTGGACTCGCTTGCCGACCAAGTGCGAGTATCGCTGGTCGTCAGGGTGGACCACGACAACGCCACATGCACAAATCATCTCGGGGCGAGTGGTGGAAATCTCCACGTCCTCGCCATCCTCCGTGGTCCAACGGACATCGCACAACAGGGTCTCTCTGGTGATTCTCTGCACCTCGGCCTCGGCAATAGATGTGCCTTCCACCGGATCGTAAATATTCGGCCTGAGGTCCTCTACTATGTCGCCTCGTTTGAACAGGTCCACGAAGATGGATTGGGTCACCGCCCTGTAGTCAGGGGCGTCTGTCAGGTACTCATTGTCGAAGTCGCAGGAAAGGCCAACCCGCTTTGCCGTGTCACGCATTGCCTGGGTGTACGACTCGATGGTCTCGGAGCACAGGTCGAGGAACTCCCCACGCTCATAGGACCTCATCTTGCGACCGTGCTTTCTCTCGACTGTGAACTCGATGTTGATCCCATTGCGATCGACCCCCCATGGAAATCTCACCTCCTTGCCTAGTAGTCGTTGGCTGCGGGCTATCACATCGATCATGCTGTACTGAGCGACTGCGCCTATGTGCCAGGTGCCGCTTGGATAAGGAGGAGGCGTGTCGATGATGAAAATCTCCCTCTCGCTCTTCGGATCGAACGAGTAGCGCTTTGAGTATGTCTCTGCGTAATGGCTCTCCTGAATCCTCTTCTCGAGGTCTATGGACCATCTCTTCTCAGGAATTTTCGGTGTACCCATGATTCTACCTCGGCGGCTTCCCGGGCCTCGCTGAGGAAGGCCATTCTTGACCATTCCCGCGTTCTCCGGCGGGTACGATATACTGCACCGGTCGAATTGCGATTGCGAGGGGTTGAAGTCCCGCACTCAGGCAGGGCGCTGCCGAGAACCGCATGAGTGCAAGTGATGACAGGGGGTTCAGGCCCCGAGAAGTGCTCCAACGCGCTAAGTCGGAGGCAGCCGCGAGGGTAGCTGCTGGCAGGGAAACGGCAGGTGCAGTGGATGCTGAATCCGTGGGCAGTGCTGTGAGGCGTGCTCCGAATGCCCTTCGCAGGGCGTTCTCGGAATCCACTCCTACTGGGATACTCACTATGTTCCCAGCATTGACCGTGGCGATCTGCCTGCTGTTCACGGGTTTCTTCACCATGCACTCAGGAATACTGGATTGCCGGGATGGCTTCGAATACGACATCTGCAGGGAGGAGGCTGCGTTAAACGTCAACGGTGACTTGGCCGTCTATCTACCTCAGGGCTCTCCGATAACGGCGCAGATTGCCGAGGTCGAGAAAGATTGGACGACCAACGTCATGGTGATCTACGTCGAGTCCGAGGATGTCAACGTCACCACGGTGGAGATTCTTGATGAGATTGATGCTATCGAGAGAGAGTTGAACTACGTCAGGAACGACAGGGGGGTGAATGACAACATCATCTACGTGCTCTCGATATCGACTGTGATCAAGGAGGTGAATTCCAGTGCAGGGAGGGTTGCCAAGGCGACATTTAGCGCACTCGCGCAGGCCACTGGAAACGACGAATTGTCAGAACAGTTCAACGAAACAATAGACGATCAGGAGGACATAATTGGCAGTTACACCATTCCGGACGAGCAAGCACGAGTGGACCAGATTCTCGGTGAGATGCCACAGAACGCCCTCGACAAACTAGTCAGGGACGTCGGAAAGGATCTGGACGGTGACGGAAATAACGAAATCGAGAAAGTGAACTACTGGAATAGAGCCGTGATTATCATCGGCATCGAAGCTGATACTGACGGCGACGGGATTGATGATGTTGACGTCTCGGAACTGATTAAGGATACTCAGGATACAATAGATGCCCTAGCCCTAGAGAGCGGATGGGGAGAAAAGAACCTGACAATGACCCTCACTGGTCCGGTTCCGATAACAAGCGCAGTCACTGAGGAATCTTTCAAACTGTTCTGGAAGGTGTTCCCGGTCGGTGCCTTCGCAGTTGCCATGGGCCTGTTCCTGTTCCATTGCGATCTCCTCCAGACCGGTAGGTTCAGGTTCGTCCAAGGCCTCAAGGTCGTCGTTATCACGGGACTGCCGACGCTGTGCTCGGTCTGGATTACACTCGGGATAATTGGCTTCACGGACTACGAGGTTACGATGACCGTGATCATCGTAGGTCCTATCTTGCTCGCTCTGGGCGTCTCGTATGGCCTTCACATCACCAACCGGTACGCCGAGGCGAGGGGGACCCCGAGGGAGAAGATGGCCATAGCACTCAACTCAACCGGACGTGCTGTGTTCCTATCCGCAGTCACCACCATAATTGGGTTCATATCCCTGACATTCACACCTATGGCACCAATCAAAACCGTCGGGTTCTCACTGGCAGGTGGGATATTGGTTGTCTATATCATGACGATGATTATGGTCCCCAACCTGACCATGATGCTGGATCTGAAGAAGCCTTCACACCCTCCACCCAAGCTATTCGTCCAGGCTGTCGGTGTTCCGATCAAATGGACGCGCACTGCTATCGCCGTGTTTGCTATTGCCATGTTGATGTCCGCAGGCATCCCCGGCATCTCCGGGATAGGTGCTAGGGAGAATGTCGAGGAGAACATCGACCTTCTCAAGATGGCTCCGCACAGAGGTGCCGATGGTGAGCCAGTGAAGGCGGTGCAGAAAATGGCAGTATATTCAGAGGAGTTCGAGGCCGGTCAACCTGGCTTCCTCATGGTGGAAGGGGATCTCTCGGCCAGTCCAGACCTATTCGATCCCGTTCCGGATCACGACCCGTTCGACAAGCTGAAGGGGATTGAAGCGTTAGAGCAGAACTGCAACCGCGTCAACCGAACGACGGCAGTGTCAATCGTCTTCCTGATGAAAGCGGTTGCTGTGGGAGTCAATGTCTCTGGCCAGCCCTTGGTCGACGTAATCGATGAGCTACCATTGCCTCAGGAGGCGAAGGACCTTGCTGCATTGGTGTTCGGCAGGGAGGTCGAGGGGAATGGTTCCTTCTGGGAGACGCTGTCTGCATTGGATGGTTCTCCTTCTGGTGACGATCAGGCACACAACTTCCTGCTCTACGTATTCTACAACAGCATGACTGATGAGATGAGGGAACTGTTCATCTCCTCGAGCTTCAGTCGTAGCCTGATCTACATCGACATGCCGTTCATGGACGTCAGGAACACCGAGGAGGCCGTCGATGGACCCGGCGGCGTGAACTACTGGGTAGACAACACCGTCGGTGTGAAGTCGACTTACCTCGTTGGGGTCGCATCCGTAACCATCGAAGTTAACAATCTGATAGTAGATTCGCAGTGGAGGTCACTAGGATTCGCACTGCTGTTCACCATCCTCACGCTTGGACTCGTTTTCAGAGATCTCAGATTCGCCCTGCTGACCACTCTACCTGTCGGTTTCACCGTAGCAATGCAATGGCTGGCGATGGATGCCCTCGGAGTGCCGCTTTCCCTCGTCACTGTAATGGTAGGATCCATCCTGGTGGGAGTTGGAATAGACTTCTCGATCCACATCGCCAACCGGGTCAAGGAGCAAGGGGGGACTATCGAAGCTGTGAGGGTAGCGTGCGCAAGTACCGGAATGAGTCTGACCGAGGCAGTTACAGTTACAGCATTCGGATTGTTTTCGGCCTACCTGATTCCCATTGACGCCATAAAGCCCTTCGTGACGGTTATCATATTACTTCTGTTCGTCGCTGCGGTGGCTGCCTTGCTACTACTCCCTGCGATCTACTCGCTTCTCATCAAGAGCAACGTGAGCCTCACAGGTGGCGTCGAAACAATGGTCAAAACAGCTGGACTAAGACGAGCCATAGCAAGGGATGAAGCCGATTCCATCGATGCCACGCTGCTAATCGGAAGCTCTGACGACGCATGGTGACGCGTCACATTCAAGCACCCGATTCCCTAGCCGATGGTATGGCGCATTGGCTGATGAAGAGTGAGCCGCACGTGTACCCGTGGTCGCAACTCGTCGAGGACGGTTCAACGCATTGGGATGGCGTCAGGAACTATCAGGCTAGGAACCTGATGAGGGACGAGATGTCGGTGGGGGACATGGTGCTATTCTACCACTCCAACTGCAAGCCACCGCACGTGGCAGGCGTTGCGAAGGTATGCAGGGAGGCATACCCCGACTTCACAGCCCAGGACCCATCATCGATCTAGTTCGACCCCAAGGCTAGCCCCGAAATCCCGTGATGGATGATGGTCGACATAGAAGCTGTGGAGGCTCTACCGGAGATAGTGGAACTAGGAGGTATGAGAGAGTGTGCAGACCTGGAAGGTATGCCTTTGCTTCAACGTGGGCAACGACTTTCGGTACAACCAGTATCCGCAGAACATTTTGCCATCGTTTGCCAAATGGGTGGCATCAGGGAACCTTCAATCTAGGGGCACTTCAATGACTTATTCCATTGTGGCCAAGTGTTCGGCCACAGGCCAATACGGAGTT
>JAKUUP010000036.1 GCA_022447095.1 Candidatus Thalassarchaeum betae
AAGGCCGAGGCGATTGCAGCAGTGGAGACTCTGGTGAGTTTCATCGAACCCTCGACCGAGTCTCCAACGGAGGGGTTGCCTAGGACCCCCCAGAGAGTGGTCGAATCATACTACGAGATATTGACTGGCTACTCCGGCAATGCCGAGTCGATACTTGACGCCACCTTCAACTCAGAGGGTTATGACGGGATTGTCCTGCTTAGGGACATAGAGTTTCACTCAGTATGCGAACACCACTTGCTGCCCTTTTCCGGGAGTGCACACATCGCCTACATCCCCGTAGACAGGATAGTGGGAATTAGCAAGCTAGCTAGGCTGTTGGATATGCATTCCAGCAGGCTTCAGAACCAAGAGAGGCTCACCAAGGGGGTGGCGGACGACATAGAGAGGATCCTAGCGCCATTGGGTTGCGCGGTGGTGCTGGAAGCCTCACACAAGTGCATGCAGTGCAGAGGCGTTGCCAAGCATAACGCCATCATGTCCACCAGCGCCATGCGCGGGGTCTTCTTCGACAAGCAGGAGGCCCGGGGGGAGCTTCTCCAACTGATTAACGGGCAGTCGAGCGGGTGATTCGTTGACTGTCTTGCATACAGTATCCGATATGGAACAAGTATTCCCCATAGTCGAGATTTTCCATAGCGTACAAGGCGAGGGGCATCACACAGGGACCTCCTCCGTCTTCATAAGATTCGGCAGATGCAACCTCAGATGCCCGTGGTGTGACACCGAGTTCGACGAGTGGGAGGACATGACACTGGGGCAGGTCATAGACGAAGTCAGCAAGTTCGACTGCGACCGCATCATTCTAACCGGTGGCGAGCCGGCGCTGCAGGACCTCCCTACGCTGTGCGGGGCGCTGGGTACCCTCGGATACCACATCAGCATAGAGACCAACGGCACGGTGGCGATCCCGGAGGGCATCGTGGACTGGATCTGCGTCAGTCCAAAGGACCAGGAGTATCCCGAGGTGGCGATTAGGCAGCGAGAGGGCGACGAGCTGAAGGTGGTGTACACAGGACAGGACCTGTCGATGTACGATTCCCTCAGAGACGGTTTCGACCACCTATACCTGCAGCCGTGCTATGACGAGTCGAAGGGTGTCGAGTGGAACGGCCTGAACTTCCACGAGACTTTCGAACTGGTACGGTCAAGGCCAGAGTGGAGGCTGTCCCTGCAAACACACAAGTGGATGTGCGTGCTATGAGCAGGGTGGTAATGGCGCTCAGCGGGGGAATGGACTCGACCGCTCTGCTTCTTCGCATGCTTGCGCGCGGAGACTCAGTCACTTGCATCTCATATGACTATGGGCAGAAGCACGCGATTGAGCTCGAGAGAGCCTCGGCGAACATAGCTTACCTGCGATCCGAGGGTCATATGGTGGATCACGTCGAAGCCAACCTGTCAAGCGTCATGTCGTCATTCGCCTCGGCACTGACAGATGCTGATGCGGTAGTTCCCGAAGGACACTACGAGGAGGAGCAGATGAAGCAAACCGTGGTCCCAAACCGGAATGCCATCTTCACATCCATCCTCTACGGTCATGCCCTCTCGATTTCGACGGTGGAGGACTGTGAGGTGTCATTGGCGCTGGGGGTCCATTCGGGCGACCATGCCATCTACCCGGACTGCAGGCCCGAATTCTACGACCAGTTGATGCTGGCCCTGGATACAGGCAATTGGGGCTCGGAGAGAATATCAATCGATCTGCCGTACATCGATACGGACAAGGAAGGGATTCTGAGGGACGCGTTGGACTCGTGTGGCTCTTTGGGTCTGGACTTCGATGTCGTATTCGCTAACACCAACACCTCATACAGCCCAGACAGCGAAGGGAGGAGCTCTGGTAAGACTGGCTCGGACGTCGAGAGGATTCTGGCATTCCACGCAATCGGCAGGAAGGACCCAGTGGAGTACGTGGATGACTGGGAGACTGTCCTAGAGCGCGCTCTGGAGATAGAGAGGGAGTACGAGGTGGTGCAATGAGAGGACTACCGAGAGTCGATGTCGAAAGGGATGCTGAGTGGCGAAGTCGGCTCACGGAGTTGCAATACCACGTGACTAGGCAGGCCGGGACAGAGAGGCCGAACACCGGTGAATTCAACCTCGAGGACAGAGCAGGCGACTACCATTGCATATGCTGTGGGCACCTGCTGTTCACCTCCGAGATGAAGTACGCATCCGGCTGTGGCTGGCCGGCATTCCACACTGAACACCCTGATGCCGGTATTACGAGGCTGGAGGACAGGTCGTTCGGGATGGGCAGGGTCGAAGTCAGGTGCGGTTCGTGCGATGCGCACCTTGGCCATGTTTTCGATGATGGTCCTATGCATCACGGAGGAGAGCGTTACTGCATCAACTCAGCGAGCATGGACTTTCGAATGGAGGGAGATGATGACAACTAGGATCAGGAGATGGGTCGAGACCGACACCGGCCATCGCGTGCCGAATCACAAGAGCAAGTGCAGGCACATGCACGGCCACAGGTATCGATGGGAGGTGGAGCTGGATGGAGAGGTAGTGACTCAGAGCGGTGTATCGGAGGAAGGAATGCTGATGGACTTCTCCGACGTCTCCGACATCCTGCAAAAGCACATCCACGATGTGGTCGATCACGCATTCATCGTATACGAGGGCGATGACGATGCAATCGCCGCTCTCTCGCAATTGGGTGATGAACACAGGACCCTTGTCGTGCCATTCGTGCCTACAGCAGAGAACCTGGCTAAGTGGGCCTACGAGCAGGTCGAGCCACACATCGAGACATCATACGGGAATGCGCTCAGGCTGCATGCATTCCACGTTAGGGAGACACCTAAGTCGTGGGCCACATGGTCTACTGAAACATAGGTGGAGAATGAGTCGTCCTCAGTCGTCTATGCTATGATTCAGAATCTTCGAATGCGTCAGCCGCTTGTGAGAGAACGCCAAGAAGTCGGTGAATCTCATCATCCTTCGGTAGCCCCCTCATTATGACCCTGACCAATGTCTCTTCGATGCCTTTTCTTCTGTGCTCCTTGGCTGGCATATTCCGGGTCAAACGGGCAATCTCATCGCGCAGCCTGAGCCTGAGTTCTGAATCCAGTAACCTCTGTTCGG
Source organism: Candidatus Thalassarchaeum betae (assembly GCA_022447095.1). GTDB lineage: Archaea > Thermoplasmatota > Poseidoniia > Poseidoniales > Thalassarchaeaceae > Thalassarchaeum > Thalassarchaeum betae_B. The sequence goes on from JAKUUP010000036.1 coordinate 3,097, forward strand.
CTCCCGAAGGTGTGCTGTTGTCTGTAGAGACGAACCATGAGAAGCAAATCACCGTTACAGCATGACTGAGGTTGAGTATGGGGTAGCCCTCCCATGTGGGAATCGTCACAAGAAGATCACAGGCTGAGAGCTCCTCGTTGAGCAATCCCTTGCCTTCTGGGCCAAATACCAAGGCCACTCTGCCTTGGACATCAGACAACCTCGATGGTAACTCTTCTGGAAGCAGGAAGTGCCTCATCGCCGTCTTGTCTCCATCCTCCCTCTTACCCGAAGTGCCTACGACAATCGAGCAATCTGCAACGGCATTTTGCAGCGTCTCGTGGAATTGGGCGCTATCGAGGACCGATTGCGCGTTTTTCGCCCTGTTGCGTGCTTCCTCGGACCATTCTCCCGAACGTCCAACTATACGCAGATTACTGAAACCAAAGTTGAGCATCGAACGAGCGACAGCACCGATGTTACCGTCATTATGAGGATTAACCAGTACGATGCAAATATCGTCGCTGAATCCTGGCAGGGGCTCTGGCCTGTGGTCACCCATGAGTGACGCACGAGGTCATCCATCAAGAGCGTGCTCAATCTGTCCGACGCTGCTTGTAGCGAGTGATGTAACCGGCAATCCAGTTCCTCATCCTCTTATTGTCAGCATCGGTGTATTCGCTAACTAGATGCTTGTTGGTGTCGAAGTCATCTGTGAACTGGTCGGGGTATTCCTCTAGGAGCCTCAAGGCCCTAATCTTGATGAATGACGGTCTAATGTTGCCCATACTATACCTCCAAAAGTTTGACCTCGATAGGGAATCCTTCCTCGCGGGTGCAGACCACGCGAATCTTGCGTGGTGGGTGTTGCATGCCTCGGGACCAAATCGCGTGATTTACTGCCTCGTCTATCCAGAGCTCCTCGTCCTCCGCCATCTTCATGTGACGAGAGACGTGGATTCGAATTTCGGCAATCGCGCGGTTGGCTCGCCTGTTACGCGGGACGTTCCACGCAGCTCGCAGCGGTATCGTCATTTCCTTCACCTCTGCCATCGACTCACCTCTGCAACTTGGAACGGCGCCACATGTGACGCTTCGGATGGGAGTTGACTCGGCGGTTCGTCCTGAGCATCACCCAGACAGGGACGCGGCGATTCTGTTTGGTTACCTTGAGTAGTCTCTGCTTCTTCGCAAAGGGCTTGTTACTCGCCATTCCATCACCTCAGTAGTTCGACAGTCCCGGATGCCTGTCATCGGCCTCGGGCCTGACCGAATGCGCGACCTCGTCAAGTAAACTCTGACCCTCACTAGTCAGAACCTTACCGAGATTTACCGTGCCAGCAAGGTTGTGCTTACTGGTAATCAGACCGCTAGTGGTTAGTTGCTGCATAATCGTCCTAGCTACGTTCCTCGATCCTGCCACGGCTCGGTTCTGCTTGACGCCCCTGTCCTTGGGGCCACCGAACTGCTGCGCCATGTGATTTGCACCGATGGGTCCGAGAATACCGACCTTACGCAGAACGGCTGCCGAGCGGACATGCCACCAGTCCTGCTGCACAGGAGGCCGTTCCCTGTGGCTCCCTGTCTTCGCGTAGTCAGCCCAATCCGGTGGACTGACGTCCTCAATGTCCTGTAATCTGGAGGCCAACTCGCCTATCAGTAAATCAGCCGGGACATCGTGGTACGTGGTCATCGTCTCACCAGTGAGGACCGGCCGTCCTAGAGACCATATTTAATCGTGGTGACAGTGATTTTGCCACTACGTGGCAGCGAGGCCGTCTGAGTGGCCACTCCAAGTATTGAAATCTCGGGCTCAGCACGAGATGGTATGCGTAAGTCCATGTCGCGCAACCCCAACATGCTGCGGACCATGATTGGGACTGGCCTAGTGCTGGTCCTAGTGCTGGCGTTCGCCGTGTACTCGAACACTGTGGACTCAGAATACTACGGTTACACCACTACCAATGAACCAGTAGACTTGCAGGTGAATGAGGAGATAGAGGGGGAGGCGAGTTGGCGAACGACCAGCACCGGTGCTCTAACATGGATCAACGTCACAATCTCTGGAGCTCCCGCAGGCAGCACCCTCAGAGT
>JAKUUP010000037.1 GCA_022447095.1 Candidatus Thalassarchaeum betae
ATCGACTGGCAGAACAAGGACTACTCCGGCAAGGCAATCTCCAGCAGGTACCGCAGCCAGTTCTACCGAATGAGGAAGTGGCAGAAGCGTTCTCGCGTCAGTAACGCTACCGAGCGCAACCTAGCTATGGCACTGGCCGAGCTCGATCGCATGGCTAGCCGCCTTGACCTCCCTAAGTCGATCCGCGAGTCGGCCGCTGTGAACTACAAGAAAGCCGTCGAGGCCAGGCTCATCCGTGGCCGCTCTATCGAGGGCGTTGCCGCCGCCAGCCTCTACGCTGCCTGCAGGCAGTGCAACAACCCCCGGACTTTGGACGAGATTGGCGAGGCCAGCAGGACCGGCCGCAAGGAGATCGGCCGGACCTACCGGTTCATGGTGCGCGAACTCAAGATGAAGATCCCACCGACCAAGCCCGAGGACTACATACCAAGATTCTGCTCAGGTCTGCACTTGGACGCCGAGGTCCAGTCGAAGGCCTACGAGCTGATAGCCGCCGCCCAGGAGAAGGAACTCACGAGCGGGCGCGGGCCGACCGGAATCGCAGCCTCGATCATCTACATCGCGAGCGTGCTGTGCGGCAAGCGCAGGACCCAGAGAGAGGTCGCCGAGGTAGCAGGCGTGACCGAGGTCACCATCCGCAACCGGTACAAGGAACTGATTCAGAACCTCAACATCGAACTTGAGATTTGAGTCAAGAGCAGCCGGTAGTGGCGCCGCAGGAATTGCACTTCAGACAGGTCCCGTTGCGGACCATCTGACTGCTTCCACAATCATCGCAGATATCCCCTGTGAAACCGCGCTCTATGGCGGCTTGGCGTTCCTTTCTTGCTGAGAGGTCAGATTGGAAAGCGGGCGATTCAAGAGTCATCTGAACCTCCCTCTTCTCGCCCTCAGTCCGCATCACTCCATGATCGGTAATCTCAGGCTTGCTGATTGAAGTCTTGTCCAGATCCTCCTCGGTGACATGAGCGAGGTCATCCCGCTCGAGATAGTGGATTCCTAGCTCCCTGAAGATGTAGTCGACGATGCTGGTCGACATCTTGACCCGACCGCTTCCCCCTGTGACCATCCCACTGGGCTCGAACTTCTGGAACGTGAACGACTTCACGAAGGCGTCGAGCGGAACCCCGTACTGCAGGCCGATGGATACGGCGATTGCGAACTGATTGAGCATCGAGCGCCAAGCCGCACCCTCTTTCGAAGTAGTGATCATGATTTCTCCGAGACGGCCATCATCATAGGTGCTGGAAGTCAGATAAACGGTGTGCCCACCGACTCGGGCCTTCAGTCCTCTCTGATCCTTCACATCTGGCAACGGCTTCCTGCTGGCGATATACTCGTGGACGAAGGCCTCGGCCACGGTCTTGGCCACAGGCTCGGCCACAGGCAGCGCCTTGATGGTCTCCTCAACCATCTTCTCGACTACCGCTTCCTCCTCGCTCCCCTCTGCGAGGTCTGTCGTATCCACGAGTTGGTTCATCAGCGGTTGCGACAGTTTGGACCCATCGCGATATACTGCGCATGCTTTGTTCATGGTGGTGTAACTCAGGTTGTAGGCTTCCCTGACATCATCAACGCTGGAGTTGGATGGCATATTGATGGTCTTGGATATCGCTCCCGAGATGAACGGCTGAGCCGCAGCCATCATCTTTACATGAGCGGGCCAATCAATCGATCTCTTGCCGTACTTGCCGCAGGGCGTAGCACAGTCGAAGACTGCCAGATGCTTGTCTTTCAGTTCGGGCGCGCCCTCTATCGTGTTGTAGCCGAAGACAAAGTCGTTGGCCGAGTCTATCTCAGTGGGTGTGAAGCCGAGGAAGCCGAGGGTGTCGAAGAGCGAGTCCTCATACTGGGCTTCCGACATTCCAAGAGTCCCGGTGCAGAACTTCTTACCGAGAATCGAGGGGGAGAAAGCGGAGCGTATATCGAACACATCACCCATCTTCTTCTCTATACTCCTCAGTCGATTGCTGGTGAATCCTAGGTCCTTCAGCCTCTCCGCGGAGAGACTGGGACAACCAACCAATCGACCTGTTCCCACGATGTACTCCTCGATGGCCTTGGTTTGCTGATTCGAGTATCCGAGCCGGCGCAGCGCAGTCTGCACACCTTTGTTGACGATTCTCAGAGAGCCACCGCCAGCCAGAGTTTTGTATTGCACAAGAGAGAATTGCGGCTCGACTCCGGTGGTGTCAGCACCCATGACCAACCCAATCGTACCCGTTGGTGCGATGACCGTGGTCTGCGCGTTTCTGTACCCATGCTCCTCACCCTCACGAATGGCACGGTCCCAAGAGCTTCGAGCCGCTTCTAGAAGATCCTTCGGACACTTCTTGGAATTGATTCCCACTGGATAGACGGAGAGTCCTTCATACTCTTCCGCCGGTGCATCGTAAGCGGCGAGCCGGTGGTTTCGCATGACTCTCAGCATGGCCTCGGAATTCCTCTCATAATCGGGGAAAGCCCCTAGGATGGATGCCATCTCGGCGCTCGTCGAGTACGACTCTCCGCACATGATGGAAGTGATGGCCCCGCATATGGCATAGCCCCGCTCGTCGTCGTATGGGATTCCCATGTGCATCAGCAGGGAGCCGATGTTGCAGTAGCCAAGTCCCAAGGTGCGGTATTCATATGACTTGCGAGCGATTTCCTCTGAGGGGAATTGAGCCATCAGGACGCTGATCTCGAGAGTAGTCGTCCACAAGCGGACACTGTGGCGGAAATCCTCGACTTGGAAAGTCTGCGTGTCCAAGTCGTAGTAGTGAAGGAGATTGATACTGGCTAGGTTGCAGGCCGTGTCATCTAGGAACATGTACTCAGAACATGGGTTTGAGCCGTTGATCCGACCTCCCTCTGGGCACGTGTGCCACTCGTTGATGGTGGTATCGAACTGAACGCCCGGGTCAGCACAGGCCCAAGCTGTGTAAGCAATCTTGTCCCATAGTCCTCGAGCATCCACGGTTTCGCACGGTTCGGGCTCACCACCACTCTCGGCGACTTTGTCCAATTCAGTTCGCCAGTATAGATTCCAGTCGCCTCCTTCACTGACCGCCTCCATGAATTTGTTGGGGACGCGGACCGAGTTGTTGCTATTTTGTCCAGACACCGTCATGTAGGCTTCGCCCTGCCAGTTGGTGTCGAGTATCTCGAAGTCAACTCCCTTCCAACCCTGCGTGGCAAGATCGATAATTCTCTGAATGTGAGGCTGCGGGACATGCTGGTTGATGGCATGCACCATTGCTCTGCGAAGCCCTAGGTTGACCTCCTGGTCGAATCTGCCTTCGTCGTCTCCGTACTCCCAGATGGCTTCCATCAGGGCGTTGGCGTTGTTCTGTAGGATGCTACTGCCGACGACGAGTGCGGAGACCTTCTCCTCCTCACTGTGTTTCCAGTCGATGTACTGTTCGATATCGGGGTGATCGAGGTCCAGAGTGACCATCTTGGCCGCTCGCCTAGTCGTTCCTCCTGACTTGATTGCCCCTGCCGCTCTGTCTCCTATCTTGAGGAATGAGAGTAGCCCGCTCGAGCTGCCGCCACCAGATAGGGGTTCGCCAGCACCGCGAATCTTAGAGAAGTTGGAACCCGTCCCGGACCCATACTTGAAGAGCAGTGCTTCACGACTCCAAAGCCCCATGATCGATTCAGAGCCGCCGACCAGCGAGTCCGATACCGACTGAATGAAGCATGCGTGGGGTTGTGGGTGCTCATACGCATTGGTGGAGTACTCCACTTCCCCGGTGTCCGGGTTGACGAAGGTGTGACCCTGGGCCGGGCCTTCGATACCGTATGCCCAATGCAGGCCCGTGTTGAACCACTGAGGGCTGTTAGGTGCCGAACGCTGACTCGCAATCAGGTAGCACATCTCATCGAAGTAGGCACGGGCATCAGCCTCGCTTGCGAAGTAGCCGTACTTCCACCCCCAGTAGGTCCAGGTCCCTGCGAGTCGACGGAAGAGTCCCCTCCCGTCGACTTCTCCACCCATTCTTTCATCCGCTTCAAGAGTCTGAAGCTTCTCGTGGTCCGGCACACTTCGTTGGAGCCAGACAGGCACACCATCCTCCGGTACCTTCCGGAGGGCTCGGGGAACGCCGGCCTTGCGCAGGTACTTCTGGGCGCAGACTTTTCCTGCAACCCCCTCGAACCCAGAAGGCAGTTTCACTCCTTCAATGGAATCGGCCATCGAACCGTCTGGGTTCCTGATCTCCACATCCATCTCAATCCAGTCGAAGACATCAAACGGATTGTCTCCGGCTGTGGTGAAGCGGCGCTCGATGACCATCCCGATCTCGGCTTCCTCGGCTTCGAGAACGCCTTTGCTTCTGGCCTCCATTGTGCATTTCTCCTTCGTGATTACCGACCCGGTTAGAGTGTCCCTCGCGCAAGGGAGTTGTCTTCCCGAATTGAGGGTCTTTAACGCTTCACTAACTAGAGACGTCTTGGGAAGACGATTGCGGAAATTCCGCTTGACTTCCACTCCCGTGGAATTGTTAGATTATTGAATTCTAATCAGGGTCTGATGTCAAGTGACCAATCCAAGGATGCCCCTGAACGAGTGATCATTATCCCGACTCTGCAGTACGTCTTGTGACTGCTCTCAATCAGACGACGAACAAGAGCCTCGGGAACATCTCCCTTGATGATATAATTCATGTTGACAGATGTGAAGACCTTGGGAGCTTTTTCCGCCATCTCGACCTCAATTTCTACTGTCGCATATTCCACGTTTGCTATTCTATGTTTCAGACCGTCAATCACATCAATCAGAGAGCAAGCAGCGTGTGCGTGAATCACCATCTCTGTAGGGCTTGGTGAAGAGTCACCATAGATTCTGAAGCTCTTACCACCGGCGGTGGTACCAACGTAACCACCCGACTCAGTCCATCTCACCTCTCCATTCACAACCCATTCACCAATGCCATCGCCCTTGAAGGGTTGGCTTCATGAAGGGGGGGTTGGTCGGCGCGCTGAGAGATATGGTCGAGGGTACCCGAGTTTCGATGATGGAAGGCCGCCTGAGCGTGCCCGACGACCCCATCGTACACTACATCGAAGGTGATGGTATAGGCATCGATATCACACCGGTTATGATGGCTGTG
>JAKUUP010000038.1 GCA_022447095.1 Candidatus Thalassarchaeum betae
GCACTCCCCGCTGCTGGGAGCTCCTGATGCTGAGAACATCAACTGTGGTGAATGGAGCGAGGTCACGGAGACATGCGCCCTAGCTCATACTCATGAGGGCGAGGTTGCAGACGGGGGTGCCACGCTCAGAGGAATTGTCTCAATGGAACTACCTCTGGAGGGTCTGGGATACCTGCAGAGTGATGCCCTCGCAACTGCGCAAGAGAGTGCACAGACCCTGATTGCGAACTACGACGAGGCTATCGTTTGGACGATTACTGTATTCGATGATGATGGTATCGCCGAATCCCAAGGTATTGATGTCTCAGCAGTGGTAGTTAGTCACGAGATCGTGTCCGTAGCCGAGTTCAAACTGGATCCGGTGCAAGAGTCCGTCTACAGCTTCGCTACTCTAGTGGGGTGCTTCTCTCTATTACTCGCCTTGCCGCTGATGGTATACTACTCTGCGATGTACAAGGCCAAGAGGGATGAGCGGATTAGGAGCGAGGCTCCCGAGCCCTAGACGCTACTCGTCAGTGTCTAGACCAAGCCTCGGGCTTGGCACACTCAGCATGCCTGAGGGGTCGTGTCGCGAAGAGACGTTCCACTCGCCCTCGAACGGGCTCTGCCTGATGATTGCTAACCCATCGGATACCAGTTTGCCGATTGAGGCCCTGATTCTCTCGTCGGCGGGAGCTATCCTCTCGTGGAAGGTGGCGTCCATCAATCGCGTAATCGTCCCTAGTTTTAGGGTTCCATCCATCAACTCCCACAGTACCGAGTTCATGTCGTCCATTGGCCGCCGGACCTCGTTAGGCGCCCTCAGCAGCCTGGACAGTATGGCCTCAATTCCAGACAGGGACTTCGGAATCCTGATGACGACCTGTCTCCCAGTGGCGCCGGTGCCTTCTGGGTGAGGGCCAGCAGGGCCCTTGCGTGCCCACCACACTGGGGCCCTCGTCGGGTAGGAGTCATCGTCGATCGTCATCAGAGATACACCCAAGCCACTAGTGTGAGCATCGCACTGACGCCGACCAGGGCTGCTGTCCTGGCGAGTGTGGATCTCTCAGTGAAGTTGCTCAGGTACCATGTCAAGACCCCTGACACAGCCACAATCACCAAGAGTAATTCGGAGCCTTCAGGTAAGCTCTCCATGGAAGCCTCATCGACGTGATTTTAGGTACTCGGCCGTCTCCACCAGAGACTTAGCCATGTCCTCCATTCTATCTGCGATTTTCTCGTCCAGTAGATGTCCGTCTTCGTCGAATGCTTCCTTGATGTGGGGGACAGCTACTTGCTCCGGAGTAACCCATCCGTGGATCCATCTTGCTGTTATCCTCATATGATTCAGAGTATTGTTGCTGGCTTGCCCACCGAGAGTGCATATGAGTGCGAATACCTTGCCGGATGTGTGCTTAGAGTATAGCCAGTCCAGACTATTCTTCATGACACCGCTCATGGTTCCATGGTACTCCGGGCTCGAGAGAATATATGCATCAGAGGCAGTAGCCATCTCCTGGAATGCCTTCACGTTCTCGTCATCCCAGCTTCCCTCTGCTCCTACGAGAGGCAGGGGTGTTTGCGAATTGTCCCACATAATGCATTCCGCCCCCAATTTCTCGCAATGCTCGAATGCTATCTCCAGCATCCTCCCGTTAGCGGAATCCGCACCATATGTGCCGCATATTCCCATGACCCGAATCTTCTCTGCCACGACTTTACGAAGGCGCGTCATGACTTGAATGCAGGGGTCCGAAGGCTATCAGGTTCGGAGAATGTTTAACCCGGATGCACCAAGGCGAAAGCGTGGTTCAGCGCACAGTAATGGAGTTGCTAGAGGAAGCCTCCAACAAGGCCTCGCAGGGAGATTTGCTGGGAGCAGTCGATTTCTACGGCCAAGCCGTCGACATCGATCCCTCCAGCGCCTCGGCCTGGTACGGCTTGGGCGTGATGCAGGCCAAGCGTGGGAACACGGCCGATGCGGTGGCTGCGTTCGAAAAGGCACACGAGCTCAATCCCAATCATGGGGCGACAAGCGCCAACCTAGCCGTACTACTGGAGGGTTCAGACCCCATCAGGGCTTCCGAGATGGCAAGGATGGCGCTCGAAACCGTAGCAGATCAGGAGAATCTGCATAGAATTGCGTCCATGCACGAGGCTGATGAAGAGGTGAACTCAATTTCTGAAGAGGAAACCGAAGAGATCCCGATGCTTGAGGCCACAGCTGTGGAGGAGATGCCGCTGCTTCATTCAACGGTCGTTCTGAGGGACATTGAGGAGGTGATATCGGAAGCTCGGAAGATGCTCAGTGATGGAGCGTTCCAAGAGGCTTTGGATGCCATTCAGCCGCGTCTGGAAGGAGATGCGTCTGCCAATCATGAATTATGGTCAATCTGCGGTATATGCCTGTCTCAACTGGGCAACGACGAGGAAGCGATCCAAGCGATTGAGTACGCGATATCGATAGGCGAGGATGAGGCTAAGATGCACTTCAACCTCGCCCAATTACTTCGAAAGGCCGGTCGCGAGGATGATGCCATGCAATCGCTCGCGAACGCTCTGCTGTCCGACCCTGCTCACGTGAACAGCCTCATCGCCAGAGGCGAGGTCTTCGCCGACAGGGGAGACAACGACCTAGCGGTGCAGAACTGGCGGCGGGTCATCGCAATCGACCCCGAGAGTTCAGTATCAGAGAGGTTGCTCGAGCTTGAAGAGAATCAGGAGCAGGCAGAGGACTCGGACGATGATGAGGACGACAATGCTCAGGTCGAGGACCACGAGCCCGAGGACGATGATGAAGTTGGCAATATCGAGTCATCCGTGGTCGGGACCAATGCGTACCGAATCACGAAGGCGCAGGACCTGACCGAGAGCGGTGACCACGTATCTGCTGTGAATGCGTGGAAGGAGCTACTGCAGGAGGACAGTCAGTCAGCGCGCATCTGGCACGGACTCGCTGACGCCCTAGCCGTTGCAGGTCACATCGAGAGGGCCCAGCAATGCCGCCAGAGGGCCGAGTACATCGAAAGCGAGGAGCATGAGGGTCTGCTCGAGGCCGAAGCCCAGAGCGAATCTGATCTAATCGAGGCCGCTATGGAGGCTGAGGAGAGGATTAGTGCCCGACTGCCACCCAGCGAGGAAGAAAATGTCAACGTATGCATAGAGTGGTACAACAAGGGCCTGAGCATGCTATCGGAGGAGAATGGCGTCGAGGCGCTGAACTGCTTCGAGCGAGCCATCGGAGGCGCGCCAAGAGAGGAACGCGAGTTGCGAATCAGGGCTCAAAACGGGAGGGGGCACGCGCTTTACCAATTGGCCAGGTATCCCGAGAGTATCCAGGCCTACCACGCCGCAATCTCGATGGATCCCGCTGGGGTCACAGGCAAATCCCTGTACAACATGGGCTCCTCCTATGCCGCCGTAGAATTATACTCGGATGCGATTAAGTGCTTCGAGCAGGCCCTTGGCCGGGGATTGGAAGATGAGGATGTAACTATCTGTAAGACTCAAATAAACCGTTGCAAACTACTTCACAAGGAACAGCAGAAACGCCAGCGTCAGGCGACCTGACGCAATTGCTTGCGCCAGAACCTCATCTTGCTGGCCGATGGAACCACACTGACGATGACCGATTTGCTCGTCGGGGTGTTGCTGCCCTCGGCCACACTCTCCAGAGGGACCAGTGAGTTAGCCTCTGGGAAATAGGTGGCCACATTACCAGTAGGTATGTCGTACTCCACTACCCTCCACTGCTTAGAGCATCGTGAAGACCCTTCGAAGTGCGATGTTATGTCAACCAGTGTGCCTTGGTCGATTCCGGAGTTTCTCATATCCTCGCGGCTCATTAGCACGACCCTACGGGCGTTCTTGATACCACGGTACCTATCATCCAATCCATAAATCGTCGTGTTATACTGATCGTGAGACCTAATCGTCATCATGACAAACTGCCCAGGTGGGGCCTTGGCGCAAGTCAGAGGGTGTACCCTGAAATTGGCCATGCCGGAGTCCGTATTGAATGTCCTACCGTCGCGCACGGCATTAGGGAGGTAGAAACCCGCATCGTCCTTCAGGCGTTCGTTGTAGGATTCGAATCCAGGCACTGTTGATTCGATTAGGTCCCTGATTAGACCATAGTCCTGTGAATGCTCCTCCCAAGCAATCGTCGATTTCCCTGTGATGGTATCTAAGGCGGCGCCGATGCCCGAGACTATGGCCGGCTCGGATAGCAACTCCTTGGAAGCCGGACGTGCAGAACCTGTCGATGCATGCACCACGCCCATTGAGTTCTCCACCGAGACTGACTTGCGTTTGCCGTCTGGCGACAGGTCCCTCTCAGACCTGCCGAGGCAGGGCAGAATCAGTGCGGTGCGCCCGGTGACCAAGTGAGAGCGGTTCGGCTTGGTCGATATCTGAACCGTCAGGCTACAGCTCTGCAGTGCCTTGGATGTGGCCTCTGTGTCAGACATGGCGGAGACGAAGTTTCCTCCCATGGATAGGAAGACGTTGGCCTTACCGTCATTCATCGCTAATACGGAGTTCACCGAGTCGAGTCCGGGACTCATAGGTGGGTCGATGCCGATAGCGTCGCGAATAGAATCTAAGAATCCGCGTGAAGGATTGTGGTTGATTCCCACGGTGCGGTCCCCTTGAACGTTGGAATGTCCTCTCACCGGGCATAATCCAGCACCTGGCTTGCCTATATTCCCGCCTAGTAACAGCACGTTGGCAATTTCCTGGATGGTAGCGACCGAATTCCTGTGCTGAGTCAATCCCATGGCCCAGCAGACGATAGTCGACTTGGATCGACCCAGTGCCCTCCCAAGAGTCTCCATGTCTTTGCGA
>JAKUUP010000039.1 GCA_022447095.1 Candidatus Thalassarchaeum betae
TGCATAAATGACGAATACGATGAATGGCACGTAGGCCTAATCCCAGAGTGGGACGGAACAATGCCACAAGGCCACATATGCCAGAGGGCCGATGGTTTTGTTAGAGACATTCTGGGCACCTGTGGGAACGAGGCCCAAGTAGGGGTGCCATTCGCCCATTTGGATGAGGCGGCCATAGAGAATGAAAGCTGGCCGCCCTCGATCGAATTCCACTACTTCTGTGAGGAATGCGCTGCAGAATGGGAAGCTGAAGATGAGATGATTGGGGCGTACTATGAAGCGTGCGAGGAAATGTTCCCTGAGTTCTGGGCAGGCATCAAGGCGACTCATGTCTCTAGACTGATGAATGGGGAAGTGACGATTTACGATCTGGCCATCGAGGAACACGTCGACATGGTTGGGTATCTGATTGAGGAGGGGGAATTGGAGAAAGCCGCCACGACCATCTCTAGGCTCATCGATGCGATGGGAGGTGAGTAGATGGGACTGCTAAGAGGAGTCTTCTGGGCTGCAGCCGCAGTTGCAACAGGAGGATTAGCCCTAGCGCTTCTGCCCAATGACTGGGATGGCATAGACGGCTATGACGACGGAGGTGACGAGTGATGGCAAGTGAAAGCGACCTCAAGGAGGATTGGAAACGAGTCGACAGGGGCCTGCTTCCTGAGAAGCTGCTAGGTGAGATGCCCCAGCCAGAGTGCAAGGGACTGACGCTCCTCACGGATGTCATAATCAACGCGACTGTTTGCCACCTTGGCCCTGCCCAAGGTCAGGTGACGGCTCGCTACGAGGACGACATCGAGTTCGTCCTCGACGTAGCGGAGACTATCAGACGCCGATGTCGATTGATCCCGGGGGGTTTCATAGCGAATCCGTATACTCCACCACCCTCACCTGAGCGCCATCTCTGCGTATGGGTGCGCAGCGCCGAGACCGGAGGTAGGATGAATCTCTGCATTGTCGGCAACGAGCACGGATTCCCTGCTGTGGACGACTGCATCTCCTTCGTCCTGTGGGCCGAGTCGGGGTTCCAACGCGGCGGACTCCCTGGTGCAATTCGCGCCGCCATCCGGTCAGTGCGAGACCCCGAACTCTACGAACGTGAGCAGAGTGAGGAAAGACAAGCTCGTCAGGAGAAAATGCGAATCGAGAAGGAGCGCAGGTACCTCGTGATCGAGCAGAGGCTAGCCAGATGTCAAGCCCAGCAAGAACTCGAGTTGCAGCGTAAGCGAGTACGCAACTTGGGCTGGCGGGAACTGATGGCCGAGCACGAGTCTGCCAGCCCCCCGGAAGACGACATCTCCAGCGCTTTATATCACCTGAGAGACTCTCTCCTTACATTGCCCGCGCCCGGGCATCCAATAGGGCAGCACTAGAACGCCTAGCAACACAGGAGGAATGCATATGGAAACTGTCACAACGACCGTAGAGATAGCAGGGCCAACTGGACACGAGGCACTCGAACTGACGCAAGACCAGACAATGGCGCTTGTGGAGGAGCGAGGCGACTCCTGGGTATTTTCCCAGGGCGCAGGCGGTATGATGACCACCCCGCAGCTTGCAGAAGCTGACTGGGAGACGGTCGGTACCGTGCGTATCGTGCCTGGATTGGTCGGCGGTCTCTACTGAGGTCAACGAGCAAACCTGCCCGCAACATGGGCCCGGACTTACTTCCCGGTGCCGTCGCCCGGCTGACACAGCCCGGCGGCGGTGCCGCAACATCTCAAACGAGGAATCAAAATGAATGAACAAACACAGAACGACTACACAGACAACAACGACTACGAGATCGCAGTCATAGGTGCTGGAGGCATCGGCTCGCATCTCACATCAGCCCTGGTCCCAGCGCTCCACCGAGGTGAGCTTCTGGATTCAACTAGAGGAATCAATATCAGAGTTTATGACTCTGACACAGTCACAGATGAGAACCTCGCCCATCAGAGGTTCAACTTCCACGATGTCGGCATGCACAAGGTAGCGGCTATCGAGCGAAGCATGCGCCCGTTCACGGGCGCTCGCCTGCGTGTAGTGGCTTGCCCGTGGGACGTGCGTGATGCCGACGACATGACCCCGGCCGATCTGACCGTCGTCGCTGTCGACTCACCCATCGCCCGACGAGTCATTCACTCAAGCGACACCATCTTCCTCGATCTTCGAACCATGGCTGATGGCTTCATCGCCCTTGACTCTTCAGTCGACCGTGACTTCGTCACTCGTATGACGCCGGACCAGCCCGCTCGTTCGTGCCAGCACGAGGGCGCTGTCAAATCAGGCAATATCGAGTTCGGTTTCCTACTCGCTGCCGCCCACGGTGCCCAATGGGTGCTGCAGAGCCTTAGGTGGATGGTTGGCCACGAGTTGGCCATGCCACCGCTTCCGCAGTCAGCAAACATCACCTTCGGCACACTAGGCCGAATGCCTCTAGCCGAGGAGGAACTGGAACCTCAGGGCAGCGTCAAGCCGAAGTTCCAACCTCCTAATCTGATCACATCCTGCATCGACACCAACGACCACGACTCAGAGGTGATACGAGAGCACGTCGCCTGTCTGGCGAAGAGAAGGTGGTGGCGTGCGATATGGGAGCTCGGCGACAGCATGAGTCGCGAGATAAGCGTCCTCATAGATGCCGATGACAAACTGTTCGTTGATGTGGGAACCTCAGGCCAAGTCAAGATGTCGCCGCCTGAAGACGCCAAGATCCCTTTCCAACTCTGGCTGCACAGCCATCCTCTCGATGCATACTGGTCGAGCACGGATCGCGACACCTTGGGCTGCTATGTCGGCCTCATTCTAGAGGCCGTCGTGCTCGGCCACGATCACTACAAGCACACGGCTCACTCAGAAGCTCCTGAATCCCCGCTTGATGAGGAAGGCCCTCTAGCATCATGGTCTTCCGAGCCGACCATCCTCTACGCCGACGATCCGCAGACCCTGGGCCCCGAGGACCGCAAGGGAGATGGCCAGACATGAGCGAGGTCGACAGGTCCGAGGCGATGGACAGGCTGGAGAGCCTGTTCGCGGAGTCCAAGGCCAACAACGAGGGCACTGGCATCCCGAAGATAGTCGAAGCCGTGCTTGGGGAGGACGCCGACGAGGAGATCAGCGAGATGGTCCTGATGGCCATGGAGTCGCGCTCCGGCAGCATCACCAACGAGGAGATACTCGATGGAATCCTGAAACTGCAGGAATGGCGGCTCGACCAGTCCTGATTGATGATGCAAGAGGCCGAAAGTGTTAAAAAAGACGAGCATTATTTAACAGGATACAGGAAGTGAGATTGTGATTTCGCACGTACTAACAAGGGGGGATCGTTTTCGCCCGAGCAAACGCCATGCCCGAATCACAAGATGACTCCGCTCGGTCAGACCCGTCCGACCGAGGCACGTTGGTCGTATGGTGTAATGGAATAAGCATAGTTGTCTGCGTAACTTCAGATCCCGGTTCGATTCCGGGTACGGCCGCCATTCCTACAGCACAAGCAACATTCTGGAGGGGAAATCAATGAGCGACGACGCCTACGAACCCATGGACCACATCGATTGGGACCTGATAGACAAGGACCACACCTTCGAGTGGCTGGTCCATCTCTGCGAGGTCTTCAACAGAGGAAAAGAGGCAAATCAATGGACCTACTGGCCTGAAGATTTCTTCTGGGAACCTCCACTCTCGACGATAACCGAAGAACACGGGCAGATGTGGCTGCACGTAGCAGCCCTCATCTGTCAGAGCCCGGGCATCACCGTTTCCAGCAACGACATCTCCGTTACCGGGAGGTTCGGCTCTGAGTTCAAGATCAAGATGATGTCGGACCTCTCCGACTGGAATGAGATTGAGCACTCGCAGGGAGCCGACTGCGTTCCGGAAGAGCTGCACCACCTCCTCAAAGAGTATGGGAACTACATCCCAGAAAATGTCTACCTGTGCTGGGATTCTCCCATAGGCACCCCCTCACCAGTTGGGCTGTACAGCCTGCTTCTGGCCATGCTAGATGAGACGAAGGTCTGGGAGTTCCTGCTCGACTACATCGACACAGAGTGCCGGGAGTGCCATGATGGGGGATTCCTGCATAGGGCGGATTACCTCCGACAACCAGGTCGTGCACCCGGGAGCCTAGTCGGTTGGAACCGGTTCGTCCCACTATATTCTTCAGTCAAAGAGGACGAGGATACGAAGAACTACTACCTCTGCTACTGGTGCGGACCTAACGCTCCGGACCACCATTAGGAGCGGTGAGTTTATGGCGCCCCATCAGAAACTCCACGACGTCGGAGAAACCGGCGCAAACCACCTCGGTTAGCTACCTTTCTCCCTCACTGTTATAGGGCGTCTGCGCGCGGCTCAGACTCCCTGTGGCGAACGGCCGGAAAATGGGGTTTCGTAATACCGTTTGTTGCAATGTAAAAAGGTGAAAAAATGACTTTTGAAGATAATAGAAATAATAGAAACGACAACGATAATTGCACAGATGACAACGAATTTTCTATAGAAAATGACATTTGTATAGAAGAAAACGATAATTGCCCGAATTGTGGCTCTGATGAGACAGAATCTGTGGACGGCTATGAATACTGCATTTGTGGCATTGAGCTAGGTCCTTCGGACTACGACCACGGCTTCGTGCCTACCAACCCGAACCCGGGAGCCGATACCAATGATGAGTTAGGGACGGTCATGGCACCGACCGGCGACCCGACCTACAGGAGATTGGACAGACTGCAGCGAAGGATGACATACACGAGGCCGAGCTTCGTAGATGGAATCATCAGTGAGTTGGTGGAC
>JAKUUP010000004.1 GCA_022447095.1 Candidatus Thalassarchaeum betae
CGCCGAATCGGGTTTCCTCAACTCGCGACCGAACATATAGGCCAGGGCGGCAAATAGTCCGGATCCCAGTGCCAGCAGGGCATCAGGTTCTACGCTGCCGAGATCGGGGGAGACGATGAGCACGATCCCCGCGAACGCGGTGATGACCAGCAGGGCGACGCCGGGCGAGACCTTCTCTGCCAGCACCTTGCCCGAGAGCAGCGCCACGAAGAGCGGTGCTGTGTACTGCAGGGTCACAGCTTGGCCAATAGGAATTCTACCAAGTGCTGTGAAATATAGTATCATAGCAATCAGCCCGACCGTGCAGCGCAGGAACATCGTCTTCGGGTCGTTCACCCTGAGGCTGATGCCGCGGCTGGCCGCGAAAGCGGCAACAGCGAAGGCAATGACGGCAGATCTCACGAGAATGATCATCCACACATCGACGAACTCGGTTGTGTACTTCACCAGGGCGTTCATAGTGCCAAAGCAGACGCTGCCGAAGATCATCCACAGGACAGCCGCCCGAGGGGAGTCGGAGGAGAGTTCGTTCTCCGACATCCTACACAAGGCCCCAGCGACGCTCTAGAACACTTGTCATCGCTTGGTAGTCCTGGCCGCCGGCGCTGGTGGGGTCGTGCAGGTGTATCGGGATGCCGTGACTCGGGGCCTCGGCCAGCTTGATGTTCCTGCGGATCGCCGGCTCCACTACGAGCTCGGGGAAGGCCTCCCTGACCTCGCTGGCCACCTGCTGGTTGAGCAGGGTCGGCGCGTGCATGGTCAGCAGCACGCCGTCGACCCCCAGTCTGGGGTTCAGGAGGGCTCTGACCTCTCGGATGGTCCCTGCGAGCAGGGCCAGCCCCTCGAGAGCGAAGTACTCGGTCTGGACGGGTATCAGGATGCCGTCGCTCGCCACCAGCGCGTTGACCGGGACCAGACCCAGCGTGGGAGGGGTGTCGATGAGGATGATGTCGTAGTGCCCCAGCAGAGGCTCCAGGGCCTCTGTGAGGCGCCTCTCCCGGCCCAGCTGCCTGAGCATCTCCTGCTCGAGCCCGACCAGAGTCCTGTCGCCGACGATCAGGTGGAGGCCTTCCACAGCGGTGGCGTGCCTCGCGTTGACCGCGCTCTCTGGGTTGAGGATGAGGTCGCGCGTGGTCGCGCTCACCTTGCTCTTGTCGACGCCAAGCCCGGTCGCGCAGTTGCCTTGGGAGTCCGCGTCCACCACCAGGACGCTGTGGCCGCGCAGCGCCAGCTGCGCTGCGATGTTGATGACCGTGGTCGTCTTGCCGACGCCTCCCTTCTGGTTGATGATGGTGACCACGCGGGCCCTGCCCTCGGGGGTCGGCTGGGCCTCGGGCAGGTCGAGCGGGCGGCGCGCCCGCGCGACGCTGATCTCATCCACTGCGTTCAGTGACGGGGCTGTCGACTCCTCCTCGACCTCGGTGAACTCCACGTCGATGACGAGTGGTGCGCTCTCCACTTCGGGCAGCGTGTCGCCCTCCTCGTCGACGGTCATACGAGCGCCTCTGGCGCTCGGAGCGGTGTTGAACATACCGCTGGAAGGAACCGCCTCCATGGCGGTTAGGCGCTAGTTCGCTGGCAGCGAGGTGTGGAACCAGGCGACCATCCGGCCGGTCTCCGCGTTCATGGCGAAGTTGAGCGCGTTGTCCCTGCCCGAATCCTCCCAAGTGCGACTTCCCGCTATGGTCACTTGCCCCTCTCCTAGGCCGCCGGGCAGCATGCCGAGTAGCTCGTTCTCCTCGGAAACTGACAGGCGGTAGGCGTAGGTGATGTCGGTGTACCAGTTGGTGCCGCTGTCGATGAACGGGTTCAGCTCGGGGTACCTAGTCTCGGACAGGATTCTGGTCTCGAGTAGGTCCAGCGTGAGGGTCTTCGGGATTGCCTCGCGGTTCCACTTGAACTCACCGTCCTCGTAGTAGCCCTCGTCTATCAGTGAGCAGCTGGAGCGCAGGATGATCCAGCCCGACGTGTCGTCGTCACTGACCCACGACATGTTCCACTCCGGTGAGCGGGTGGGTTCAGACCATGCCGCCTGCCAGATGTAACCGCCCGAGTCGAGGGCTAGGGCGGCGTGAGTCGTCGAGTAGTTCGCCAATAGGCACTCCACCGCCGCCTCCAGGTCGAACATCCTGATCTCCGTCTCGTCCGGCATGGCCAGCCCCCAGTGGTGCGTGTCGGTGGGTATGTCCTCGCCCGCACCGGGGCTGCCCGCGTAAGCGACGCCCCAGTGCGCCGCGGTGGAGCCGGCGTTGCTGGAGGTCTCAGTCAGCACCATCATCACGCTCAGGGTGCCGTCTGGCAGGGCGGCCTGCGTTCCAGCGCTCACGAAGAAGTTGCAGTCACTGGTCTCCAGATCCTTGTCGATGACGATGTCGACCTCCTGCCTGACCGGCCAGGGATTGCCCTGCTTGACCTGTATGTCGATGATGGCGTGGCCGAGGCAGCGGCCGATCTCGAAGTGGAAGATCCTGATTGGGTAGACTAGGCCGTGCGTCGCGGTGTTGATCTCATCGAAGACCTCCCACCTCCAGTCGGAGTTCCAGTTGATGTGGTCGTTCGAGGTCTCGCCCCCCTCGAGGCTCTCGTCGCCGAAGAAGTCGTGGAGTTCGATAGGCGTCAGGGGGAAGGTCAGGATCGGTGCTAGGTCACCTAGGGCGCCGAATCCCTCCGTGCCGTAGATCACCGACCTAGCATCGCTGCGCACGCCGTCAGAGTCGGTGAAGCTGACCTGCGTGTCGGTGCGGACGGTCGACTTGCCGGTTATCTCCTTCCAACTCTTGGAGGTGGAGCTCAGGTCGTTGTCCTGCCTGTTCCAACCGGTGTTCGAGCATGTCCCTTCATTCCGAACCTTGCCCTCAAGGTCGATCGACAGGTCGTGAGTGAGTATCTGCTCGACGGTCAAGTGCTCGCGGCCGTAGGCGTCACGAGCGCTGACCGCCCCTTCCAACTCGGTGTCCAAGCCGTGGGTGATGTCTCCGGGCCCGCCCTTGCGGATCGCTATGGAACCTGTGCCCGTCACACTGGCCTGCAACTCATCGCACACGTCGTCCAGAGTCGGGGAGACTGTGTCGCGGAGGTGGCCGATTAGCTCGTCACCGGTGATAGAGACGGTCGTCTCGGTGATGGTGAAGTCCATGTGGTCACCGTAGCGCAGCGGCCGTGCGGTGAAAGCCGGTTCATCCTGAACGATGTAGAAAGCGATGGCCCCCACTAGGAGTACCACCATCGCGACTGCCGATATTGGTTTCCAGTTGCTCTGGATGTTGGCCACCGAAGGCAGTGTGATCACCATCGACGGTTCCTCACCGCCTTCGTCTTCGAGGTATATCTCCGGCGGTTCCTCACTGGGAATCACTTCGGAGAACCACGGATCGTCGTCCTCGTCCTCAAGCCCGGTGGCCTCCGTCTCCTCCGGCTCTGGCTCTTCCTCAACCACCTCCGCGTCCAGAATCTCGGCTTCGAGGACCTCTTCCTCGGGCTCCTCCAGCTCTGACTCCTCCTCGGACGGGGACTCGCCACTGACGCGGGAGATCAGCCGGTCAATTGCATCGTCGATATCTTCTGGGCTACGTGTTAGAGAGGCTTCAGGCGCGCTCTTGGTAGCATCGGGCAAGCCCATCAGCCTGTTGACCAACTCGTCCTTCTTACCCGATACCAGAAAGCCCCGATCGCTGCACATCTGGCGCAGTTCGCTGACCTTCATCGAAGACAGCGTGTCGCGGTCAGGCGTCTCGTCTGAGGTCATTCGACTCACTCCCAGCCTAATGAGGAGGCTTTCAACCCCTTCGGCGTCCTGCCTTGCAGGACGCGCACTCGTGGGTGTGAGAACGCCTCCGGATGCAAAGGACTCAAGAAGTGCCGCTGGTCGGCGCAGGGCATGGACCCACGCTTGGTCATCCTGTCCCGAGGCCCCGGCCTGTACAGCACTAAGCGCCTCGCCAAGGAAGCGGAGGCAGCCGGTTGGGCGGTCCGAATCATCGACCCGCTGTCTCTGGACTACGTCATCGACGACACCGGAGTTAGTATCTTCAACAAGGGTTGGCCAGTGGAATGCGAAGCGGTCCTCCCGAGGATTGGCTACTCGATCACCCGCAGGGGCGTCTCCGTCCTGAGTCAGTTCGAAAGCACGGGGGTCATCGTGATCAATAAGAGCGTAGGCATCGAGAATAGTCGCGACAAGATGCTGTCTTGCAAGATGATGTCCGATGCCGGGATACCCGTGCCCGTCACCGCACATGTCGGGAACTGGGAAGGCACCGCCCGCGCGGTCAACCTCGTTGGCGGGACTCCTTGCGTGGTGAAGGCCAATGAGGGCACCCATGGCTCCGGTGTATTCCTAGCTCACTCAGACCAGCAGGCACGCCAGTTAGTGTATCAGATGCTGGAGCGCGACATGAGACCTCTCATCCAAGAGTACGTTCAGGAATCACATGGTCAGGACATTCGTGCCCTAGTCGTGGGTGGTGAAGTCGTGGCAGCCATGCGTCGCAAGGCGCACGGCTCAGAGTTCCGCTCCAATTTCCACCTCGGTGGCAGCGTCGAGCCGATTGAAATCTCACAGAGGCAGTCCGAGATCGCCTGCCTAGCGGCAAAGACCCTCGGCCTCGACTTCGCTGGAGTCGATATGCTGGAGTCACGTGGCGGCCCACTGGTCCTCGAGGTTAACTCAAGCCCGGGGCTTGAGGGCATCGAGTCTGCCTGTGGGAAGATTGTCGCCGGTAAAGTAGTCGAGCTTCTGGACAGGAGACTACGCAGAGCGCAGGCAGAGGACGGTTCGGACAGCGCCGCCATGGACAACAACGGAGTCAGTGACTACTCGCAGGCTTACGATTGAATCGTGACGGCTCTTTCAAGCCGTCTTCCAAACGAGGGTTCTCACCCCTTTGGGGAGAGAAGCATTCAAGTCTGAATAGGCGGACTTGGGCTCGCCCGTAAGGGCAGGGATGCACGGCCGTTCGCGGCTAAGAGGCGAGGTAATTGACTGAACAGAATGAAGATGGTGCGGGGTCCTGGATCAATACCGGTCTGGGGGGGCGGCTCGGAAACAGACTCGCAGACATCGGAGTGAGGGGTGGTTCTCCCCTTCCCTCCCGGCTCCACAGCCTCTCAGGCCTACCTTGGTTCGACTGCTGGACCCAGCGACTGAGGACCGAGAAGAAGAGCGAGCACACAATCCGTGCCTACACGGTCGCGGCTCGAACCTTCAGCACGACAGCGCTGCCCGGAGAGGGTGATTTGGACTGGGACAGGGCCAAGGCACTGAGTGTCTTGGAATTTCACTCGAGGGCCGACCCCAACCGAGGCAGGCTCGATGCCTGGCTGAACTCGATAGGTGAACTCAAGCCGGCGACCGTCAACGCCAGAATCGCCGCTGCTTCGCACCTCCTGCAGTGGGTCGGGCACTCGGTGCCCGACTGGATACAGAGACCGAACCGGAGTCGCTCGCTGCCACGGACTCTAGGGCGCAAAGAGTTGGGCAGGGTCAGATCAGCTGCAAGCCAGTCGGAGGATCCGTTGGCGCAGCCTATAGTGACGATACTCCTAGACACCGGCCTGCGGGTCTCAGAGTTGTGCGGGCTGGACACAGACGATGTCGACACCGAGGACATGTCCGCCTTGGTGATCGGTGGCAAGGGGGAGAAGGACCGCACGGTCCTGTTCACCCAAGCAACAGTGAAGGCCATCGAGGGCTGGACTCCGATTCGAAATACTAGGAGGGGGATCTGCGAACGGGAGGATGAGCAGCGCTCACTCCTGCTCTCAAGCAGGGGCCGCAGGATGAACCCACGCTCGGTCCAGAAACTGATGGACAGGCTGGCTGACGCTGCCGATATACCGCGCTCCCGCCTCAGCCCGCACACGCTTCGGCACACCTTCGCTACCGGGCTTCTGGAACGCGGCGCCGACCTCGTCACCATCCAGAGGCTACTGGGTCACGCTAGCATTGCAACGACGAGGGTGTACTTGGAGATCGGAGATCAGACTCTGAGGGAGATCTACCACCGTGCCCAGAGAGAAGGGGCCACTACCGATGATCCAGACGAAGTCACAGTCATCGAAGCCGAAGAGTCGTCGCCTGAAGTCGGCGAGGCGCCCTACCAGAGAATCCCTTGAGGCTACTTCCTAGCCGGGTTCTTCTTGTTGCCGCGTTTGTCTACCGACTCGGGGCCCTGCCACTCGCGGTCCGCTAGCATGGAGAATCCCGGGTGGGACGGGATGGGGCAGTGCTTCCCTGCTCTGCACCTGCTGCAATTGTCAGAAGGAGGGTGTTCGACCACCTTCTGGAGCCTTCCGTACTTTCGGCGCGGCATGAGATACGCTCGGTTTGGAGGGTCTTAGCGGTTCCCACCAGCGCGCAACGTTCAATCCGTCGCGCGCTCGCAGAGGTCCGTGACTGACGGCTCAGAACGACCCGTGGGGTCGGACCCCAGCGTCACAGTGCTCTACGCACAGGTGTGCGACGGGCAACCGAGGATGGCGATAGACGAAGAGGGGTATCTTCGCGCCGAAGGCTGGCCTGGAGCAGGGGGGAAGGTGTTCCTGGGTGACGTTTCCCAAGCCGCGCTACGGGCTCTCGGCCCCCACGACCCGCCCAGATTCACAGAGCAGCCGGGCTACGACGAACAGAAGTGGGAGTTGACCTCGCGCGCTAACGAGTTGTCCTTGACCATCACCAGCCGAGCATACTGGGGCTTCGGACTGTTCGCGACCAGCTTCCTCAACAGAATCGAGATCACGGGGCCTCTGGGGCTACGAGCTAGATGCGTCCACGACCTCGTCGCCTCACTCGGCAGGAACCCTTGGGAGGCTTCACGGCTGCGACAGTTCGAGAAAGCCTCCGAGTGCGACTCCTCACAGCACAAGGAAGCATGGGAGAGCCTCATCAGCCGAGCGAGGGAGGACATGGCCGAGGAGGTGAACCATCTCGAGGATGCCCTGAGGAAACTCAGGGGCTCCGACCAGTCAGTCGAGGGAGTTCTCGATGCCGCCGACAATGCGCTGCAGGAGGCTCGGGCCGCTCTGGCGGACCGCAATGCCCCGGCGGTCGAGCGCGCGCTGGGACGCGCGGCCAGCGCTATCATCGAGGCCGACCCGAGCACAGAGGTGCGTGAGACCGAGCGGTTGGCTCAGCGGCACTCAGTCACTCCGAACACCCAGAAGCAGGATGATGTCGATGCTGAGCACCTGCTCGACGAGGTTCCCTTCGTCGACCTCTCCGAAGAGGAGTGATCAGAGTCCCAGCGTGGCCCACATCCAAGACCACACTCCATAATTGGCGAGGTAGATGGCCACTGAGAATATTATGCAGGCCGCGTAAATCGAGCCCTTCGAGATCTGTATGGCGTCCTCGGACTCCTCGTCGAAGTAGCGGATCAGTCCAGCAGCCTGCTGGATTCCACTGCGCTTCTCCTCCTTAGCCATCGGCCGTCGCACCTGCCTGCACTATTTCAAGCCCACGAGAAGTGAGAATGCGACCCCATAGGGGTCGAGTCAGGGGTCCAGCGTCTCAATCAGGACGCATCCGCCATCGAGTTCGACTATCCTCGACGCTGCGTTCATCGCGGTGTCGATGCACGCCGTCATCAGGATCTCCCTGCGTTTCCCGTTGTTGGACTCAAACACTAGCCTGTGACTGAGGATATCTAGGACTTCGCGGTCAACAATCTGCCATATCCACTTGTCGCGCTCGATGGTCACTAGCGCTTCGACGGGCACGAGGGGGCCCTGCTCCCTCCCTACGGCCCTAGCGCGTTCGACCAGTTCGACCAGTTTCCTAGTCGCTCCATTCAAATCTGTCTTCGTTGGTTCTCCCGAACTCCTAGCAATTCTCCTATCTAATCCTCTCATGTGCATCCCATGCGGCTTGCGCCACGGGCGCCGAGCGCTTCGCTGAGGGTTTAACCATTTACGATGCCGTTCGGTGCTAGAAGGTCAATCGAATAGGGCGCTCGACTCGCGGAACAGCGCCATCGAGTAATTGATGCGTGGCGCTCTCGCCCGTGGGCCATGAGCCAGAGTGAGATGCCTTGGGACCAACTAGCGCGGGAGAGCGTCCTGCTACAAGCGGTTTCAGTGTGGAGGGACGATCCGGAGAATTGGCTCGCGGGCTCGTTCGACAGACTGCCCGAGACAGTCCGCGTCAACCCACTGAGGTCCGACAGCGAATGGACCGAGGGTTGGTTGGAGGGGATTGGTTCTGAGAGGATAGGGTGGTTCATCGGACCCGGCAGCGCTTGGACGCTGCCATTCAATCGAGGTGCTGCCGAGGGCGACATCAGAGAAATGCTGGCCGACCTCCACGAGACTGGTAGGCTGACTCGTCAGGAGGCGGTCTCGATGCTGCCAGCAATAGCTCTGGACGCGCAACCCGGAGAAGTGGTTCTCGACATGTGCGCCTCGCCCGGCTCCAAGACGACTCAGATCTCAGAGCATCTGGGTGAAGCGGGGGCGGTATTCGCAAACGAGGTGGTGAACTCAAGGGTCAACATGCTGGTGACTAACGTACAGAGGCATAGATCCAGAACCCCGGTTGTCGTACATCACGACGGTCGGTACATCCCACGTGTGCCCGAATCAGGCTTCGACAGGATCCTGGTCGATGTCCCCTGCACCGGTTCGGGGACTACTAGGAAGAACCCCGATGTCTGGGGAAAGTGGCTCCCCTCCGGAGGACGTTCCCTGCACGACCTGCAGGTCGCCCTGCTGACGCGGGCTGTAGCGCTGGTGAAGCCCGGTGGAAGGATAGTCTACGCGACCTGTTCGCTCGACCCAGTCGAAGACGAGGCGGTTGTGGCTGAGGTACTGCGCAACTCCGAGGGCGTCGACATGAAGTCGGTCAGGGAGTTGCTGCCTGATGTGCCCGGCGAGGCAGGGCGCGCCGACTGGCCCAGTCTGGACGATGACGGTGAGGTCGCTGTCGTCGAGATGCCTGAATCCATGCAGCCGCCAAGCGAGCAGGGCATCGCCTCGCAACTGCCTCGCTCCATGCGCGTGTGGAACGACAAGATAGGAGGAGGTGGATTCTTCATCGCCGTGCTGGAGAAGTCCGAGGACGCATCCGAGCGTCCGGCTCCTGAGGTCGAGGTGAAGATGACCGTTGAGGAGGTCAAGGCGGACTCTGACAACTCCCCCCGCCCGATTCCGGACGAGGTTGCTTCGGTAGTGGAGTCGGCATGGGGGGCGTTGCCGAACAACCTCTGGCTGCGTGGCAAGCGGCTGCTGCTTTCAACTCCAGAGGTGCACGATGTCTGGGAGTCTGAAAGAAGCCGGCGCGGCGGTCGGACGAGGATTCCGGGCGGACGCTGGCGCCCGCTCAAAGTCATCCACCTCGGACTCAGTGCCGCGCGCCTGCGAAGAGGTGCTGTCGAGAGAATCGTCGCAGGGGCGGCACACGAACTGGCTCCGAGACTGCCGAATGCCTCAAGCGAAGTCGATGGCGAACTCATCGATGGTTTGCTTGCAGATGAGGAGACATCTCCTGACGAGGCTGGAGTGAATGCTGTCAAAGGCGGTCACATTCTCATCGATCGAGTCACCCGGGACTGCGTGCCGGTGTGGGTCGGCGTACGGGTGAGTCTGATGATGGGGAAAGCAGAGCGCCGGATTCTCTCACTCAAACGGGGTTTATCGATAACTGAGAAAGAAGAGGAATAGTAGCCATCTCGATGAACATTCGACCAAGCAACTATCCTAGTAGCCTGCATATGTTCAATAGCCGTACCGCGGACTCCGCAACTCCCGGTGATTACATGCTCGATGAAACCGATTGTCGCATCCTCTCGGTACTGCAACGAGACGCTAGGACCTCGATGCGAAAGATCTCTGAGGAAGTGGGCGTTTCCCTAGGCACTGTGAGCAATCGGGTGCGCAAACTCGAGGAGGCCGGTGTAGTTCTCGGATACACCGTGCTGCTGGACCCTGAGAAGATTGGATGGGACCTGAATGTCGTCATCGGGCTGCGCATACAAAAGGGTCGTCTGATCGAGATCCAGGAGAAGATCGCCAAGGACTCGCGCGTCTATGGAGTGTACGACGTGACCGGTGACTTCGACTCCATGGTCGTCGCTCGGGCCCGTGACAGAAGTGATTTGGATGAGTTGTCCAAGAACGTCATGTCGGTCGACGGTGTCGAGCGCTCGGTAACTCATCTCGTCCTGAATACCGTCAAGGAATCCCCGACTACTCTGCCGGAGGAGTAGTCAGCCCAGTTCTTCGAGTTGCTCCTCAATCATCGGAATCAGAGATTTGGCGTGTGGGGCCAGAGACTCCACCGTCCTGCCTTCGGGCTTCATCACCTTCAGAAGCACCCTCCTAAGTTCCTCGTCAACAGGGACATCGAGGGCCATCAGCCTGTCCCTGAGACCGGTCTGTAATCTGCCTCCGGTCCTGTCCCAGTCCATCAGCAGAATCAGCGGTGGTCCGCTGTCGACGGTGTTTCGGGTACCGTAGGTGTCATGAAGATAAGCGACCAATCGAGAGCGGTCCCAGCCGCGGTTCACCTTCTCTATCGTCCCGGAGAATCCCAACACCTGGAGGGCCTTTTCGTCCTTGATGCCCTCGACCATCACCGGGCAGTCCGGGGAACCTATCGTTGGGCGGTTCCTGAGGATGGATTCGGCTATGGCTCTGGCCGCCGCTCGGAATCTAATCTCACGGTCCGGCGGGCCGGCCTTCCGAGCTCGCTCGTCGACCCAGTCAGGCAGGTCCTTCCTCGTGGACATCGTCAGTCCTCTCGCGACCAATTCAGAGTCATCTTCAGTAGTCCTAAATCGGCATCTCCTTGAAGTCATTTCTTGACCACTCTTCGCTGCCTCTCCAGATGTCGATTCCGCGATACTTATGAGGGTGTTTCGTACGCGTCTGGATGAGAGATAGCTATGGCTGGAGTGACCCCGCTATACGATGCCTTATGGGAAGACTACATCCTATGGTCGCTATTTGTCGGGGCAATCACATTTGGATGGCTCTACCACCACACTTTCTACTACCGCTCGGTCGACGGTGAGAGTCCTAATGTCGATGATCTAAAGGTGGGTGTTTTCCCAAAAGACTACGACAATCTGAGACTTGAGATCACATGGACTGTCTTGCCGTTCATCCTCATAGTCTGGCTAACTTACATCTCGTGGGCACCACTCGACGCGGTCTGGAGTCAAACCGGTCCGGATGGCTACCACGGCAGCGAGTGCACGGAGGGAGAGTCTTCCAACAATTACGTCGATGAGGGTGGGTACGTCCGGTCAGACTGCTATCATGCGATGTCTATCGACGCCCAGCAGTGGTTCTGGGAGTTCGACTGCATGGAACTGACCGAAGACCTGTGCTCCACCGACTTCGCAACCGTTGAGGGTGAGACCAAACCCTTGCTGAATCTGAAGGCCGGGGAGACTTACCTTGCGACTTTGACTTCCCAGGATGTGACCCACGCTCCGAAATTCACCAACTTCGGGATGATGGAGGATGTCATTCCTGGAGTGGAGACCAATCTTTGGCTCCCTGCAACTGAGGAGGTTTCCTTCCTCATGCTGTGCGCAGAGTTCTGCGGAGACAACCATGCGTACATGACTGCTCAAGTTACTGTGAACGGCTAGGTGGGATTATGGGCATGGAGGGAGTGATGTCACGTAGACTGGTAATATTCTCCATCTTGGCCTTGGCCATGGTCGTGGCTCCATCGGTCACATCGCTGCCAAGCGGGATCTCCGGTGTGAAGGATACTGGCTGCAATTGTCACGGTACGGATACAAGCGACTCCGTCATTGCTTCCATCTCCGGGCTGCCGGAGTCCTACAACGCATCGGTGACCTACGCCGTCACGGTCTCCTTCACTGGAGGACCCGGGAGTGAGGGCAACGCGAATGTCGGCGGGTTCAACCTCTGGGCCAGCGATGGCTCATTCGCGACAGTAGATTCATCCACCCAACTGATGGGTCCCAGCGAAGCCACACACACCGTAGAAGGTAACGACCAGAGCTCTTGGACCATCGAGTGGACGGCCCCGGACAGCGGCAAGGATGTCGATTTCGTGCTGCATACCAACTCGGTTAACGGCAACGAGGGTGATTCTGGCTCCAGCGGCGACATGTGGAACAAGGCCGAGGCAACCGTACTCGGCTTCGGCCCCCCTCCGCCTCCGCCTGTTGACCCGTTCAAGGTGCTGGCTACTCTGATTCTGGTCTCTTCAGTACTACTGAGTATCGTCGTCCTCTATGTCTTCTACCGCAACAACCCGGATGGTTTCGAGTGGGAAAAATTCGCTCCTTGGATAACAGAATGGCTCACCAGCACCGATCACAAGAAGATAGGCACGTTGTATTTCGTTCAGGGGCTGTTCTTCCTCGGGGTCGGCGGCATCATGGCGATGATGATACGGGTGCAACTCTCTTCCCCCGGTAATGACTTCATCAGCCAGGATTACTACAACCAGTTCTTCACTTTGCACGGAACTACGATGATCTTCCTAGCTGCGATGCCGCTGATAGCGGGCTTCGCCAATTGGATCGTGCCTCTGCAGATAGGTGCACCTGACCTAGCCTTCCCCCGCCTCAACGCCCTCTCTTTCTGGCTGCAACCCGTATCCGCGTTGCTGATCTTCACCGGGGTGTTCTCGGGTGCTGGAGCCGATACCGGATGGACCGGTTACGCGCCCTATGTCGTGACTGAGACTGCGCATGCGGGCGTTAGCATGTGGGCCGCGGGGCAGCTCATGTTAGTCGCATCATCCACTCTCACTGGAATCAACTTCCTGACCACGATCGCGGTAATGCGCGCGCCCGGGATGGGCTGGTTCCAGATGCCACTCTTCACCTGGTCGATACTCGTCGCCAACCTGATGCTGTTCCTCTCCATACCGGCGTTCGGGGTCGGACTGATTCAGGTCTATCTGGATCGTACCATCGGGACGGGTTTCTACGACGTCTCAGCAGGCGGAGACCCGTTACTCTGGAGTCATCTGTTCTGGTACTTCGGACACCCTGAGGTATACGTGGTCGTGGTCCCTGCATTCGGAGTGATCTCCGAAGTAGTTGCGACGAGTGCGCGACGCTCTATCTTCGGCTACAAGTCGATGGTCTACGCGATGGCGGGCATCGGCATAGTTGCCTTCATCGTCTACGGGCACCACATGTTCACCTCGGGAATGTCTCCCACTCTCCGGTTCGTCACCATGCTGACGACCATGCTGGTCGCGGTCCCAACTGGAATCAAGGTGTTCAACTGGCTCAAGACGATGCATGGTGGCTCGCTCGTCTACCGCACGCACACACTCTGGACTCTGGGCTTCCTAGTCACCTTCACGCTCGGTGGGATATCCGGGATGTTCTTCCCGTCTATGGGAATGGACGTTCATCTGCACGAGACCTACTTCGTCGTCGCCCACTTCCATTACGTGCTGGTGGGAGGCACTGTCTTCGGCTTCTTCGCCGCCATCTACTACTGGTACCCTAAGATGACTGGTAGGATGCTGGATGAGAGGCTCGGAGTACTGCACTTCCTTACTGGTTTCATCTCCTACAACGCCTTGTTCTGGCCGATGCACCGACTCGGTGTGGTCGGGATGATCCGGAGGACACACACCTACTACATCACCACCGATGACTTCCAAGCTCTGCCGGAGTGGGCTGCTGATTGGAACATGATGATCTCGATATCCGCCTTCCTGTTCTTCGCCAGCAACCTGATTCTGGTTGCTAACATGATCAAGTCGTTGGTCCGTGGCGAGAAGGCCCCCGCCGACCCTTGGGGTGGCTGGTCCTTCGAGTGGATGACCTCCTCACCGCCACCGACACCTAGTTTCGACCCGCACGACATTCCTACACTGAAGGATGCCAACGAACACGTGGCTAACGAGCCGGGTAAAATTGGCAAGTGGTTCCAGAGGCTCATGGTAGCTGACGATACAGTAGAGGAGGGATCTCATTGAGCGATGACTACGGCCATGACGAGGACCACCCTAGCCCATGGGGCCCTCATGACTGGGGCCATGGTGCGCCGCACAACTCATTCGCCCCACTCATTCTGGCAATCGGCGTCGGCATCTTCCTACTGATGTTCGGCAATTTGTTCGCCTTTGGCGAGTACGACTCCGGTTACCTGCCGATGGTATTCGTCGGGTTAGCCGTTATCGCGTCCTCATTCATCGTATGGTGGCGTCAGGACATGTCATTCGACGGTACCTACGAGCCACGTTCCAGCGGAGTCCCGTTCAAGAACATCCAGATTCGCAAGGTGGGGGTGTGGGTCTTCCTGATGTCCGAGATGATGATCTTCACCTCCCTGTTCAGCACCTACATGCGCTACAGGCTGGGAATCCCCCGCTGCGACACCGTGTTCGAGTCCGGAGACTGGGTAGAGGGCGTCGCAGTAAACTGCTACGAGCCGGCGAGTCAATTGATCGCTTCGAGTTGGTGGCACATAGCCCCGGGGGCTATCAACACCTTCGCGCTGATTATCTCGTCGTTCACCATCGTGCAGGCACTGCGCTGGGCCCACAAGCCCGAGGGCAGCGTCGACGAGGAGGTTCGCAGGAAGAGGGTCTACCGTTACCTAGGCGCGACCTGGCTCTTGGCCACCCTCTTCCTGACATTGAAGATGGTCGAGTGGTTCATCGGCTTCCATGTGCCGGAGATAGGATTCCTCGGAATCCACGAGCATGAGATACACTCTCTGTACAGCGAGGGTTACCTGATCAGCAACGACCATTACCAATCCCACAACTACGTCGATGAGGCCACCGGGGCTCATATGGTGGCCAACATAAAGGTCAGCGCCACGATGTTCTATGTCACCACCGGCACGCACGGTGCCCACGTGTTAGGCGGGATAATTGGGCTGACCTACCTGACCTACAAGGCATGGACCGGTGCATACACGCCCCAGAGCGCTGTCTCTATCGAGTACTTCGGCCTCTACTGGCACTTCGTCGACCTAGTATGGGTCCTCGTGTTCCCATTCTTCTATCTGTACTGAGGTGAAAACATGTCAAACAAAATCTTGGGCATAGACGCATACTGGCTGAACTTCGCCGGGCTGATGCTGCTCACCCTGATCGAGGTGGCGGCTGTAGGAGCGGACTTAGGGCCCACTGCAGGAGGCTTCGATATGACAGAGAGGCAACTGACCCTGTGGATACTCACGATAATCGCGATTCCAAAGTTCATGATGATAGCAGCCATCTTCATGCACCTCTGGGGGGAGGGAGATTCGGGGATACTGACTCTTACCGCTCTGTTCCCGGCCTTCTTCATCATCGTCATGATCCTATTCATCGGACTCACTCACCCAGAAGCGACCACGGGGCTACCAGCATGGTGCAGACCCGGTACATACGGCCTGTGAGTCCGAAAGGATTCATGGACAGCGACGGCTTCGCAATCCTGCTGCAGACGTCGCTTAGCCTGGTATAGCGCCGGATTTGAAATCCGGTGTCCTTGTGACTCGGGAGTTCAAATCTCTCCGTCTGCGCCACTATCACTCGTTAGGAATCGAGGTTGCGCCCCGTACTGTCAACTGGTCGTCGTGGTACTGCATAATAGCTGGAGTAGTGATGACTGCCTCACCATCTACGTTCAGGAAAAGAGGGTCTCCGTCGGAGGCACTGAGTTCGAATCTCTCTGCGGGTTGCATGGTGACGCCCCACTTGCCGATGTGCTTGCCCTTCTCGAGAGGACCCATCAGCATCAGCATCTGCAGTTTGGAAAGGCCCCAAGCCATCACCAGCGAGCAATGGCCTTGGGTCGGCTTGGCTCCTGGGGCCACCCTGTATCCACCTCCGAAGGTTTGGCACTGACTCAGGCAGAACAGACCCGAGAGGTCGATTCCTCTATCCTCTCCGTCGTCTATGGCGATCCTGCCTCGCTGCTTCTTCCAGAAAATGATCGCCTTGATAGCAAGAGCAGTGTACTTTGACTGGCCCCGTATCCACTTGAACTGGCCCTCGTCCTTCATCCGGTTGACAATCGAGGTTACACCGGCGTCACACTCGAGGAAGCTCCAGCGCACGAGGTTGCCGGGCGTCTCCGGCTCGCCGTTGCAGGAGTGATGCACAGGGGCGGCCTTGACCGGATGATCTGGCGCTGGGGGTCCTTCGACGCGAACCGAGCCGACCCTGCGGTCGGTTCCGTTGACTAGGATGTCGACTGCACCCTGCATGTCACGGAACTTGTTGCCCTTCGGAGTGGGGATGCCATGGGCGCGGGCGTAGTCGTTGCCGCTTCCGATGGGGAGTATGCCCAGCACCTTGTCGGAGCCTCGCAGACCGGAGGCGACCTCGTGGGCGGTGCCGTCGCCGCCGACTGCGACGACGAGTTCGTGATCGCCGTGGCGCAGTCCCTCAGCGATGTCCATCGCATGGCCCGGGGCCTCGGTGTGATGGAGGTCGATGTCGAAGCCGGCTTTCCTCAGAGCGGGCTCAAACTGGTCCCACTGCTTCACTGAGAGCCCGTCGCGAGCGTTAGGATTGAGGATGCAGGCAATGCGAGACACAATATCTACAGGATGGGTTTGCAACTTGAATACTCTCAATACAAGAAATGATGAGTAGGAGGCAGTTCCCGAGTCTGGGATTAGATGAACGGTGAAGCCGATTTCATGCGACGTGCGCTCGAGTTGGCCGAGTTCGGAAGAGGGCGGGTGATGCCCAACCCACCGGTCGGATGCGTGCTTGTGCGAGACAGCGAGATTGTCGCTGAGGGCTGGCACGACCACATCGGTGGACTGCACGCTGAGCAGATGGCCATCGCCGACGCCGAGGTTCGTGGGGTTCCTACGCGAGGGACCACGGCTTACATCACCCTCGAGCCTTGCAATCACTTCGGCAGGACGCCGCCTTGCACAGAGGCCTTGCTCTGGGCCGGTGTGAGCCATGTCGTGGTCGGTGCAGCGGATCCGAATCCGACCGTAAGGGGTGGTGGGACCGAGACATTGCGCTCCGAGGGAGTAAATGTCGAGGAGGGTCTGCTCGTGGACGAGTGCGAGGAGCAGATGCACGAGTTCATGCACTGGTGCCGGACTAGGCGCCCCCACGTTCTGCTCAAGGCCGCTATTGACGCCAACGGTCGGATTGACGGTGACCCAGCTCTGCCTGCGGAGCGCTTCTCCTCGGAGGCCTCGCTCGGGCTGGTTCACGAACTCCGAGCAGATTCTATGGCGATTCTAGTCGGGATCAACACCGTGATTCGCGACAATCCATCGCTGACAGTCCGCGGACCGGACATAAGCCCGAGGAGCTCACCTCTCAGAGTCGTAATTGACCCGAATTGCAGAGTTCCGGGAGATAGTAAGCTGCTGGTCGATGGTGCAGCGCCCACGCTGCTGGTCCACTGCACCAATCCGGGAGCCATCGACGATGCGCCTCATGTGGAGCGAATGGTGCTGACGGATGACGATGGTGAGTTACCGGTTTCACGGATTTTGGACATGCTGGGAGATCGTGGAATCCAATCCCTCCTAGTCGAAGGAGGAGCGGATACCTGGAGGCGCTTCCTCACAGAGGAAGCGGTCGACCGAGCACACCTGTGTCGCTCGCCCTCCACCTTGTCCGGCGACAGTGGTCTGACGTTCGACGAAAACGAGTTGTCGGACGCCGGACTGAGGTGCGTTTCGACGATCGATGTGGACGGTGACGAAGTTAGCCACTGGAAGCGATAGTGGCGGGCCGTGCAGGATTCGAACCCACGTCTCCGGCTCCGAAAGCCGGAAGGATATCCAGACTACCCTAACAGCCCTCTCCAACTCGCGAGCCGTGGCGACCCGTCTTCAATCCGCCGGATGGCAGACAACCACCATCCTCGCTAGGCTACGGTGCACCCTAATTGGAGATTTGAGCACCGGAACCCACCCGCGTTCCCGTATGAGGGCCTCGACTTCACCCCAAGGCCTGCCCATCACTTGGTAATTCTGTTCAGATTCCTGTGAGAGGGTTTCCGGGCCTGCTGGAAGCATCGTGCAAACGGCGCCCTGCGAGTCTATCTGGTGAGCAGCTGACATCGCCTCTAGGAGCAGTTCTAGTCCGTCGTCCGACTTCCAAGAGCTGCGTCCGTAGGGCGGGTCGAAGGCGAAGATGCAGTCGCTCCTCTCACCCCAGACGGAGGCGACGTCGGCTACTGCGCTCATCTCGACGCTCGCCGACACACCCGCCCAATCGAGATTCTGACGGGTCCCCTCGACCATTCGGCCATCGAGGTCACTGGCTAGGGCCTCCAAACCCTGCAACGCGGCTTCGATCGCTATTCCACCGGTGCCGCAGAACGGGTCGACCACAGTGGTCGACTGTACTCCAGCGCGATGTGCTAGGGATATCAGCAGCCTCGCCTGTCGGGGGTCTAGAGAGACTGGTTGGAAGAACGGCCTATCAGTCGGTGCTCTGCCGGTGAAACTCTCACGCTGCCAGGCGGACTCACGAAGCCCCCAGACGACTTTCGGGCCGATGAAGTTCATTGAGTCGCGGTGTATGGGACCGTCTTCGGGACCCGCCAGAACTACCACGATCTCGTGTTCCGGGCTCTCAAGGTTCACCGGGTTGGCTTTACTCATAACCAGCGCTCCCACTTCGCCCTCGATGGCATTGCGGGACAGACCATCGATTCCAGTGCCGAGGTTACGTGCACGGACAGCAAAACTGCCTTTCGGAAGATTCGAACCTGCCCACTCAGCAATATGTTGGGCTATTTCTCCATCTGTGATGCTTGAATGTAGCCAGACTCGTCCAGCGCTGCTCAGGACCTCGTCGAGCAAGGCGGCCCTAGAGAGGCGGCGGATCGCTGAATCGGTATACGGGATGTAGACCACCCTCGGATGGATGACCTCGAGAGGTCCTGTTAGCGCCTTGATCTCGGCCCTGAACAGGTGCGGATGCCATCCGCTGCCAATCAGAGTCAGTCCCTGCATACGCGCCCCTCCATGCGGTCGGCGGCGGGCTTCAACCCTAAATGCCTCGACCGTTACCGTGGACCACCACGGCGAGGGGGAAAGCGAGAATGGGTTGCAACTTACGCGATTTGGCTGTCATCGAGACCCTCGAGATGAGTGATCTTTCAGGTCAGAGAGTGGCTGTGGACACCTTCCTCAACGCCTACCAGTTCATCACCTCGCTGACCGGCGAGGATGGCAAGCCGCTGTCGTACAACGGCAAGCCGGTGGCCCATCTCATGGGATTCCTCGACCGTACCACCGTTATGCTCTCAGAGGGCATCGACCCGGTGTACGTCTTCGACGGTCGGCCGCACGAACTCAAGCGCGAGACCCTGAAGGGGAGAAGGGAGCGTAAGACAGAGGCGGTCTCTCGCTGGGAGGCGGCCGTCGAGGCGGGTGACATGACCGCGGCCAAGAAGCTCGGCCCCCAGACCGCCGAGTACACGCGCGAGATGGTGGCTGAAACCAAGCGGCTGTTCGAGCTCCTCGGAGTGACTTGGGTCGAGGCCCCGATGGAGGCAGAGGGAGCGGCTGCAGTTCGCTGCGCGAGGGGCGAGGTCGGCGCTGTGGCCAGTCAGGACTGGGACACCCTGCTGTACGGCGCACCGGTGATGGTGCGCAACCTCACCTCGCACGGAACGAGGAGATTCGGACGCGTGTTGCAGGCGGAGAAGGTCGTGCTGGCCGACACCTTGGCCAAGCACGATATCACCCACGAGCAGCTGGTCGACCTCGGAATCATGATCGGGACCGATTTTCACCCGGGAATCAGGGGCATCGGCCCCAAGACTGGGCTCAAACTGATTCGCGAGCATGGCACTCTCGAGGCGGTCGCAGAGGCGAGGGGTTTCGAGATTCCCGAGCGGCTAGATGAGATACGTTCCCTCTTCCTCGAGCATCCCACCACGCCCGACGCGCTGCCCCGCTCGACCCATGCTGTCGAGGAGGATCTGCGGGCCTTCCTGCAGGATGAGCGCGGCTTCTCTGAGGGTCGCGTGCAGCGCGCTCTCGACCGGCTGACCGGTGTGGCTAGGCTACGCTCGTCAAGCCAGCCTACCTTGTTCGATTTCTGATTGGGGCGGCTCGCCCGGGGACTGAAACGCCCCCGGGGAGCCTGTCTCCGCTATGTCATAACTCGACGACTGCGGGCTTGCAGAGCGAAGTCATGCGGCAATCATAGAATGCCGTTGTCTTCTTCGTCGTCTGGGATGCCATCGCCATCGTCGTCATCGTCTAGATGATCGGGGATGCCGTCGTTGTCGTGGTCAAACTGACCAGTCAAATCCCAGCCGTCGTTCTGCTCAAACCAGTCGGAGAGTCCGTCGTTGTCGTCGTCGGTGTCAGTGCGGTCGGATAGACCATCGTTGTCGTGGTCGTACCGCCAGACTCCAACTACGCCGTCGATTTCGTCGACGTCGAGGATGTTATCGTTGTCATCGTCAGGGTCGACACCGTCGTCCAGTCCGTCGTTGTCGTGATCGCGCGAGTAGTCCTCGCCGTTCGGTCCAACGTCGTTCCAGTTGTCAATGCCATCGTTGTCGATGTCGAAGTCCACGTTGTCGGGGACACCGTCGTTGTCGTGGTCGTAGATGTCGGTGTTCGGGTTGCCGTCATTGACTTCCTCGCGGTCGTCTATGCCGTCTCCGTCGTCATCATCGTCCTCTGCATCGTCGATGCCATCGTTGTCGTGGTCCTCCGGGAAGGCATCCTGATTGTCTGGGATGCCATCGTTGTCATCATCAAAGTCGAGATCATCTGGGATCCCGTCTCCGTCGTTGTCGTTCTCGCCGTTCTGGTCCTGGTTGTCGAGCTGCTGACTTTGCTGCTGGTCTGACTGCTGGCCTTGCTGACCCTGGTTGTTGTCCTGGGTCTGGCCCTGCTGCTGCTGGTTCTGACCGTTCTGGTTGTCACCATTCTGGTCTTGGCTCTCTTGGTCGCCTTGCTGGCCACTTTGTTCGCCACCCTGCTGCTGCTGTCCCTGACCGTTGTCCTGTTGCTGGCCCTGCTCACCTTGCTGGCCTTCCTGGCCTTGCTGGCCATCCTGACCGGATTGTGAGCCTTGGTCCTGGCCCTGGCCTTGCTGGCCGTTCTGGCCCTGACCTTGTCCTTGACCCTGTCCTTGACCTTGTCCTTGACCCTGTCCTTCGCCTGGCTGAGGTTGCTGCTCGGATTGTCCGCCACCATCGGTGCCGCCGTCTCCAGCGCCTTCCTCGTTGCCCTCAAAGTCAGGATCATAAGCATCAGGTATACCGTCGCCGTCGGAGTCCGAAGAGGATCCATCGTTAGGATCGTTCGGGAACGGGTCCTGGCCGTCGTTCGTCCCATCGCCGTCGGTGTCTGCCGAGTTCGGGTTGGTACCCGCGGCATACTCCTGAGCGTTGGTCAGACCGTCGCCATCCGGGTCCGCGTTCGCATCACCGGCCGAGTTGGGGTTGAGGCCATAGGCCACTTCCCAACCGTCCGGGAGACCGTCGTTGTCGGTGTCTGGGTTATTCATATCAGTTCCTGCATTCTGCTCCTCTGCGTTGGTCAGACCATCGCCATCCCAGTCGGCACCGCCGTCATCAGGATTCAGAGGGTCGGAACCATCGGCGCTGACGCCGGTGGATCCTGCCATCATCACTAGAAGCAGAGCAATCAACATGCTCGTATTCTTTGTTTTCTGCATTTTCATTTCACTTCCAAATTCAGTTCAGAGAACCCGCTGTTCTCTCTTTCCGGCGAATGCTCGCGCTTTTGCGTGCGCGGGGACTCGAGCCGGGAGGGGTTAGGATGGTAGTCTGGAGCGAACTGAACTAACGGTTTTTCGACTAACAAAACGCTACACTGAGCGCCATTTTGCTCGTCTCCTGAACCTGCCTTATCTCTGCTTGCTCCTCCTCTACTATTCATCCATTCTCACGGGCTTTCACAGGGAACCCACTGTTCCCTCTGACTTTTGGAGCCCAATGGGCTCTATTTCAAGGGTTCCCGTGACTGAATCACGGGGTGAGCTTTGCCAATTCGGCTTTGAACCGGGCCGAACCGAGTAAATGCAGCACGGGAGTCGCTAGAGTGCCGATGACCAAGGCTGCTAGGAATACGTTTGACCAGAGTTCGATATCGTTTCCGAGGGTGAGGTAGAGGAGCCAGCCGGCACCGGTGAAGAACCACAGACGGTAGCGCCGGCCGAACAGAGTGAGTCGTGACTTGGCCAGATCATCAGAGTAGAGTTGTGGCACCTCCTCGGCATCGACGAGGTCGTTCTCCACAGCGCACCGCACGCACACTTGGTAGCGCGGTCCGTTGCCGCTCACGAACTGGCTGCTTGGGTAGTTCTGTGTGCACATCCTGCAGGTAGGCATGCTGCTTCGATTCTACCACCGAGGACCGCTCCTTCAACGCTACGGTTAGCGGGCCAGCGGGAGTCGTCCATCTGGCTCGCTACAGGTCGCCGGCGGTGACCCAAGCACTCTCAAGCCGAACGAGCCAGGATTCCCGGGCGGCTTGGAACAGTCTTCCTTGCGGTCTGCCAATCTTCGTGCCGTCGATGGTGCCGACTGCTCGGATGCCCATACCGCTTCCTACGACCATCATCTCAGAGGCGCGCAGGATCATGCTCAGGGTGAGTCGGGCCCCCCTGACTGGGATGCCTGCTGCCTCGAGACCTGATCTGATCTGCTCAATGGTTACCGAGTCTAGGGCGCCGTCACTGTGCTTGGGATGGTAGGCCACGCCGTCGTGGTCCAGCAGCAGCGGTGCACATCTGTCACCGTCGATGAGGATGTCGCCCTCGAACAACAAGGCGATGTCGGCGCCGTGCTCGATGGCCGTCTGCCTCGCGTCACTGTACGGCTCCCACTCAGCGTGCTTTGTGCCCCTAACGGGCTCTTCCCAGTTAGGGGCCGCGAGGGAGATTGCGGCCAGAGGGGCGTCGGGCCACGTCCTGATAACGGTCGGCTCGACGAATATCTCCCCGTTCGCCCTGACTCCCGCTCTGATGAGGAAGGTAGCTTGGTCCGTGCTGTCGTTGGGCTCGCTGGGGTGCTCTAGGGTACCTAGGGCCTCGAAGACTCTCTCAGCCAAGTCATCCGGGGCCTCTATCCCTAGGACTGCGGCGTGACGGGAGATTCTGGCGAAGTGCATGTCAGCTGCCAGTAGGGATTCTCTTCCATCCCATGCGATAGCCGACCAGACGGCCGAACGAGGGTCGGTCATGCCATGCGATGGCAGTCAATGCTTCAATGCCTGCGTTGGCATCACAGCATGTCGTCGAGGAATGATGCGTCGACGTCCTCATCGGCCTCGTTGAGGTCCTCGGCCATGTCGTCGAGGTCATCGAAGTCCAAGTCGTCGGCCATGTCGTCGAGATCCTCCAGATCGGCGTCCTCGGAATCGTCGCTTAGCAACTCGTCGACCACTTCCTCTGAGGCTGCCGGGGCCTCGGCGTCCTCGTCGACGACTAGTCCCGGTGGAAGTGGTACAGAGCCGAAGCCGGGAGTACTTCCATCGTCGATCTCCAGAGACTCCTCGGCGTCGCTAAGCCCAGCGGCCTCGCGCGACATCTCCTCTTCCAGTTCAACCTCGAGCGCCCCCATCTCCCACGGCTCGGGAGCGGCCTGCTCGCGGGGCCTGATGACCATCAGTGCGCCGATCAACACCATCACCGCTGAAACCATGGCGATCAGCGTGTTCATGTCGCCATCCACCAGTTGGTCGTACCATGAGCGGCCGGCCTCGCCCTCGCCCCCTTCGGACGAGCCGAATGAGGACTCTGACCACGGTCTGACCTCCAGTGGATCGACGGCGAACCGATGCACTTCGCCGTCGTATGCGACGATGGCCAACCAGTGCGTCGCTGCGCTGTCGAGTTTCTCGCCCTCGATGTCGGTGAGTAACATCATCGTGGTTGGGTCGTCGAAAGCACCGACCAAGGTGGAGTCGGTAGTCCGCTCGAACGGTTCCTTACCGACGAAGACCCAGTAAGATTCGACCTGCGGGTCTTTCGCCGCGTCCCAGCGTATCTCGACGTGAT
Source organism: Candidatus Thalassarchaeum betae (assembly GCA_022447095.1). Taxonomy (GTDB): domain Archaea; phylum Thermoplasmatota; class Poseidoniia; order Poseidoniales; family Thalassarchaeaceae; genus Thalassarchaeum; species Thalassarchaeum betae_B. Next base: position 23,924 of record JAKUUP010000004.1, read on the forward strand.
CACCGGAGGGATTCCAGTTGGCGCGGATGCCTGTTATCTCAGGCAGGTGGAGGCCGGGGTCGAGTGAGTTCTCGTCGACTAGGCTGATCATGGTCCCCTGCAGATTGCTGTCCCAGTAATTCCCCGAGGAGTCGATCGCGGCCACCGCAACCCAGACCGGAACCGAAGGTGCCAGCGCTCGGCCGTCCGAAAGGGACTCGAGGAGTATCGGCATCTGCGCGCCACGGCTCACCACGAGAGCCGGTTCCATGCCGCTGATGCTGTCGAACGGCGCGCCGGCGGAGGCGTAAATCCAGTACTCCGCTATGTCCGAGGCGTCGCTCTCGGGGAACGTGACCAGCATGCCGTCGCCGTCGTCGGGCGAGCGGTCTTGGAGGAGTGGGGGCGAGAGTCTGTCGGGTGGGGAGATGTCTCCCCTGTTGTCCAGAGGAGAAACTAGGACCATGTGCTCGTCCATGTCATTCAGATACACGTTGCCTAGGATGTCGTGAGTGGTCACGGTGACATACAGCGGTATCGAGGGTCGAATCGCTTCTGAGGTGAGGTCCGAGACCGTGTTCCCGTAGAGTGCGTTGGTCACCGTTATCTGGAGTTGGAAGGCCCCTCCTATCTGTCTCTGGTCGATCTCGATAAGCCCGCAGGAGGTGGGGTCGTCGCCGCAGTTGGCCCAGATCTCGGTCAGGTCGTTGAGCGGGTACTCGGAGACCCAGATGATGTAATGGCTGAAGTCGGGCGCCAGCGAGCGGTTCCACATGATGTCTATGGCGGTGCCGTCGTCATCCGGGTGGTCCCATGCGTTGAGTCCGAGGACCCGAGGAGGTGGTTGTCCCGCCCCTGCCACATTGGAGAGAGGTGTCGCGTCGACGACGAGGACGTCGTCGGGGTTCTCGTTGCCCCAATCGTCGGAGGCCACAACACCGACCCAGTACACGATCCCGTTCTCGAGGGGTGAGTTGCCCATCGAATCGATCACGATCTCGTTCGTTGTGCAATCGAGAACGTACTCGGCCACAGGCCACCCGTCGACCGTGGTGGGTGGTTGGAATCCAGAGGCGGGCAGCGCGTAGACCGTGTGGAAGGTGCAGTCCTCTTCGTCGTTCGGAGTCCACGTCACTAGGATTCTGCCGCCCTCATCATCGGGGGCATCGACCGCGGTGGTGTCAGTGATTGGGGCGGGCGGGATGCCATCGTCAAGACCTCCCGCGGTCACAACTGGTCCTATCACGATGGCGTTTACAGCGTCAAACTGCCCCGCCTCATCAACGCAGACGGCAGCGAACCAGAACGTCTTGCCGGGCTCCAGTTGGAGCACCGTTGAGTTGCCCGCTGCGAAGGCCACATCGATTCCCCCGCTGAGCGCGACAGCGCTGGTGATAGGTTGCTGGACGGCCCATATCCTTGTTCGGTCAGGATCGTACTCCATGCATGCGGACCACTCGAGGTAGATTGTACCGGCTGAGCCTCCTGAGACCGGCTCAGCTGCGAGCCATTCGGGTGGGAATGGTACCTCATCTGTCGGAGTGGCGCTTTCAGACCACGACATCGGCACTCCAACCGAGCCGTCGGGGTACTCGATGGCGATTGCGGCTCTGTACTCCCTATCTTCTGAGAGCGCTGTGGGAACGCCGTCGTCGTCGGCCGTGATTACGGTCGCAGTAGTCTGCGACCAGAACGGGATGTGCATGTACGAGAGTTCTGAAAGTTCCTCTATGGTCGGCTCCCAGTCGGGATTGTCAGTGGAGTCCCACACATACAACCTGTAGGCGTGCCAGGCTGCGTCCTCTGCTGGAAGCCATGAAGCTTCCAGAACGCCACCGCCGTCATTCGGCCTGTCGACCAGTGATGTCATCTCGGTGGGGACTTCTACTCGTTCCCAGTCGTAGGTGATTCGGACCTGAATAGTGCCGTTCTGAGGAGTCTGCATTTGCAAGTGCACCTGAGCCACTGTGGAACCTGGGGCGAGATTAGAGATGGCGTCTTGGAACCCGTTCTCGATGGCTGGGTTCATCGATGCCAGATCCCACGAGCCCGAGTAGTTCAGGCTCTGTGACTCAGCCCACACCCACGCGCCCGGCTGAGAGGCTGAGAGCGTGAGGGCCCCGGTGAATATTGGAAGTTTGCCAGGTAGCCACTGTGCGGTGCCCTGCGGTATCTCTATCGGGTTCTCGTCGTTGACCAGCACCGTCGCCATCCCTGGATGTGTGGTTTCGGTGATATCCCATGAGTTGCCCGCGTACAGCGCGAGGAGGGGGTCGGCCCTGCGCTGATGCCCCCTGCCTAACTCATTGAGGCTCTCGGCCGGATCGAAGATGTGTAGGCCGTCTTGGCCGACGATATACAGTCCGGTGTTGTCTATGTAGGCCGAAGACAGTCCGGGCATTAGCACGGAAGCCGCCGCAGAGTGGTCGTCGTCCGACCTTACCACATCGATGCCTCTCGGACTCAGTACGGCGATGTGGTCGCCGTCAGAGACCATCTGGAACACAGGCCAAGACAGTATCTTTCTCGCTCCGAGGCCCGTTTCCATCTCCATCGAGGTGCCATTCCAGTGAACCAAAGGTTCGCTGGTGGTGCCGATGTGGACGCCCCAGTCGTCGGCCGTTATGGCTCTGACATCGTTGCTCGGAATCATGTCGATATGATAGGTGCCGTTGGAGCTGTCCGTGGCCATGTCCCATGCGGTGACCCCGGGTCTGGTCGAGCCTTGTCCGTTGTGCGATATGAACAGGGCGGCGTCGTGGTGAAGGACCGAGGTCGAGCCGTCGGGGTTGTTCACCAGTCGTGAGGTCGCTTCCGCATAGGTGATCCCCGACACTGTGTTCCCAACGAGCCCGTCTGCGAAGTTTAGAGTGGTGAGGACAGAGAGGTTGTCCTGATGCAGTACCGTCAGTCCCGCCGGTCCGCCTACTAGTATCGTGCCATTGCCCTGTATTGGGGTGTCTATGGTGAACAGGTGATCGGCAATCGGGGTCGGCAGCCCATCGATTGTGGTAATCGGGTCGTCCCATCCATCCTTTGTGGTGTTCCAAAGTCCGATTCCTCCCCAAGTGGCCACCATGATGTGATCACCGTGTTCGACGAAGCCACGTACGATGTTGTTGGGCAGACCGGCAATGAGACTGCCTTGTCCCCATGTTCGGGAATTCGTGTTGAAGGTCTGGAACCCTGCAGCCGAGCCCTGACTACCCATAAGCCCGACATACATCGTGCCGTCGTCCTCCAGAATCATCCCGTCCATCTGTGAATGCAGTGCCGCTGGAGTCGGAGAGAGGATTCGATTGGTTATGTCAATCGACCAGAGGCCACGTCCGGCGGTGCTGAGCCAAATTTTCTCCCCGTCGAGTTGCATCGAGTTGATGATGTCCTGATTGGCGTTGTAACCGAATTCCCATCGGACGGATCCATTGGCTAGGAGTTCTCCTTGCAGCACCGAGGAGGCGTAGTACCCAGAGGAGCTTGAAGTCAGGGCGGCCCACACATGAGTCTCATTCGACACGAACTCGACGACCCTGCCGCTGGTCAGTCCCGCCAGTTCATCGTAGCCGCTGGCTATCAGTCCCGAGTTGTCGAGTCTGTCAACGCGGTTCAGGCCAGTGGTCTGACCTGAGCGACCGATCGCGTAGACAGGTCCGGTTGTCGAAGGTGCCCTCTCGATTGAGCAGCCGTCCATCCCCGGGTCCAGTATCTGGCCGTTGGCAGTACTTGTGCCTGAAGTGACGATTCTTGAGATGCCGCCTGTGTTTACGAGTTGGTGGGCTGCCATCAGGACGTTGTTATGGTGGAGCATACCGCCGGGGAAGATCCTGTCCTCAGAGATGCCGTCGTTCGATGTCAGCGTCCTGATGAACTGATTGGTGTTGTAGTTGTACCGATCGATGCCGATTCCCTCCGTATCGTAGCCGACGTACATGATATGGTTCTGTTCGTCGCATGCAATCGCACGGGGGTCGTCGTTTGAGAGTCCCAGACTGTTGTCCGTCAATGGAGAGATCCACTCGCCGGTAATTCCGTCGTTGTCCGAATCAGACAAGTCGAATCTCGCGATGCCCCCTTGGTTGCCCCACCACGAGAGCCTGCCGATGGCGACGTGGATGATATCGTTGCAGAGTTGGATTTCGGCTGGATAGCCGTCAGGGATGTCGCCTGTGCCCAGCGCCCACGAGGTCCAGTTGTCCGTGGCATCATCCAAGCGCATGATGTCGGAGCCCCCGCTCCAGCCCCCTTGGTAGGATCCTACCCACAGGTCGTTGTCAATCAGAGCCATCGAGTAGAACCGGTCCTCGGAGCCGGAAGGTAGCCCGTCATCCTCGACCCAAGGGGAGAGCCAACTCTCGTTGACCGGGTCCCACCTCAGGATACCTTCCATGCTCGCGAACACGTAGGTTCCATTCCACTCTTCCATTCCTCTGATAGGGCCGTCGATGTCGTTCCACTCGTCCAGAAGCGTCATGTTGTGTGCATTGAATCTCCTCATGATGCTGTTCCCGTAGGCGACCCACAACTCACAGGCGTTCGTGGCGACTGGGAAACAGTCACCGAGGAAGCGCGCGTTGACCCTCTGCACATTGCCGATGGTATCCATATTGTCGGCCCACGACTCGTTGCTGGCGTTCCAGCGGACTATAGTCCCGCTTCCATCTTGCCACGACCTAGGTCTGACACCGATCCACAGTTCCTCACCTATAGCGCCTATCCCGTGGACAACGCTAGTTTCGCCAATCTGGATACCGGCATCGATGGTGGTCAAGCTGGAGTTGTTATCGAGGTCGATGCGGAATATCTCGTCGTTCGTGGCCCACTGGGAGTTGCTCCTCTGCAGCGAGTAGTGTAGGACGTTGCCGATAATCACCATGTCTTGCATGGGAGTGTTGGAAAGCGTCGGACCATCGGTGTTCGAGCCTCGGCTCCAGCTCTTCAGAACCGTGTCGTTCAACACGTCGATGAGAGTCAGGCCGAAGTCCCCGCCTGCCCACATGGTGCCGGCATCGCGCCCGTGGGCGAGCGTGGTGACATCGTCGTCGTTGATGTAACCCTGAGTGCCGTCCCAAGCCTGTAGCCATGAGTAGTTGAGCAAGTCATAGCGAGCGATGCCGGTGTTCTCAAAGCCAAGATACAGGATGTCACCTATCTTCACCGTGCGGGCCCGCTGGGTGTCGTCACCGGCTGACCAGACCTCGATCACGGAGTTGTTGAGGGTATTGATAACAGCGGCTCCGTAGTTGGTACCGGCGTAGAGCCGGTCGGTGCCGATCTTCGCTATCGAATACACGAAGCGAGAGGGCATTCCGTCCTGATTGCTGATGCACCCCTGGAGAGTGTAACTCCAATTCCACATGCACACTCCCCGATTGGTTCCTGCATAGATACCGTCCGCATCGCTGATGATATCGTAGAACACGTATGGATCGTTGTTGTTGCCGGGTATGGATGTCGGCAGAGAGTGCCAGTTGCTGCCGTCCCAACGAGACAGGCCTCCGTTGCTCTGGGAGCCTGTGTTCGAAACACTCGAGCCGACCAGCAGATCGCCGTAGAAGTCCAAGTGCAAAGATATGACGTCGTCATCAGGGAGGTTGCCGTCCTGAGTCCAGTGGTCGGAGATATCGCCAGTGAGGCGGTCGATCACCAGAATGCCGAAGTCGTTGAGTCCGAGGTAAAGCGTGTCGCCGTCGACGGCCACGGGTGTATAATCGAGGTTGTCCGCACCGAGAGACTGCCACGAGCCGAGGACAGAGACATCGAACAAATCAATCCTCATGACACCGGCATCGGGGGTCGCGATGTACGCGATGCCATAGCGCGTAGCGACTTCTTCGACGAAGTCTGAGTCGAGGCCGTCCTCGGTGGTAATGACATCGACCAATGTGTTCGTCGAGGTGTTGATCAAGGAGATTCCAGATTCGTAGTGCCCTACCACCAGCGTGTTCGAGTTCGCATCGTGAGCGAGACTTGAGATGAGTTCAGAACTCATTCCTTGGGCCGTTCCCTGGAAGTTGGCATCGCCCGCTTCAAATCTCAGCAGTCCCGCACTGAGAGTTCCTACCCAGACTATTCCATGAGTGTCCTGCACGATGGAGGTGATAGCAGTCGGCGCCCAGACATAATCACTGATATCAATGGGTACCCGCCATGCCTGGTCTGCCTTGTCGAATCTGTCGAGGATGTAACCGCCTGCGACCCATATCTCGCCCTGCTCGCCATCGTCGATGTGCGTGACGATATCCATCGACGACGAGAATGGACTACTGACCAGCACCATGGTGCCGTCGAGAGACTCCCCTACCTGACGGGCCAGTGTGCCGGAGCCGTCGCTCACGAGGACGGTGCCCGAGTCAGGGCCGCGGTGTCCTTCCGTCGGCCAAGCCAAGATTGACTTGGAAGGTTTCAACAGACCCATGTCGGAAGTCTGTCTTTGTGAACGGAACACCATGGCGCTAGTGTCGTAAGAGTGTAAGGTGTTGCCAGCGAGGATGTGCAACCAGTCATTCGTCAAGGAAAGTCCGCGGATCACGTTGGATGCCAGCCAATTGTTGGTTGACCATGTAGCCAGCCATGATGAGGCGTTGACGTTGTATCGGTTCACACCGCCGCCCACCGTGGCGATCAGCAGATGATCACCCAGCAACTCGAACTGTGATATCGAATTGCTGGTCAGGTAGTTCGCGGTGCTCCACCGCTCGTTGCTATCGATTGAGATTTCGGGGTTGGATCCGTTGCCGGTCGTTGAGTATTCGATGGCGCGGACACCGTTACTCGTCGTTCCGAGATAAATGGTGTCGGAGACGATGGTCATGTCCGTCACAATCTCGATTGCGTCTGTAGAGCAGAAGTTGACCTCGGTCCAGGAAGTCTTACCCGGGGCGAGGTGGTGCAACTTGCAGTCCGTCGCAGCCCACACCGTTCCATATGCATCGACGGCAATTGCCCGGATTGAGGCAGTATCCCCCTCCATCACCATCAGGTCGTCGTGTTCGGATGAGTCTACTAGACTGCGAGATAGTACTTTGCCGTCTTCGGTCCCGATGAGTAATCGGTTCTCGCCTGTGTCGAGAGCTACGGTCCGACCGTAGATGCCGGAATCGATGTCGATGATCCTCTTCTGAGCTTGGTCATCGAGGTGTAGCATATCGTCATCGAGAAGCACGTAAAGCCGGCCGTCGAGCGGATTGACAGCACTGTCGTGGATCTCGACGTTCAACGAAGTGAACGAGACTCGAGGGTCTGCCGGACGCAGAGCCTCGATTACTAGGTCGTCGATGGTGATGCCGCTCGGCAGCAGCCATGATGCGTCGCTGACCGAGTTCGGCTGCAGCCAGGTGTCGAGGACACCGCCTTCAACCTCGGGAGGATTGGGTGAGAACGAGTTCTGACGGCCGAGGTCGCCGTAGTCCCGCCAGTCGAGTATCGGCGTCTGGGTGTCTAGCAGGGTTAACTGCGGTTCATTTGCCCAGTAGCCTTCACTGCCATCGACTGCAATCTCAAAGGTGAAGTTATCCAACAGGGCTCCCGGAGCGAAGTCTAGGAAGAGGTCGGCATAGGCCATAGTTCCACTATCTGGATCGGCTCCCGTTGCAGCAAGTGAAATCCAACCAGTGTCGTTGCTGCCTCCGGCTCCCCAAGTCTTGGGGGTGGCGCGGCTGTCGTCGTTCTGGTCACCGAGATGGTTCGAAGTCATCGCCGACCAGGGCAACATTACCATCAGCATGACCAACAGCAGGGCTAACCTCCGTTGAGTATGAAGATTGGACGAATATGCCGACGGCACGTATCTCCGCCTCTTTGTACCCATTATGAAAGAAGTGGGTCGATGTTTATGTTGTGCTCAATCCGCCGTAGGCGGAAAATTCGTAATCTCAGATGATTTAAAAAATATCAATAACGCTTGTTTACAGGCCGATAATGCGTGTTTTCTCATTAGGATAGCATCATAGCAGAGGGGTATGCCCGGAGGGCTCCGTGGGTGGAAACCTGAACGATGATAGGCTCCGCGAGGATGCTTTGGAATACCACGCGTCGAAACCTGCTGGAAAGATTACCGTAGTGCCGACCAAACCACACGGAACCCAGCGCGAACTGTCCTTGGCTTACTCACCTGGTGTGGCCTACCCATGCAAGGAAATCGAGGGAGATCCGGACGAGGCGTACAAGTACACTTCGAAGGGCAATCTGGTGGCTGTCGTCAGCAACGGAACCGCCGTCCTCGGACTAGGTGACATCGGTGCGCTAGCAGGAAAGCCGGTGATGGAGGGTAAGGGCCTCCTGTTCAAGGCGTTCGCAGACATCGACGTCTTCGACATCGAGGTCGACAGGACGGACGTCGACGAGTTCGTCGAGGCCGTCAAGGCGATAGCCCCGACCTTCGGTGGGATCAACCTCGAGGACATCAAGGCACCCGAGTGCTTTGAGATCGAGCGCAGGCTCGTCAAGGAGCTAGACATCCCGGTGATGCACGACGACCAGCACGGAACCGCAATCATCTCCGGGGCGGCATTACTGAACGGCCTAGAAATCGTCGAGAAGGACATCTCAGAAATCAAAGTCGTTGTCTCAGGAGCAGGGGCCTCGGCAATCTCATGCGCTCATCACTATGTCAGGCTCGGGATCAAGCCGGAGAACATGATTCTGGTCGACTCAAAGGGGGTTCTGACCAACTCACGCCGAGAAGCGGGTGAATTGAACGAGTACAAGGCCGAGTTCGCCCGCGACCTACCGGACGGCGACCTCGCATCCGTGATGGATGGAGCCGATCTCTTCCTCGGGCTTTCCAAGGGCGGCATCGTCAGCGGCGATATGGTCTCCAAGATGGCGGAGCGCCCGCTGATCTTCGCCTTAGCCAACCCGGACCCCGAGATCGCACCCGACGAGGTGTACGCGGTCCGCGAGGATGCCATCGTCGCGACCGGACGGTCCGACTACCCCAATCAGATCAACAACGTGCTCGGGTTCCCTTACATCTTCCGTGGGGCGCTCGATGTCAGGGCCAAGGAGATCACCGAGGGCATGAAGATGGCGGCGACCCGCGCGATAGCCGAACTCGCCAAGCAACCTGTTCCCGATGATGTAGCCGCCGCGTACGGTGGTGAGCAAATGCAGTTCGGCCCCGAATACCTCATCCCGAAGCCATTCGATGCGCGTGTGCTAATCTGGGAGGCCAGTGCGGTCGCTGAGGCTGCGGTCAACGAGGGTATCGCAAGGGTATCTACGAAGGAGTTCAATGTCGAGAAATACCGGGAGGACCTTGAGGCTCGCCTCGGTCTGACTCGGTCCATCATGCGCAGGGTGATCAACATCGCCAAGAAGGAGATGAAGAGGATCGTCTTCTCGGAGGGAGAGGATCCCACTATCATCAAGGCGGCTTCGCAGTGCATCTCGGAGGGAATCTGCGAGCCTGTCCTGCTTGGGCAACTCGAGCGGATAGACGCCGTCAAGGAGGAGCTCGGACTCGACTTTGAGTGCGAGGCCATTGACGTCAGGTACGATCCACGCAGGCGAACGGCCTACGCGGAGGAGTTACACAAGTTACGAGGCCGCAAGGGACTGACCCCTGAGGATGCTGTAAGGATGCTGAAGTCGACGACATACTTCGCGCCGATGATGGTCCGCATGGGAGATGCTGACGGGTACCTCGGAGGCGTCTCGCACCACTACCCAGACATCGTTAGGCCGTGCCTGCACACCATCGGCCCGGACCCAGACTCGCACAGGATCGTCGGAATGTACATGATGACTGTCAATGGCCAACTCATGTTCATCGGCGATGCGACCATCAACATCTACCCTGATGCGAGGACCCTAGCCGAGATAGCGGTGCAGACGGCCAAGGTCGCACGCCGCTTCGGTGTGAAGCCCAAGGTGGCTATGCTTTCGTTCTCCAACTTCGGCACCTCAGGAGAGTTGCGCACCGATAGAATCGAAGAGGCGATTGCCATCGCGAGGGAGTTAGATTCGGACCTCATCATCGATGGTCCGATGCAAGTCGACACAGCACTGGTCCCGGAGATTCAGAAGGACTACCCTTTCATGTCCTTTGAGGGGCCTGCCAACATCCTGATCTGCCCCAACCTCGCCTCGGCCAACATCGCCTACAAGCTTCTGCAGAGAATCGCAGGAGCAGAGATGACGGGGCCGATTCTAGAAGGTCTTTCCAAACCCGCACACGTGTTGCAACGCGGTGACAGCGTACGCGATGTGGTCCACATGGCCGCTATCTGCGCGGTCGATGCCCAGAGGCACGCGAAGCAGCGTCTCTGAGTGAATCATTCCCTAGCGTATCGAAGGGGGAAAGTATCCCTAAACGGTGTAAATCCACTTCCTGAACTGTATGACGAGCCATGCGACTATGAGCAATATCAGGATGGACCTCTTGCTCGTCAAATCCAACGCCATAATACCGGAAGGGGTGCCGGACTTGAACAGTGTGTTGCTAGGTCCTCTGTGCTTCAGAGTACCTCAAAGATGAGGCTGCAACAGGTCAGCGCACCTTCGGCCTTTGCCAGTTCTGAGGATTCTGCGGGCTGCACGTCAAAACCCCGAGCCGCGAGCCGTTCTCCGGTCCGAGGGAAGTCGGCTCCGAAGAGGATCGTGTTGCCGATGCGAACCACATTGGCGGCGTTCGGTTCATCCGGATCAACCGAGATGCAGTTTTGTTCGGGAAAGGTGCCAGCATCTATCCACTCGGGATTGATGAGCAGGGTGTCGTCCGAGACCGTGGTTGCTGCTGACTTCAGGTGGAGGCATCCGCGGAATTCTGTCTCAATCACACGGTAGCCGTGGTCGGTGACTAGTGCCCTCAATTGACGCACGGCCTCAGCGTTACTACGGGTAGAGAGGCCGACGTAGATGCTCCTGCCTACGGTCAGGACATCTCCACCGTCGAGTATCCCGGGCGCTTGGATGTGACTGATTGGACGATGCGGTGCGACCGTCCGTTCGATCGACGGTCTTTCGCCGCGTCGCGAGGGGGCCCCCGGCCTCGTGATGATCGCGATTTCGTCGAGCACAACCGCGATGTCCTCGACGAACACCGAATCAGGAAAGCCTGGGTCCTCGGCAAGGTGTTCGATTCGACAACCAAGGCCCTCGAGGAGTCCTTCGTAGAGGCTGTGCTGGGCCCTCGCGGTTTCGACGTCGATTTCTTCACGCTCAAGGAGAGTCAGCTCACAGTTTCCAATGGTCGGACTAACGCCTCTGGTGATCGCTACAAGCATCGAACTCACCGCTCCGGCTTCTTCTTGGCCTTCACGGTCTTCGGATTCCAGAGTTCCGAGCCGTCAGCTCGGGTGGTTGCGAGGCAGGACGAGCGGTTGTGTCCAGTGCGTCCGCACCGGGAGCAAAGAAACTCGCCTCTGGACTTCCTAGGGGGTTTGTCCTCTGCCTTCTTCTCAAGCCGGTTCCGCATCATCGAATCGGTCATTTGATCGTGACACTTACGGCAAATGTGGACGATTTTTCCCTGATTTCTAGTGAGCCACTGCTGGTTGACCCCCTCGGTGTTGCCCTGACTGGTGATGTGCTGTGGATCCAAGGTGGCGTGTTGCCCGCAAACCGGGCACTTCCCCCGGCTGTCGGTCTTGTCCCACTGTCGTGCCATGCTCCGCGATGCGTGGAACTGGCCTTCAAGATGGTTACAAATCTCAAGTCGCGTGTGGTAGCGCGGGATTCAGCCGAGAACCCGAGGCGCTGCGGCGAGGACCTCCTCACTGCAATCCTCGGCGTACTGCTCAAAGTTGTCGATGAACATCTGAGCCAGCAGGTCTGCCACATTGTCGAACCTCTCCTCCTCATGCCATGTTTCACGGGGCTGGAGGATCTTGTCCGGGACTCCTTGGCAGGTGGTCGGGACTTGGAACCCAAAGCGTTCGTCCTCCACGAACAAGACATCGTCCAAGTCTCCGTCGAGAGCCGCGTTCAGAAGCGCTCTGGTCCACTTGATCTTGATTCGGCTGCTTTCTAAGTGGCCGCCCGCGACCCAACCGGTGTTGATCAGCCAGCACTTGGAGTCGTTCTTTCGAATCTTGTCCGACAGGAGGCTGGCGTAGACGCTCGGGTGGCGCGGCATGAAGGGTGCACCGAAGCAAGTCGAGAAGGTGGCCTCCGGCTCGGTGACTCCGACTTCGGTGCCCGCGACCTTTGCGGTGTATCCGGACATGAAGTGGTAAGCGGCCTGTTCTGGGCTCAACTTGGACAGAGGAGGGAGTACGCCGAAGGCATCGCAAGTCAGGAAGACGACGTTCTTCGGATTGCCTGCCATCGAGTCGAGGGTGCGGTTCTCTATCGCCTCGATAGGGTAGGAGCCGCGGGTGTTCTGGGTCAGAGAGCCGTTGTCGAAGTCAGGAGTCCCATCGGCGTTCAGAACGACGTTTTCCAGAATCGAGCCGGGTCTGCGGGTGGTTGCGAATATCGCCGGCTCGTCCTCCTCTGACAGTCTGATCAGTTTTGCATAGCAGCCTCCCTCGAAATTAAACACGCCGTTGTCAGACCAGCCGTGCTCGTCGTCGCCCACCAAGGCACGGCCAGGGTCGGCCGAGAGAGTGGTCTTCCCTGTTCCGGAGAGTCCGAAGAACAGAGCCGATTCCTCGCCGTCTGTATTGGCAGAGCAGTGCATAGGCAGGAGTCCTTTAGCCGGCAGAATGTGATTCATGATGGTGAAAATAGCCTTCTTGATTTCACCTGCGTAGTGGGTGCCCCCAATGATCACCAGACCGCGGTCGAGAGCGAGGACGACGAAAGCGTCGGAGTTGGTGCCGTCGTCCCTAGGCTCGGCTCTCAGGTCGGGCGCGTGGAGTATGGTGTACTGCGGGATGTGTGAGACCAACTCCTCCTTTGAGGCGCGCACGAACATGTTGTGCATGAAAGCCGCGTGCCAAGCCTTCTCGGTGACCAGTCTGACCGGCATCCGATAATCGGGGTCCGCCCCGCAGAAAGCATCCTTCACGAACAGATGGGCAGAGTTGTCCTAGTATTCTCTGGTCTTATCCAGAAGTCCCTCGAACACCTCCGGTTCAGTTGGCATGTTCACTTCACCCCACCAAACGCGCTCGGCGAGTCCAGGCTCATTGACGATGAAGCGGTCGTTCGGTGAGCGACCTGTTCGCTTACCAGTGGTTGCCAGTAGTACTCCATGAGCAGTCAGTTTTCCCTCGCCGCGCTCTACGGCAATCCTGTGTAATTCCTCCCAACCCAGATTCCAATGCACTGCGCCTTGAGGATCAAGTCCATGAGAGGCGAGCGGGGTGGCGAAGTTGCGGGAGTCACCAGGCATCGACGATGACTCCATGGCGAGCGACGTTGAGATTTACCCTTCAAGCGTTGCGGCTGTCCTATCACTCTCTATAATGGCGAAAGGCGCTGTTCCGAGTACTTCAGTTGGGGATGCGATTATGCGGGAGTGGCTTCGGTCGGGATTTGATGAGTGATGATCCTCCGGATGACAGAATCATCCGAGAGCGAGAGTTTCGCAGGCGTGTTAACGTCGATTTGAGTGATGTCGTGGTTCCTGAAAGGAGCGGGGGTGAGGAGGAGCACCGCGAGAAGCTTGCCGCCGCGGTCGACGAGGCCCTGGGCAACGTGTTCGACCCATTCGAGCAGGCTAGCGGCAATGAACCCGGGGCGATACAGGAGGACGGTAGCGTTCCTCTCGCGCCCGAGCGTGATATCATGACCGAAGTCGCCATCGAGGGCGAGCGTCGCGTCAACTGGCTGCTCATGGTAGCGATGATACTGGTCTACAGCGCCATTGGGATTCAGGCTGGCGTAGCACTGTCGCCGTACCTAGCGATGGCAGTGCTGCTCATTCTCGCTGCAGTCGGTTTCGCTCTCGGTGAGCGATGGGTGCCTGAGCGGAATATGACCTTGCTCGGCGTCACTTGGGTCATCATTGCGATGAAGGTCCTGTATGGGCTCGCAATCGAGCTCAATCGGTGGGACTACATCGACGTCGAGTCCCTCGGTGTCCTACTGCTGTTCCTAGTGGCGGTGAACGTTCTAGTCTCCTATAGACACGACCATGATGCCATCGCCGCGCAATCCACGCTGGTCTTGCTCGCCATAGGCTCGACGGCCGGTTCGGTCCTAGGTGAAATCGGTGTTGCGGTGATGATTCTCGTTGCCACTTTGCTAATGCACGGTCTGGCACTTCATCGCCAGTCCGGGAATCTGGCTGCTCTCGGTGTCGCCGCATCCAATCTCTGGATAGGCATGCACGCCATCACTGGCGGCTTTGAGATAGGTAGTCTGAAGATTCTGTCTCTGGAAAGCCCGCTGCTGCTCTTCCTGTTGTTGATGGCCGTAACTGGAATCAATGCCACTATGGCCGCGCGCTTTGCGCGCGAGGACAATTGGTTCTCCAAGGCCTTCAAGGCCCTAGGCCTAGGTGAGCCGGGCCTCTGGGGGGTCTCGATCTCACTTGGCATGGTTGGAGCACTGCTCACTGTTGCCGCTAGTCGTGAGGAGATGGGTTACGCGCTCGGTATGGTGAGCTTTCTTGGAGCGGCCTTCGGTGGCTCTTACCTCTCTGTCAGAGGGGTTGAATCGAGGCGGGTTGCGATTCCCCTGCTAGGGGCTGCACCAGTACTCGTACTGATTCTGCTGGCCGGAGACAGAGTTGGTGATACCCTTCCCGTGGACTCGTATGAGATGTTCACTGTACTGGGCACCATAGTCACCGGTTTCGTGATGCTGAGAGACCAAGAGAGAGTCACAGACAGGGTGCTGTGGCTCGGCGCGGTCGTCATCCTGACATTGTTGGTGATACTCGTGCCGACCGAAACATCCGAGGTAGGAGGAGATGGTGGGTTTCTGCTGCTGGCTCTGCTGGGAGCACTGCACATCGGCACAGCTGTTTTGGCAATCAACCGAGAATCGCCCTCACTTGCAGGCGTGACCGTGTTATTACCATGGAGCTGGGTGCTCATTGAGGAGGTGATCCAAGAGACTGTCAGAACTCTCCTCGTCGCCAACGACGCAGCCGACCCCGGTAGCATCATCGATCTTGGCCCCGGGCCTCTGGGGGCCTATCTGGCACTATCTTCGGTACTTCTCGTGGTAGTTAACGTCAGGCTCGGTGAGACGGGGGTCAATCTAGCAGCGCGCTTCCTCGGAGTGACCGAGATGTCCGCTTCAATACGGGACTCTGGGGCACTACAACTCTGGTCGATCGGGTTGTGGCTGCCACTGCTCACGATGATATTCATGGCTCACTTCGGCGGTTTCACAGCCGTTACGCTGCTCTTGCTCCTCCTTCTTCTCACGACTCTGCACTTCGGTGCTGAAATCACAGGTAGGAGGGTGGGTGATGCCGGTAATATGGTCACGGTTCTGGCGGTTGCGGTTGTGGTCATGGAGTGGCGGCACGGGCTCTTCGTGCCGCTGTCCGCACTGCTCTGCCTCTCAATCGCCTCCCTGATGCTCACTCGAGCGAGGGATAATGAGAGTCTGTACACCAGCGGGATGTCGTTGATGAGTCTGCCACTGTTGCTGGCGCTCTCAGGAAGAGAGGCGACTAGGATTCTGGAATTGACAGAATCGCTGCCTGAAGTCGATATGGTTCTGGTTTCTGTGGCATGCGCCGCAATTGTCCTGGGGGTCTATCTGCCTCGCGCGGGAAGTATAGAGAAGTTGCTCAATCCCGCCCTCGCAGCGCTCTGGCTCCTGGTGATTGTCATCGCTCTGTCGTTCGATCAGGGCAATCAGACCGCCCAAATCACCTCGGTAACGATGTTTGTAGTCAGTTCTCTGTGGCTGGTGGCACGTGGTGAACTGAGGGCCGAGCTCAAGTCGGCAGCCATGCGTGACACGAGATTTGAGATGGCTGCCAAAGCCGTAGAAGATGAGGCGATATTCGAAGGCAGTGGGGAGGTCTCGATGTACGACGCTCGGAGGGCCGCTATGGAGGCTGAACGTCGCAAGAGGCGCGACAAGACGGCCACCGACGACCTCAGGGAGCTCTACACCACCGACGTCAGCCACAAACCCGTCGTCGTGACAGCGGTGCTCTCGCTGATACTTGGTGCGGGAATCATACTGGGTCTTCTCTACGGGCCGAATCCGCTGATGCTGGTAGCAATCGGAGCCTTCGCGACTGTCCTCATCATATTGGCCCGCCACCGCTCAAAGAGTTTGGAACTCGACTTGCCTCACATCATGGGCATGGAGATGCCGATAGCAATGGCAATCGGCGGACTGGTCGCCGCTCATGTGGCATCTCATCTCGGACCGGGGGGCAGTAACCAAGACCTACTGGATCTTGCTGTAGTCACGGTGCTGCTGCTTGAACTCGTGGCGATATCACTGACTGGTCAGGACAAGCTGTTGGACCGGATACCCATAGCCCTCGACTGGGTTGTGCTCCCTCTGCTAGTCGGCCGGATGATGGGGGCGATTGCGGTCGAGGCTCTGCCATTCCCGCTCTCGATCAACCCGTTTGAGGGCGACATGCTCGAATGGGAGATGCCGTGGATGCTACTTGAGTCGGCGCTGATCCTCTGCGTCCTGACTGATGTGTGGGTCGATCGAAGGAGACTGGCTGCCGGGCGAGAGGACTGGAAGAGTTCCTCCGGCAGAGGTGCTCGCAGTTTGGCCATCGTGCTGCTCTCATTCGGCCCCGCAGGAATCCTAGCTGTCTCCAGTGCCATCATACAGGGCTGGAAGTACAGGCAGCCGAGCGCGGTTGGCATCGCTATCCTTGCCGGACCGATGGCGCTGTTCGCCGCCGGGAACTGGTTCGGGCCTGCAATGGACGTGTTTCCCGAAGTCACCATGGCCACAGGTCTGCTGCTTCTGGTCCTGTGCGCCATGACTGTTCCCCTCAAGGGCGATGACTGGACGATGATGTTGGCGTTCAACTCGCATCTGCTCATCATCGCAGTCACCGTAGCGCATCAAGCAACCTCGGTTCTACTTCCTGTGCTGCTCATCGCACTTTCCTCTACGGTCTGGATTGTGGGGATACTGCAACTACGTCGGGCCCTGCGAATCTGGGGCTTGGCCGACCTGCTGGTGGCCATCGTCTGCGGGCTCATATTCGTCGAAGACATATTCGAGCCGACCACGCTGCTGGTCGCCCTAGTAGTGGTTGCTGCGGAACTCGGTGTGGTCTCGTGGCTCGGTCTGCGCAACGAAGAGCAGTTGGTCAAGGACTGAAGATTGTCCTTAGAAGGGACATTGCGAGCCTGTCGCAGACTAGGGTAATCGAATCTGCACAATCTCCGAATGGGCCAACGTTGATGACAGACGGCACCGACAAGCAATCGTGACAAGGTCTTGGATATCGGACACACCCGACGAGGTCGAGCATCCTCCCGTGCCGTTGGGTCTCAACGAGATGGCGGTCCCGAGGGCCGCCATACTGCTGTCTCTGGGCACCGCTGTCGTGTTGATACTATCGACAATCTGGCTCGGTTGGGCGGCTTGGAACTTCAATGCCAATCTGGAGGCGTCTTTCGGACCTGCAACCGAAGCACCTTCCATAGACGGCCGCTGGGCTTGGGAGGTCGACCTGTTGTTCGATACCTGCTCTGCCCGGGAGGACGGTTGGGCTTGGCCAGACAGCCTTGCTGAGCAGGACGACGTGTTCCTGTACCCAGGTGAACTCCGCTGCGATTGGGAGCATCAGGGAGATGGTGACCGTGCCAGTGTCGTCATCTACAATCGCGGGAACAAGTCTCTCGATCTGGTGTTGGAGATCCAAGGAGAGGGTGTCGTCTTCTCGGCGAGCGATGAGCCGGGTGATGTGTTGAGTCTGGAGGGCAACGAGAGCAGGATCGTGGAGGTTGAGCTTCTGGAAGACTTGTCCGAGAGCGATATCAGGATTTCAGTAAGTCATCTCACAGTGGTGGACGCGGAGGTTCTCCTAGACGTGCACATATTCGAGGGCACAGAGGAGCGAGACATCCACATCAATGACAACGACAGAATCGAGGTGCACTACGTCGTCTGGAACGCCGACACCGATGAGCAGCTTGACGAGGGTGACTTGCTTGTAACCGCAGGTGACGATGGCACTTACATCTACGGATTTGGCTGGTCGGCGATAGGTTTGGACATTGACAACGACAGGGGGCTCATCCCGGGCATTGACACAGGCACTTCCCATACCACTCTGCTGCCCCCTCCCATCGCCTACGGAAACAGTGACGGTCATGAATTGCAGGATGCTTGGCTGCGTTTCGAGTTGAAGGTCGACAGGGCACCGATTTCCTAGGGAACTCACGAAAGTGACTTGACCATGTGCTTGGAGGCGATGACGTGGAGGAAGGAAGTCGGCACACTGCTCTGAGCCCCTCCGCGCAGCTCGCGAAGGAGGCTAGGAAGCGCGCCAAGGCTGAGTCCGCGCGCCAAGGAGAGCCGGCTTTCCACATGACTGAGGAGATGCGTAGGCTCTCAACTCCATGGTACGTGGCACTGGCCCGAGCTAAGCGGATCGACTCCACTGTCCTGCCTGCCGGTGTGATTCTTGACGCTGCTGCAGGGTCCGGTCTACAACTGGTCGCATACTCACGAGAACTCAAGCGGCCAGCCTTGGGCATCGAGGCAGATGGCAACATAGCCGTCCTGTGCGCTGCGAACATGCACATCAACTCAGACGAGGGGGACCTGCAACGCTCGATGGACCGTGTCATCATCGGTGATGGTTCTGATGCCGAAGGCGCCATCACGGAGTACTGGAACAGCCTCCGAGAGGCTGGGACCCGTGCGCATCCCCCGATTGCTATGTTGCATCTCGACCCTGCGCGTCCGCTCGATGCGCAGAATCACGATGTGGACGAGATGCAGCCTGCTATTGGACCCGTCCTGAGTTCGTGGGGAGAACACCTACAGAGCGGTCCGAGAGGGCCGGCGGTGCTGCTCGACCTGTCGCCTCGCCTCGGCGAGGATCAGCAAGGCATGATCGAGGCTATGGTCGGCATCACCTTCCCTGGAGTCAGCCGCACCTGGGAGTGGCTGAGCCAAGGAGGTGGGAGAGTCGACCGGCTCTCACTGTGGATAGGTGCCCTGTCATCGAAGAAGAGTCATCGGTGCGTCAGGATGGGAAGGAAGAACGTACTCGCTGTGATAGAGGGGGCTCCATCGGAATCTGAGGTTGCTCAGATGAGTTCCCCTCCTCCCTTCGGCGCCTGGATGACCATCGTCGACCCTGCTCTCGTTCACAGCGGCCTACAGGAAACCTGGCTGGAGGCGGCCCTGCGAGAAGGCGGTGGCCACTCGTGGCTGCGGCTCGACGGTCGACGGCCGCTGCTGATTCACACTGACCCGCTCAACGACTCAGAAGATGTCGATGGATTCGTCGTGGCGAGCGGTGAAATCGTGCAGCACAGACTCAGGCCGCCCGAACTCCACACCATAGATCAGACAGCTGCCTCTGCAGCGAGGAAAGGTGTCGGCAAGCTCACTCTGCGCTGCAGTCTAGACCCCGACATCCACCCAACGCTGCAGCGAAGGCTGGACAGGGAGTTGAAGGAAATAGACGGCGAGAGGGGTTTCATGGTCGATATTGATCTCGAACGGGGCTCGGGAAGTCACAAACTGTACGTTGTCTGCAAGGAGTAGTAGGCGCTCCCGGTCGCCCCGTAGGGGCGTCCAATCGGTTCAAATAGGGAAGGTAGGTCGCCGAGATGCCCAATGGGCCACCGGGCAACCGGTGAACACGGGGGAACCGTACAATGCCAGAAGATGCTGAACTCGGAGATGACTTCGCCTACATTCTCCGTATGGCCGATAGTGACGTCGACGGACTGAGGCCTATTGAAATCGGATTGACTTCCATTAAGGGCGTGGGGATGCGTACTTCTCAGCAAATCTGCCGCTTGGCTGGGATCAACGGGAAGACCTTGGGCGGTCATCTCTCCGAGGAAGAGCAGGACAGTCTGCGTAGCGCTATAGACGACTACGCCACCACCGTGCCGTGGTGGCTCGTTAACCGGCAGCGTGACCTTGGAACCAACGAGGATGCTCACATCGTCGCGATGGAGGTCAAGATGACCCGCGAAGACGACATATCTCGAATGGCCGGTATCAAGGCCTACAGAGGGATGAGGCACAGGAGCGGCCACAAGGTCCGCGGACAGCGCCTCAGATCAAATGGTCGCAAGGGGTCATCACTCGGTGTCGAGAAGAAGAAATGAGGTGTGAAATATGGGAGATCCTAAGTTCGCTAGACCGAAGACCCGCACTCCGACCCATCCTTGGAAGCAGGCTCGAATCGAAGAGGAGCATGCCTTGAAGGAGCGTTTTGGACTCAAGAAGGTCGGCGGAATGAGGGAAATCTGGCGAGAGAAGTCAGCCCTCCGCCGCCACAGGAACCAGGCGATGAAACTCATCGGCAGGGTTGATACAACCGAAGATCACTTCGCCCGTGAGAAGGAGGACATGATAGTTTCAATGTGCCGAAAAGGGCTGCTGGCTGAGGGTGCTGGACTCGATGACGTTCTGCAAATCACAGTTGAACATATGCTCTGGAGGAGGATGCAGTCCGTAGTCTACAACAAGGGACTGGCGCCTACGATGAGGTCTGCTAGGTCTCTGATCGTGCACGGCCACATCTCTATCGGAGAACAGCGAATGACCGTGCCCGGCTACCACGTCCTAAAGCACGAGGAGGACCTGATCCAATACTCATCCAACTCCAAGTACGCCGATCCGGAGCACAAGTTTCGCAAGGACATGGAGGAGTTGAGGCTCACCATGATCTCTGACGAAGAGGAAGAGAAGGTCGAGCCTGTTCGTGAAGCGACCAAGGAGTTCATTGAGGAAATCAAATCTAAGGAGGCCGAGTTACCGGGCGTCGAGGATACAATTCCAAAGGAGGAGGACTGATGTCGCGCAAGGCTATCCTACATATTTTCACCACTCACAACAACGTGCTGATCACCGCCACAGACCTGACTGGTGCGGAGACCATCTGCAAAGTATCGGGTGGCATGGTGACCAAGGGCGGCAGTGACTCTGGCGGCTCGTTTGCGGCCACCAGAGCAGCCGAGAGGATTGCAGAGATGCTCGCAGAGAAGGAATTCAACCAAGTCATCGTGAAGTATCGCGGTGCTGGGGGCAACCGCTCTCACAGCGCACCCGGCGCAACCGCCGCAATCAGAGCCCTCACACGAGCCGGAGTGCAAATAACCCGAATCGAGGACGTGACTCCGATTGCGACGGACGGGACGAAGGCTAAGGGAGGGCGCAGAGGGCGTCGAGTTTGAGGTGAGACCATGGTGAAGACAAAAGTAATCGAAGAGAACGATGAGAAAATCAGAATCCTGCTCACGGACACCGACCGAGCGTTCGTCAACTCGATTCGCCGCTCGCTGATCTCCGACACCCCGAAGATGGCGATAGATACCGTTCGCTTTGAGATGGGGACCTTTGAGATCGACGGAGAGGTATGGGAGACAGACGGGCCAATTCCCGACGAGATGATTGCTCAGAGGCTGGCCATGCTGCCCATACCGACTCGACATGACGAGTTTTACTTCCAAGACAGTTGCCCCACCTGCTCAGAGTTGGTGGTCGAGGACCGTGGTTGCCCGCTCTGCACGATGCTGTTCACATGCAAGACTTTCGGATCGGAAGAAGGGAAGATGGTCACCGCCGGTGACCTGAGTTTTCTCGGAGAGGAAGGCCTGAGCATTCTCGAGAAGTATCGACCCATACCAATCACCAAACTGTTCCGTGGACAGATGATCGAGTTCTACGCAACAGCCGTGATGGGGCGCGGCCGGGACCATGCAAAGTGGTCCCCTGTCTGCGGCATCGCGTTCACCCCCAGATACATAGGGGTCATCAATATCAAGTCGAGAGCGAAGATTCTGTGGGACCTCGGCCTGAATATCACAGCCAAGGACTTCGGCAGCGATGGGCGACTGGAGGACATAGACAAGGTCGCACAACTGATTGACGACCTACACCACGTCGGCGAGGGAACTGAAGAGGGTAGAGAGTTCAAGGACGCTGTCGCCCTTGAAGAGGTCCCGCGCGAGTTCATCCTTTCATTCGAGACTGATGGTTCCATGACCGCTAGAGTAGCCTTTGAGAAGGCCATCCAAGAGCTCTCCGGCCGCTTCGGGAATATTAAGGAAGACTTCGAAGCGGTTCTCTGAGCCAGACGAGGATTCTTGGCTGGAGCACTGGATGAGTCGCCATGACCGCCCTTCTCGGTCGTGGAGAGTGCGGTGGCCACATCACCCTCCTGTTCACGGTGAGTGATGGGTCTGACGACCCTATTGAGCAGGGCAGTCTCGGTGCGGGCCTCTGCGTCGAGGACGGTGTGGAGGTCGTCGCATACGGGGAGGAGGGTGGATCTAGGCTCTCCGTCAGATTCGTCGACGACCAAGCCGACTCGATGCTCTATGAAGAAGTCCTCAGGATGTTGATTGAGGAAGTACCCGAGGTCGGTGACGTCTCGTGGGATATCAATGTGAGATTGGCTCTGCCGACCTCTCAGGGCTTCGGGATGTCCGGCTCGGGAGCCATAGCCGCAGCCATGGCGTTCCAGAGAGCCATGGGCCTGCCACACGAAGAGAGCCTGAGACGCTCTTACTCACTCGCGCACCGGGTCGAGAGAGTTCGCTCGACCGGTCTCGGCGATGTGACGGCCCTTGCGGCTGGAGGGGTCGAACGCAGACTCGTTGCCGGCTCACCCTACCATGGCGCTCTGCTGGAGAACGGTCCCGGGCGAGCCGAAGGCTGGACTAGCAACACCCCGGTCGTTCTCGCATGGCGCCCGGATGCCGGCAAACACACTTCGAAATACATCGATGATGCTCATTGGAAGGATTCTATCAGCGAGGCCGGTTCCAAGCAGATGGAACGACTCTCTCTAGGGGATTGGAATCAGAGTCGCTGGATGGGTTTGATGGATGCAGCACGCGCATTCGCAGAGGACAGTGGGCTGCTGGCAGACTCCGCGCGCATCGAGTTGCTCTCTACCGCCGACGAGGCGATTAGTGTCTGTGGTACAGCGGTGGAGGCCACTGCTCTGCTATGCATGCTGGGGGAGAGTGTAGTGATTTTGCCAATTGATCCCGAAGATGATGGAGAGGGGTTCAATACTTTGGTTTCAGAGTTGAAGAGTGCTGGACTGGAAGCTACTCTTACTAGGGTCGGCAAGCTCTCATGAGCCATTTCTGGCATTCTCGTGGAAGTCTTTCAGAGGCTTAAGATCCAACGGACTCGCGTCAAGCTGAATAGCTCCCTTGAGTTTCAGTCCGCCACAGAATCCATGGCGGTATACTATGGCACCCTGACCGTACTCAGCGACGTATCTGTCTACCTGTTTCTGGGTTTTCTTCTTGGGGAATTTGAGATCGGCACCGAAGAAATGCTTGGCATCAATCCACGCACAAGGGATGCCGTTGATCCTCACATCGTCCAGAAGGAGCAGGTCGGGCGTGATGATGGCTCTGCCCTCACTCACCTTCTGCTCTGCCAGAAGATCCTCCTGACGGCGGAACCTCACTCCGACGGAGGAGAAGTAATCGCACAGGATAACTTCGAAGACCTCGGCGGCGTTCTGGGTCTCTGTCTGGTTCACCGAGCTCACCCTGTCTACTGACTCTGCGAGCTCGAACTGCTCCCGGTCTCGCTTGTTCAGTCTCGAGGGATTCTTGTTCAGTGTCTCCTTAATCCTGTTCTTCGTCCAACCCCTCCCAGTAAGGATGGCTCGGAAGGTATTGACAGGTGGAGCGTCAAAACGCTTGGACAGGGCGATGACGCTCTCTCCGGCGTTGTAACGCCGGCTGAGCTCGTTCGCTCGGCGCATCAGTCTGGAATGCGAGTAAACGCTCTTCTCCTGATTCAGGGCACTGCGCAGCGAAAGGGCCTGCTCGATGGTTATCGACAGGTCGTCCAGTTTTGAGGCGATCTCATGGACCCTTTCCTCAGGGAGGAAGCCGAACTCCCCTGGTAAGCATGCGATTTTTCCGGCCTTTTGTTGTACGTCCTTGGAAACAGGATTGGACCGCCACCGGAGGTCGATTCTCTTCGGAGGTGGGTCGATCTCCTTCGGGATGCCCATCGGTCGAGGTTTGGTTGAGAAGCGGGCGAGCGCGCGCTTGACCTCTTCAGATTCGGCCGCCGGATTCGTCTCCTTAGGAGGGCGTTTGCCGCTCCGGGAGCGTTGGCGGCGTCGGCGGCGCCCGCGCCGCCGTTTGCCACTCTTCTCTTCACTCAACAGCGAGCCCAGCCAAAGGGGCTCCATGAACCCACCGCGTCGGCGGAGTGTGTTATCTCCTGCTGGCATAGATGTCGTAGCACAGGTCTCTGATAGGACTAGGGAGCAGCCACAACACAGCAGCAAGGGACCATGGAAATCTCATTTTGAGTGCTATGCGCCATACTGCGGTGCTCTTCGCATACCAGTCGCCCTTCTCAGTGACGATGAATACCGAATCCACCCCCGCCAGACCGGCTGGCCTTGAGTCCATCAGCACAAGGCCTTCCTCAGTCTGCTGACCCAGAGTCCTCAGATTGGAGCGAGGGTTGTGTTGCTCGATGAACCGCGCCCAGCGGCTGCACTTACCGCAGGTATCATCGTAAAGAACGGTGGACTGCGTCATCGACTCACCTACAGAAAAGCGATACCTGGTTCCAATGGGAAAGCAACGCGGGCCTTTCCTGCCACGTCTTCGCCCTCTCCGACCGGGTATGCATCTACCGAGTCGACTTCGAGTTCGGTGGCGAGGAAATCAGTGTTGGCATTGAGGACGGCTGCTTCGTCGAAGCCGCTGGAGATCAGTGTCCTCTCACCATCCGACCAAGTGTGAATGCGGCCTAACTTCTTCTTGCTGCCTGCGGTTAGAGCCATCCAGATTTGGAATATATCGCCTCGCAATGTCTCGTTCTCAAAGATAGGGAGTGATTGCACGTGCGCCTGTCCTTGAGTCTTGAAGTCGAAGTTTTCCAAATGAAGTTGGATCGCGTCTCGAGCGAGTTCGGCCTTCCATGCGGCTGCCGTCTGGAAGACCACTCTACTGATTTCTCCCTCTGTATGACGTTCAGCGAGGCCACGCAGGTTGCGCGCGGTACGGATGACGGTGCGCAGGTATGCCTCTCGCGCGAGGACGGTTTTATCTCCTGATTCGTCGATATCAGGTAATACCAGTGTGGCCAGCATACCCTCTCCGCCCATCTTCTGCCAGAACTCCTCAGCGATGTGTGGGGTAGCTGGAGCGAGCATGGGTACCCAACCCCCTAGGAAAGCTCGGGCCGTGGCTCGGTCACAGCCTCCCCGACGACGGTACCAATTCCAGTCCGAGACCATCTCGAAGTGGCTCACCATCACCCCCTCACGCAGGCTGACACCACCCATCGCCTCACGCCATGCATGCTGATTGGTTCGCAGTCTAGCGAGCAACCAATCATCCATCGGACCGGGTGATTCGTCCATGGCGAGTGCGGAATCGATGGCGTCGATGATTGTGTACATCTGCCGGTGGTTAGCCTCCAAAGCGGTATCAGACCAATCCATGCCAGCTTCAGGGTTGGCCCCATAGAGGATGAATAGCCGGACCGTGTCAGCGCCGTAGCGCCCGATCATGTCCCCCGGGCTGACCGTGTTGCCCAGAGACTTACCCATCTTGGCGGAACGGGTTCCTAATGGCTCGCCGCAGGTCGGGCAGTCAGCGCCGAAGTTATCGACGTGGTACTCGGCATTGCAGTTGGCGCAGAAAGGGGCGGGCGCGTTGAGCATGCCTTGGCAGACCAATGTGCCAAACGGCTCACCGACCTCGTTCATGCCGGCGTCGCGGGTCGCCTTAGTGAAGAATCGAGCGTAAAGTAGGTGCATCACGGCATGCTCGATACCGCCGATGTACAAATCCACTCCTCCACTCATCCAGTAGTCCGCCGCCTCACGTGAGAATGGGGCATTCTCGTTGGTGGCATCGCAGAAACGCATGAAGTACCATGAGGAGTCGTAGAAGGTGTCCATCGTGTCGGTCTCGCGCTTGGCAGCATTGCCGCACGAAGGGCAAGACGTGTTGACGAAGGCGTCGTGAGTTGCCAGCGGGTTTCCGCCCTGCTCCTCACTGAATGTCACATCGAGTGGTAACTCGATGGGTAAATCGGCCACAGGCACGGGCACGGTGCCGCAGGCTTCGCAGTGAATCATTGGAATAGGCGTGCCCCAAAATCGCTGGCGGCTTACTCCCCAGTCCTTGAGCCGGTACTCGATCGTCCCGTAGCCGGCACCGGTGGCTTGGAGAGCGCCGGTGACTGTGTCCTTGGCCTCGTCGCCAGTGAGTCCGTCGAATTCGTCGCGACCGGAATTCACCATAGGGCCGTAGCCCTCGAAGGCCTCACTCAGAGGGGATGCAGGGTCGTCGCCTGCCCTCTCGATCAATACCCGCCTAATCTCAATGCCGTACCTCTCAGCGAAGTCGTAGTCTCTCTGGTCGTGGCCCGGCACAGCCATCACAGCGCCGGTTCCGTAGGAGGCGACGACGAAGTTGCCAGCGTATATCGGCACCTCCTCTCCGTTCAGGGGGTTGACCGCGTGGCGGCCTAGGAAGACTCCTTTTTTCTCCTTCAGCATGTTGATTCGCTCGAACTCGGACATGCGCACGCACTCGTCTCGAAGCTCACGCCAATCCGCCTCCCACTCGGTTCCCGCGCACAGCTCCTCGCACAGAGGGTGCTCAGGCGAGAGTGTGACGAACGTCACCCCGAAGATGGTATCGGGCCTAGTGGTGAATGTTCCGATGCTGGCCTCGGAGCCAACTATTGGGAAATCGATGTGCGTGCCATGGGAGCGTCCTATCCAGTTACGCTGCATCGCCTTGACATTCTCGGGGAAGACGATGTTTTCGAGTTCTTCGAGTAGTTCATCGGAGTACTCGGTCATGCGCAGGAACCACTGCATCATGTCCCTCTGCACGACCTCAAGGCCGCAGCGCCAGCAGCGGTTGTTCTTGACCTGCTCGTTGGCGAGAACGGTGTCGCAGTCCACACACCAGTTGACCGGTGCCATCTTGTGTTCGACCAGCCCTTGTTCGTTGAGCATCAGAAACATTTGCTGGTTCCAGCGGTAGTAGTCGACGTCTGAGGTCGCGAAGAATCGTCGCCAGTCGTATGAGTACCCCATCCGCTCCTGGTCGGCGCGGATGCTGGAGATGTTGCGATGGGTGACCGTGTGCGGGTGCCCGCCGTCCTTCTTGGCCGCGTTTTCGGCGGGCATTCCGAACGAGTCGTATCCCATCGGATAGAGCACGTTGCTTCCCATCAAGCGGTGGAAGCGAGCCATGGCATCGCCGATCGAGTAGTTGCGGACGTGACC
Organism: Candidatus Thalassarchaeum betae; assembly: GCA_022447095.1. Lineage (GTDB taxonomy): Archaea > Thermoplasmatota > Poseidoniia > Poseidoniales > Thalassarchaeaceae > Thalassarchaeum > Thalassarchaeum betae_B. The sequence continues at coordinate 51,183 of JAKUUP010000004.1, forward strand.
CATGTGCATGCTGCCGGAGGGATAGGGGAACATCTCGAGGCAGTAGAACTTGGGCTTGGAGTGGTCGATTTCAGCTTCGAAGGCCCGGGCATCCGCCCAAGCCTTCTGCCAGCGGGTCTCTACCTCTTGCGCGTCGTATGCCATTTCTTCACTCCCATCGGGCTTCGAAGGGAGCCATCAGGCTCCCCGCAGAAGCAGTAGAACGGGCGCGAGCCCGCCTAGCAGGGTATGTGAAGCGGGCTTTCGTGCCACGCCCCGCGACTCGGAGGCCACGCTTTGAAGCCTGCCCTGAGAGGGAGAGGCCGCCACACCTATGCGGCGTGGTCCGGTGGGTTGGGCGATGCTAGCGGACGGGGAGTTCGATGTAACTGTCGCAGATGACGGAGTCGAGGTATGGGTCACCCAGATGGGCGACTACATGAATATGAACACCGCATTCATCGACAGGGTTGCCGGGATAGTCGCTATCGTCGACCCGTTCGACTCCAAGCGCTGGGTCACGGCTCTTGCTGAAGAGGGGCTCTCACCCACACACCTGCTCTACACTCACACACATCGCGATCATACCGCCGGATACTCGATGATGCTCAAACTGGTCCCGGATGTCGAGGTCTGGGGGCACGAGGAGGCACGGGTGCCGAGCCTGCTCGGCCATGTCGTGTTCAAGAAGGTCGATTTCACCCATACCTGGGACAGCGAGCCGGACACCACCGTGGAGTGGTCCGCCGGATCGATCAGGCTCGGGGTCACTCACTCGCCCGGGCACGCGCCCGGCCACGTCACTTTCCACGGTCACGGAATCTACCACGCCGGGGACTTGCTGTTCACAGCACACTCCGGGCGCGTCGACCTGCCCGGCAGCGACCCGGGTGCGCAGTGGAGGAGTGTGCTGTACGCGCGCGAACTCCTCAGGGGATTACCTAGTAACTGGAGGCTGATCCCCGGGCACCGCTACGAGTGGGTAGACGGCTCGACGCCCGACTGGGTGAGCCTCGAGCAGGCGCTGGCGCACAACTTCTCGTTGAACTCGCCGGCGCTTGAGGCGTTCGAGCGGCTACCTTGGCAGAGTTTCGACGATGACATCGGCGAATGAGGCCGTGCCGGGACACTGTTTATGCCCCCTCTGAGATTGAGGGTCGTATGAGAGGGTTTGAGCATGGCCGAGGACTTCTGCTTCGAAATCATCTTCGAAATATGTTTCTGGATTATATTGAGTATGCTATGGGAAATAGGCATAGAAGTGCTAGTGTTCATGGGGATGTCGCGTTCGGGGGCTGAAGGTTGTTTATTCGTATTCGCTTTGGGCTTTGTTCTCTTGTTCGTAGTCGCCACGGCACGTAGGAGGAAGCTTCTCGGTAAAGCGGTCGTCTTGGATACAGATGAGGACGGGTACGTATCCGAAGAAGAGTGGGCTGCTGCAGGGCAGGACATGGATGAGGATACAGACGAAGAAGAAGCGAGTGCCTCCTCATCAGAGGATGATTCCCAGAAGTCAGAGAAAGGTGGTGACTGGTGGGAGGAAGGAGGCGAGAAGAAGTGAGCCTATTCGCTCACACATCTTATTCGCGGGCGCAGGAGAGGAAGTAGGAACCGATATTATAGCCGGTCCTGTCGGCCGAACCCCTACAGGGTAGGGGTCACAGCAACGTGAACAGGCGCTTGATGGGTGAGTAATGTGGGTTCTTTCGATTACGTAATCAGCATCGGCGGCGCGGCTGGACAGGGAATCGCGACTCCTGGGAACATCCTCGCCCGCCTGTTTGCTCGCCGGGGCATCCACATGTACGCCTACAACGCCTACCAATCCATCATCCGCGGCGGCCACTCCTTCCTCACCGTCCGTTGCAGCGACCGCGAGAGCCGCACCCACGGCGATGTCCTCGCCCTGATAATCTGCCTCAATCAGGACACGATGGACCGACACCTCGAGCACCTCGGCCCTGGCACCTCGATCATCTTCAACAGCGACACGATCGAACCTGGGAAGGCAGCAGAAGGAGTTCAGCTCTGCCCGATGGCTGTTGGCGAGCTTGCTGGAAAGGGCGCTAACAAACTGATGCAGAACACGGTGTCTATTGCTGTAGCATGCCAGCTCCTCGGAATCGGGTTCTCAGCCCTTGAGGACGTACTCGACTTCCAGTTCTCGGCCAAGGGCGAGGAACTGGTGGCGGAGAACGTGCGCGTGGCAAAGGCAGCGTACGAACACTCGGCGGCCAACTTCCAGCCTGCAGCGCAGCAGGCGCCACAGCCAAGCGCGCCTCTCGCCGTGTGGGCGGGCAATCAGGCCTTCGCCATGGCGTCGGCCAATGCCGGTGTCAAGTTCTACTGCGCCTATCCGATGAGCCCTTCGACCGGAATCCTGCACTGGATGGCGGCCAACGCCCGAGAACTCGGCATCATGGTGCGTCAGGTCGAAGACGAGATCAGCGTCATCTGCATGACTGTGGGAGCGGCCCACGCCGGCTGCCGTTCGATGTGCGCCACCTCAGGTGGTGGATTCGCGTTGATGACCGAAGGGGTAGGTGCAGCCGCCATGATGGAGGTGCCCATCGTCGTTGTCAACGTGCAGCGTGCTGGCCCTTCCACCGGGGTGCCCACGAAGACCGAGCAGGGTGACCTGTGGCAGGTGCTCGGCGCCAGTCAGGGCGACTTCCCGAAACTCATCCTCGCACCAAGCAATCCTCTCGACGCCTTCCAGACGATTCCCGAGGTGTTCAACCTCGCCGACAAGTACCAGTTGCCGGCAATCATCATCTCCGACCTACTGATATCCGACGAGACTTCGACCATCGACCCGAAACTGCTCGACATGCATCCGGTCATCGACCGAGGGGAGCTCATCACCGAAGCAGGAGAGGAGGCTGGAAACTACGAGCGTTACAAGTTCACCGACAGCGGCATCTCGCCCCGTGCCCTCCCAGGAATCCCCGGCTACGAGCATGTCGTAGCCACCGACGAGCACATGCCCGACGGCGTGCTCATCAGCGATGAGTTCACCCACCCGCACAAGCGCCGGGCGATGATGGAGAAGAGACAGAGCAAGATGGATGGTCTGCTTGCTGAACTGGCCCCTCCGGCAATCGTCGGCCCCGCTGATGCTGAGGTGACCCTCGTCGGCTGGGGCTCTACCGCCGGCGTCATCCAGGAGGCCATCGGACAACTGGCGGCGGCCGGCGTGGTCGCCAACCATCTGCACTTCAAGTGGCTGGTCCCGTTCCACGCTGACGAGGCGAACGAGCTGCTGTCTTCCTGCAAGCGCACCATCATGGTCGAGAACAACTACACCGGGCTCTTCCATCGCTACCTCCGCAGCGAGACCGGTTTCACAGTGGATGGGCACATCCGCAAATACGACGGTGAACCGTTCAAGCCTCACCACATCACGGCCGCCGTTCAAGACCAACTGGCGGGTGGAGAGGCGTTGTCGGTACCGTATGAGGAAATCATAGTCTGAGAGGTGAGTGAATGAGCGATAATGTGCAAATCAGCCTGAAACCCAAGGACTTCAAGGGCAAAGTGGACCCTGATTGGTGTCCCGGTTGTGGCGACTTCGGCGTGCTGAGCGGCCTACAGCGAGCGGTTTCGGAACTCGGTCTACAGCCACATCAGATTCTCACAATCAGCGGCATTGGATGCTCGTCGAACTTCCCCGGCTTCTTCAACTCGTACGGGATGCACACCCTGCACGGGCGGTCGCTCCCGCACGCGAGCGGGGCAAAGCTAGCGAACCACGAGATGAATGTCATAGTGACCGGAGGAGATGGAGACGGCTACGGCATCGGAGGGAATCACTTCACCCATACCAGCCGGCGCAACCTCGACATCCTGTACATCGTGATGAACAATCAGATCTACGGACTAACGACCGGTCAGATCTCACCTACCAGCGAGGTCGGCATGAAGACCAAGAGCACCCCGTTCGGCAGCGTCGAGTTGCCAATCAACCCCCTCGCGAGTGCGATTACGGCGGGAGCGACGTGGGTCGCGAGAGGCTACACTGGCAACATCAAGCAACTGACTCGATTGATTGTCGAGGGTATCCAGCACGAGGGATTCGCCCTACTCGACGTGTTCAGTCCATGTGTGACGTTCAACAAGGTCAACACCTACCAGTTCTTTCGGCCACGGGTGCAGCCGTTGGAGGATATCGAGCATGATACGAGCGATTGGAAGGCTGGCATCGAGAAGGCGATGCTTTGGGGGGATGTAATCCACACCGGCCTCTTCTTTGAGACCAATGCTCGGCTCACCCTAGGAGAACAGGAACCGGTACTCGACGAGGGAGGTCCTCTGGCCTTCCGCGAGCTCGGCCTCAGCAGTGAACAGACCGAGCGCATCATCTCCCGAATGATGTGATTTGACAGGCTAGTTGTTCTTCGACGGCCCTCTGTCCGGGCCTATGACAATGGTGTGGCATTCGTGGTGAGTTCGAACTCCTGCAACGGTGATTGCCGAATCCCCGTCAATACAGCGCTCACCCTCCCAATCTCGGACCGTGCGCATCACCGTGCTTCGACCGGCATGGTTGCGGGGGTCGACCTTGAGTTCTACACAGTACTCCTCTACCTCACCAAGCCAAGCCAGTGTAGCGTCGATGGCCTTGCGCGCAACGCCATGCTGCTGCTCTGAACTGCGTACCCAGTAACCCAGATTCCAGAATGCCTTGCCGGAGCGTGTCACGCGGTCGAATCCAACCAGTCCAAGTAGCGCTCTGTCCCAAGGCCGGACCATCACCCAGTGATGCAGCATCCCGGTCCGGCCCATTCGCTCTGTCTCTTCGAGGAAGTCTTCTATCTGTATGTCGAACGGCTGATCTGGGTTAATCCATGGCATCGCCCTGCTGACCTCGGGCCAAGTCTCCTCGAAGGCTTCCATCAACTCAGAGCCATACTCGCTCGTCGCAGGTCTCAGAACAAGTCTGTCATCGACCCTGATAGTGGTAGTCGCGCGCCTCAGCACAGAGTTCCGGCGGCGGTCCTATCGCATCAGGGCTACGGAAGCTATCAGGGTCGCAACTTCGCCTTCGCCGTTGCTACATTCTGATCATCAGGCAATTCTTTCTGTGCCGATTTTAGCAGATCATCCACCGCCTTCGAGCGGCCTATCCTCTGTAGAAGGGCGCCGACGGGGTAAACCAATTTGGGTCGGGCACCGAGATGGGGGCCGACTTCGTCGATGATGACGGTGGCCTGAGCGATGTCTTTGGCGCGGGCCGCCTCCATCGCCGCCTTCACTTGAAGTGCCACCTTGCGGTCGGCCCATTTGTCCTGCTGAGCCCACGGCCAGTAGCTGTTGGGCTCAGAGACCTTGGCACTAACAGGTGGGATTACCGGGGGCGGAGGGATAGGCATGGGCTCCTGATCCTCGTCGACTGCTGGAGGTGTTGGAGGGACCGGGGGCATCAACGGTGGTGGCAGATCGGTCGGCGGTGGCGGTAGATCTATCTCGGCCTTCGATTCGCCTTCTTCAGTCCGCATCTCATCCTCTGATTGCGGTTCCGGTTCGGTCTCGAGCAGAGTAATCAACTCGGCCTTCTTGAGTTTGGAGTAACCAGAGAGTCCACGCTCGCTGGCCATTTGCTTCAGATTTTCTACTGTCTGGTTGGAGAGTGGGGGGTCGGGTTCCTCCTCGGACTCGGTTTCCGGTTCCGGAGTTGATTCGGGCTCATGGGCCTTCTCGAACTCGCCGTTCGTGTCCGGTATCTCACTAGCCGAGATGACTTCAACATTTTCGGGTGCTTCGGCGGTGGGTTGCACGAGTTCGATCTGCTGTGTCGGAATCGCCTCCAACTGCTCTGGTTCGCTCTCTGGGACCTCAAACTTGGTGACGAAATCAGGAGCGTCTTTAGGTTGGAGTTCGTACTCCTCTTCTTCCTCAACCGGCGGCTCTGGGAGGTCGACGGTCATCGCGAAGGAGGGTTTCTGCTTGGTCTTCACAGAGTCGTCCTTGCCGTACTGCTTGACATCGATCGTCATATCGTCCATTGTGAAAGAGGCTTTCGACCAATCAATGACCTCGTCACTGTCATCATCCTCCATTTCTTCGAGAAGTTCGTCGAAGAGGTCGGTTGCGGACTTCTCGTCAACCGTCGCTTTCTGCTGGTGTGAGCCGATCTTCAATTGGTAGGAGCACCGAGAACAGGACTCGGCGTCCTCGGGGTTCCTCTGCTGGCATAACGGACATTCGATACCGGTCTCCTCTTGCTTCCGCCAAGACTTGAATCGGTCGAACACCCCATGCTCCCTCCTAGATATTCAACCTCGTCGAAAGTCTCCGTATAATCTTCACCCGCCTATGGTCGTTGCCGTCACCAGACGGTAATCGTGATGTGTCGGCGCGCTCGTCGCTGTGCGTGGCAGACGACCCTGAAGAGTTGCCGGCACGCTTCAATCGCAGTCAGGACCATCACGAGGCCTACCTAAATCTGATTAGATGGGAGTTGGAAGATGAGTTGGCAACGACGGAGAAGCGGCTTCGCGAATGGCCTGATGGTAGGCTCGCAGCAAATGGGATCGCGCTGTTCAACTTAGTCGCGAAGACTGACGGCTGGCTGTTCGGGCAACGTATAGTCAAGCTGCTGAGACGCGATCGCCAGGCCTTCGGTATGCATCGTTTCAGACAGGGTGATATCGTGATGCTCAGTCGCCATAATCCACTGTCTGAGAAACCGATAGAGGCGATAGTAAGCAACCGGACGCGCTTCTTCATCCGCATCGTCCTGCCTGAGGTGCCTACCGACCTGCGCAAGGATACCTGGAGGATGGACAGGGGCGCCAACAAAGTGGCGCACGATAGGATGCGGGATGCTCTGAACTCGATCTTCGAGGAAGAAGGGGGAGTTCCTTTGCGTGACCTACTGCTCGGCTTGGTCCATGACCCCGTGGGCACCGCCTCACTGATCCCCGAACTGAAGGTAGCGCGCTCCAGACCCACTTCTCTGGCACCAGATCTCAACAAGGCCCAGAGAGAGGCTGCTCTAGCCGCTCTGGAGCGGCGTCTCACTCTGATCCAAGGCCCACCGGGAACTGGGAAGACCCATACCGGCGTGCGCATTCTCGAGGCTTGGGCAAAGCAGGACCTTGGAACCATCCTCGCAGTGGCTGACTCCAACGTTGCCGTTGACAACCTGCTCGAAGGGCTGCTCTCTCTTGGCATCCGAGCAGTACGGCTCGGACAGCCCGTAAAAGTCCGGGAAAGTCTCAGAGATGCGACGATGGATGCCCAGATGGAAGAGCATCCTCTGCGCCGCGATCTCGACCACTGGTTGGAGTCGAACGAGAAACTCGGTCGCCGTGTGAAGGGTATGAAGGGCAAGGAAAAGGGGTTAACATACCGCGAACTGAGTCGTGGTTGGAAGGAAGTTCGCCGGATTGAGTCGCAGATGCGGGACGACATCCTAGACCGCGCCCAAGTGCTGTGCTGCACCTGTATCGGCTCTGGACACGAATTACTGGATGGGCGCAGATTCTCCCGCGTTCTCATCGACGAAGCCACGCAAGCTACCGAACCTGCGGCTCTGGTCCCTCTGGTGCGCGGGGCGCGTCAGATTGTATTGGTCGGGGATCATCGCCAACTGCCACCTACCGTGATATCGCAGCGCGCAGAGAACGGGGGGCTGAATCGCTCACTGTTCGAACGGCTGGTCGAGATGGGTATCGAGCCGTTGCTCCTGCGGACACAGTACCGAATGCACCCTGCGATTTCGGCATTCCCGAACGGGCGTTTCTATGATGATCTGCTCGAGGACGGGGTGTCTTCCGAGGATCGGCCGACGCCAGCAGGACTTCTCTGGCCCGATTGGGATATGCCCATCGCCTTCCTTCCGGTTGAGGGAGGGGAAGTCAAGGCACCGGACGGAGCGTCGAAGGAGAACCCAGCTGAAGCTACATGGATCGCGCGTCTGCTTGAGGGTCTACTGGACGCAGGTGAGCTCGAGCAGCAGGATATTGGTATAATCACACCGTACGCGGGACAGGTCAGGGCGATTCGCGATAGTATCCCAGAGCGGTACGACGGAGTGGAGGTTCGCACCGTCGACGGATACCAGGGACGCGAGAAGGAGGTCATCCTGTTCTCCTGCGTGCGCTCCAACACCGAAGGTAATGTTGGCTTCCTCGCGGACTCCAGGCGGCTCAACGTAGCGCTGACCCGCGCCAAGCGTGGACTGATTGTGATTGGAGATCCGGAAACGCTACGCTGCGACGAAGACTGGTCGGCGTGGCTTGAGCATGTACGGAGTCGTAAACTTGAGGCTTGGCACTTGCTCGGAATGGCCTGAGAGGATGCGTATGGCCGACCACGACTCGCCAATCCAGTTGAATCTCAGTGGCGGCACCCTAGCCAAGCAAATCGTATCTGCAGAGGATGGTGGACACTGGCCGCTACCGGAAGGTGCGGTACTGGCTTCCGGAGTTAGGAGGACCGCCGCCTTCACGGTGGATGTCGTGATAGTGACGACCATTCTTATGGTTCTGACCAAATCGCAAATCATCAACGCTTGGAATGTCACCCTGTGGACTTCTGCTGATTTCCACTACGCCCTCGCCCATGCCTCAGTCGTGCTAATCGCACACTGGCTGTATTGGAGGTTTACCGGACTGAGCTTCTCACGCTCACTCGGGCAGCGTATGTTCGGCATCGCCGTGATTGCCGAGGACGGTTCTGGGATGACCAGTCGGATGTGGGATCAGAGGGCGTTGCGCAAGTTGCTCTACCTCCTGCCGGTCCTGAACTTGATCCTTGGCGCCTACGACCTAGCAAGAATATCACAGCGACATACGCACCAATCCAACATCGATCTGCATGTGGGGTCCATCGTGGCGCATACAGACTCGCTACCACCAGCGAGTAGGCGTCACATCAGGTAGGTGTTGAAATGCGGGATGCAGTGGAGTACGCGCTTTCAGGCAAATGCATCGTCTATCCGACGACGACCCAGCCGGCGCTCGGGTGCTTGCCTGAGCCGGCTGCCCTCGACATGCTGTACGAGTTGAAGCAGCGGCCTGCGGACATGCCCGTCAGCATTGGCGTCACTAGTCTGGAGCAGGCCGCCGCGTTGGTAGAGGTGCCCCCCGACGTGCATAGCATTCTCGCAGACTTCCCGGAAGGTTCGCTGACCGTGGTTCTTCCAGCCCACAAGACTCTGGACACTCGACTAGGGGGTGACAACGTGGCGATTCGAGTCGTCGCTCACCCAGTGGCCAAGGAGTTGCTTGCCATCACGGGCCCGCTCACGGCGACCAGCGCCAACAAGAGCGGTGAGGCCCCGGTTTCAGACTGTGACAAAGCCGCACATCTGCTGTCCTCCAGCGGTGAAGGTATAGGCAGTATATCTGGAACCTGTCCCGGAGGGATGCCCAGTACATTGATAGCGTGGTATTCAGTCTATGGTTCAACCGAGTTGAACGATACCGAGGTATTGAGAGAGGGAGTAGTTAGCAAAGAGGAGATTCTCATATGGTTGAGGAAGCGGATTTGAAGCAGTGGCGGGACGCCGGCCACGTCGCTCGAAGAACCATAGAGGGAATCAAGGGCGAGATTACAGCAGGCAAATCCTGGAGTGAGGTCATTGACTCCGCGGAGCGTTTCATCAGGCGACATGGTGGGCACGCTGCATTCCCCGTTACTATCTCGGTGAATGAGATGGCTGCGCACTACACCACCAACACCGAACTCAAGCCACCAGAGGGATTTGAGGGTGAGATGATCTTCCAGAAGGGGGATCTCGTGAAACTCGATGTCGGGGTCCATATCAAGGGCGCAATATCCGACAATGCGCTGACAGTGGAAGTGGGTGGTGGTAACAATTACACCGAACAGATCCGCGCCGCTGAGGAGGCTCGTGATGCTGCCATCGAGAAGATGCATCCCGGGACTCCGTGGCATGAAATTGGGGCAGCGGCAGAGCAGGTTGCGAAGGATGCGGGCTTTGAGCCGATACGCAACCTCTGCGGGCACCAGCTCGAGCGGTGGGACCTGCACGCTGGAACTTCGATTCCATCGTATGCATGTGGTGCGAAAAACCCCAGTTTCAAGGGAGCTGTTGAGGTGGGCTGCATCTACGCAATCGAACCTTTCAACACCACTGGGAAGTCAGGCATGGTGGAGAATGTCCCTCCTGCCGGCTCCTCGAACATTCTGAGGGTCACGGGGGATGTCAAGATCCGGAAGGCGCTGGCTAAGGGAAAACTCAAGCCGCTCGGCGCGACTATGGCCCGTTACATCGAAGAGAGGTACAACACGCTCCCGTTCGCCGAGCGTTGGGCTTATTCACTGCTGGAGAAACCATTCCCCGACGAAGACGAAGAGTCGTTGCGCGCGAAATGGGATGCACTGGTCAAGAAACTGACTTCGATCAGATTCATCGAGGTATACGCGGCGCTGCGTGATGCCGATGGCGGAGACGTTGGTCAATTTGAGCACACTGTACACGTTACCGAAGGTGGTCCAGAGGTTCTAACAGTTCTATGATAGGCTCTTAGTACAGCGTTTTTGCCACTGTTACGATAAAATCTCACAACGATTATCTAGCGTCGGCTCCATGGAACGTCCGTACGGGGCCGAAAGGTTCTCGCTGAGTGCATCCCATCCCCTCGCTTTTATCTCTCGCCCTGTACACCTGAATCGAGTGGCTGCGAGGCTATGCAAGTCCAATCTACGCATACCTGAACGGCAAAAGTTCCATTCGTGCTACCACCATCTCGGAGCGTGGAACCCATAGATGAGTGGACAGTGGCCGAACTCAAGGCCGAACTCAAGGAACTCGGCATCTCGAACGGTGGGGACAAGCAGGAACTGTACGAACGTCTACTGGAGTTTGAGGAAGAGGAGGAGGATGAAGCGGGCTTCGACGCCTCCGAACTAGGCCGCTCGATAATAGGGGCTGTTGTGAGGAACCGCTTAGCCTTCGGCGCTGTTTTCGCTGTCGCTATCCTAGTGGCTGCGGTGGCGTTCGCCGTCCCAATGCTACTGGACATGATCCAACCGGACAAAGCGGTTGAACCAGAGGTGCACATTTGGGAGTTCACGCTCGAGGAGAAGAACTGGACTGACGTCAAGAATTACTTCATCGATGATGATGCCACTGAGAGAGTCCCTGTGGTCGTTTCACTGCCGAACAACCTCTCGAGCGTCTACATAGGCGCTTACTGGGGCGAGGCTGACGAGCAACCCGGGGGGATCATAGGCTGTGACGAGGTGACTGTGGAGGTGTTTACCACCGATGTAAACAAGACGAATCTCTACTCTCTATCCAGTACCGATGCCGCTAGTTCTGACTGTGATGCAGATGGAACCGAGCCATGGGACCACATATGGTACCAGTATGACCTCGAGCTTCCCAATATTACCGGTTTCGAGGGCACACAGGAGGAGGCGCTTGCTATCTGGGACACCTACACAGGAATAGGGACCGGTGAGTGGATAATCGACCTTACAGTGGACACTTACACCCTCTGGGGTCCAGTCTGTGACTGTGAGGACGGCGAGGACGTCAGGCTGACCGTTTCCTACATCGAGTACGATGTCAATATGGCGAAGGTCGCACCTCCGGACTCCACCGAATAATCAGTCCGCTTCCGCACTGCTCACTGAGCCGTACAGCGTCACTGCTATGATAGCGGCCAGTACAAGGAAGATGCCGATGACTTGGTTCTGCGAATGGCCCTCCTGATGCAATATGACATAACCCCAAACAAGCGTCAGTATGGGCTGCAGCAGGACGGCGAAGGAAGTGTGTGCTGCTGGTAGGCGCGGTAGAGCGTGGGCAATGGCCAGCCAGCCAGCTACCTGACAGAGCAGTGCGAGAACGATGAGCCAACCGTGGCCTGGCCAAGTTGGCTGTAATTCCAGTGGTTCTATGGCTATGCTGCTTAGAGGCAGCAAGCCGAGAACAAGTAGTCCTAGAGCGGCGCCAGCCGTAGCGTCCAATTGCACTGAAAATGATGGTGCTAGTTCCCTGTTTGAGTATCGGAACAGGATTAGGAATGAGGAGTAGAAGAACGCGGCCATCATACCGAATACGACCCCTTTGACGGGGTCTTCGCCGTATGGCTCTGGATCGGCGATGCCCGAAATCAGCGCCAATCCGATGATGACCACAGGTAGAGACAGCAGAATGGCTGGGTTCGGCTTCTCTCCAAACAACTTCCAAGATGCCAGAGTCACTATGATAACCTGTGAGTTGCCGATTAGCGTGGCGATGCCGATGCCGATGAAAATCATCGAACTATGATAGGACAGCATATCGGGAGCGAGTATCAGTCCGGCGCCGAAGGCTGTCCATCGTGTACGCGAGGAGCGAGTGTCGGCCTTGCGGACGAGAAAAGCTAGCAATGCAAGTGCTGGGAGCGCGTACAACATCCGGAAGAACGCACCAGTAGAGGGATTGGTGTCCGAGTAGACGTAGAACACGGGGGAGAACGAGATAGCCACTGCTCCGGCTAGGGCAACCAGCATCGTTCGACGGTCCAAATCGACCGTCATAGCGGACCCTCTACTCGGAGTCGCCATCAGCGATCATCTGCTGGAGTTCTCCACTCTCATACATCTCGAGAGCTATGTCGGAGCCGCCAATCAGCTCGCCGTGGACGAATACCTGAGGCATCGTCGGGAAGTCAGACCAAGTACAGACCGAGGGAATAGCTCGGTGATCGGAGAGTATGTTGACGCTGACGAATGGTTGTCCGAGTTGCTGCAGTACCGATGCTGCACGGTTTGAGAATCCACACTGCGGCTCTTCCGGCGTTCCTTTCATGAAGAGGACCAGCCTGTTGTTGTCGACTATCTCTTGCAATTCCTCTGGTGTCCAGTTGAATTCTGCCATATCATCACTCCTTGTCCGGCCTACGGATGTGCACCCCAAAGAACTCCACTTCTTCACCATGCGGGTCGAATGCGGTGTCCTCGCTCTCTCCCGCTTGCTCGGGCGTCATGCACTTCAGGTCCAGTGCATGCACGATGTTCTGCGCGATGTGGGGTTTGAAGTGGTTCAGTATCGGCCGCTGTCGCTGTAGGGGCCGCATCCCCTCGTAGGAGGAAGAGATGACCCTGACATGGAAGTGGTCGCCGCTGCCGTGAAGGTCGGAAGCCTCCACTTCTGCTTCGGGTACGACCTTGAGTATCTCTTCGACCATCCACTGCTCTGTGACCATCGAGTATGCATTCGGGCCGGGTGTTTTGAATGCTCGTCGGGAAGTCTACTTCCCTAGAGCAGCGTTAATCGCGCCGAGGTTCTCGGCGATGGTGGCTCTTTCGTTGATTAGCCCTGAGCCCACGACAGCGATGTCGATGCCCCATTCTGCCACCATCGCGGCGTTGTGATCCTTGATGCCGCCGTCGATCATTAGTTTGGTTGCGCGGCCGCCAGCTGCGACCTGCGCATCGATGGCAGACCGGAACGCACGGACCTTGGCCTCTACCTCGGGCATGAACGACTGTCCTCCTTTGCCCGGGACAACAGACATCACAAGCACGAGGTCGAGTTCGGAAAGAAGGCTCATCACGAAGTCGACAGGCGTGGCTGGGTTGAGTACGCAGCCGGCTTGAACGTTGGCGCCGTGAAGTGCTTCGATTAGTGAGGGGAAGTCGTCGACTGCCTCGATGTGGGCAATGACCATGTCGGCGCCGGCGTCGGCGTACTGCTCCCAGGTCTCCTCAGCGTTTGTGATCATCAGATGGCAGTCAATGGTGACCTCAGGGCCAAGTCGTTCGCGTACAGAGCGTATCAGAGCAGGGCCGAACGTGATTGTCCGATTGACGACCCAGTTGCCGTCCATGACGTCCATGTGAATCCAGTCTATGCCCGCGGCGACCGCTTCCTCCAGCGTCTCGCCGAGCCTCGAAAAGTCGGCTGTGAGGATGCTTGGCGTGACTTCCACGAACCGTCGGGGGTGGCTTTCGGTTCTCAATCCCTCGGGCGGGGATTGTGTGTCTGCTCAAGACACAAATTGATAGGATGTGGATGCGGCGAGGGAGACACTGGTGGGTTGATGGGCAAAGTAGTGACAGCGAATGATGCCGATTTTGATGTGGTGACGAGCAGTGACGAATGGGTTCTGGTAGACTTCTGGGCACCTTGGTGTGGCCCGTGCAAGATGATTGCGCCGGTGCTTGAGCAGATTGCCGGTGAGCGCGAACTGACTATCGCCAAAGTCAACACCGATGTGAATCAACTCTCACCTGGGAAGTACGGTGTCAGGGGGATACCGAACCTCATATTGTTCCATAACGGCGAGGTCGTAGATCAGATGACTGGGGCCATGCCGAAACCTGGCATGGACGACTGGCTCGATCGACACATGGCCTAGTCGGCTGCCTCGCGCAGCCTCCGGGCTCTCTCGTCGTGCGGCTCTCCGACCTCCCTCAACAGTCGGGCGCGTAGAGCCTCGTGCAGCCACATGCCATCCGCGAGTTCTAGCATCAGGCCGCGCTCGAGCAGGTCCGCGGGGGGCGGTCCGTCGGTTTTCGCAGCGGCCGCCAAGACGGGCCACGGCACGGGACGCTCCGCCACTGCGAGCAGTGCGAGCATCTCCCGGCGGTCCTCTGGCAGCACATCGAGGATCTCCTCGTCGAGGAAGCGTAGCCAGTCCTCGTGCAGGGTTTGACCGTACAGTTCCAGCAGCTCGACGGCCAGTGGGTGCCCACCGGTGGCGCGGTGTATCTCCTCTGCTGGCGCTTCACTCGGCAGATCTAGCGAGTCAATCCACGCTGATACTTCCTCAAGAGATAGGCCTGAGAGGGGGAGTTCGGCCACGCGCCCACGTGTGTGCACATCACGCCTATCATAGAAAGCGAGGTTGGTCCTAGAGACCAGTAGCAGTCGCATCGGAGAAGCCTCTGCGACCTGTAGCATCGCTCCGAACAGATGCGCGCCGTCGGAGCCGATGTTATGAACATCGTCGAGTATCACCAGAATCTCTTCTGAGACCCCAGCGCAGCGTCCCTCCTCATCGAGCAGATGAGCTATCAGTCGCCGGCGATATAGATCCAAGTCGAGGCGGGCGCCGGGCTTGAGCGGGAGCGACTCGAGGATGCTGTAAGGGTCCTCTGAATCGTCGTCGGGACCTATGCCTAGCCTGTGCAGCAGGCTCGTGGCGATTCCCAGTGGAGAGTCCCAAGGCTGGCACGGGTAGTACATCACCGCAAGTTCAGGCTTGTCGGCCAACAAACCGTCAAGCCAGTAAGAGGCCAGTGTGGTCTTGCCGCAGCCGGCAATACCGGAAAGCACGAGCATTGGCGTGTCCGAGGCGTGCCAGTCATCCAGCACCTGCTTCTCCGCTGATCTGCCGTGCACCGTGCGGGTCTCGGGCGGGCGCGTGTGATAGGTAGAGTGTGCACCCGTCAGCATCGAAAGTGAGCCTGGGGCGGATGTGTTGTCGGGTTTGACGATGGCCCCAAAGCGAATGTCGCCGAAGTTCAGCACGCCCTCATGTTGGGAGTGCATCAGGACCTGTAGTAGCGTCAGCCCGGTCTGCAACCGCGCTGCAGCCTCGTCGGCTCGAACTTCAAGCAACTTGCCATCTCTGCTGCGTAGGAGAATCTGGGTCGAGCGTAAATCCGCGATCCGCTCACGTGCCTCTGTGCGTCCCTCCTCTGTAAGCTGCCATGTCTTCTGACGGCGCTCGTCCCCACGTACAGTGCGGGTATGCTCAGTGACCCAACCATTGAGCATCAACTCGCGCATCGAACGGGATACGTTTGGTGGATGCAGGGCGCATATCTCGGCTATACCGGGCCGGGTCATCTCTTGGGTGACGAGATAGTGGTCCGCTTGGTGGTCCTGCTCCCACAGATGGAGCATGATGCGGTCCGCTACTGGGACGTTGACGCGGGCGTCGCTACGTGCCATGGGTTCGTCGGAGCCTCCTTTTGCGCATCAAGCGTTCGGGGCTCTGAGCAGTGCATTCTTACTCTTCGATGGAGCACTGAGGATATGCTTCTTGCATCGGCGGTAGGAAGAGGTCCGCGCAGTCACGGACGACTGTGGACAGGCTCAAGATGCTCGAAGGACCGAGGCTGAGGGTCACAGGCATCATCGATACGGGACTGGGGACATAGTCCTCACCCGTCTGGGTGATTATCAGATGGATTCCATCCCCCTGGGGGATGATTACGTCCATTCCAAAGAACTCCATCTTCGCAATCACCGTCTCCCCAGGAGTCATGACCTCACCATCGCCGCCTCCGGCATGGAACCTCAGGTCCATGACGGCATGTCCTAGATGCATGCCACTGCTTGCTTGGACCATCTCCACGAAGAGATGGCCGCTGGTTGCGAAAAGAGATATCGTCGCCTCCACGTGGAAGGTCGGGTTTCCAACTATTCTGGTCTCGTTATCAAACTCTGGACACTCGATCACCAAGTTTGAGGTGGGGGTAATCGTATTGCCTCCGCCTATCACAGAACAGGCGTCCATGTCGAGATTGAGCCATTCTTGGTCTGCGGGGGGATAACTGGGTTCGACTCTCCATCCCCCTATGTTGTCTTGGACCTCGGCAACCAGTCTCGGCTGAGGTCCCTTGTCCTTGAGATAGAAATTGAACCACTCTAGCATATCATCGGCCCAGTCCCAACGCAGGGTGTAGGGAAATGCCTCAGCGCCCCGGCCGCTACTCAGGCCCTCATGACCGGTCCTGCGATCAGGGTAGTCGTGACCCCACTGCCCGTAGAGCCCCTTGACCTCAAAGTCGGCTTCCAAGAGGGTGTTATGCACAGGGAAAGCCATGTGAGGGTCGACGTTCCAATCCTGTAGACCGTGGATGATGTATACCGAGCCGTTGTAGTTCTGCAGAGCCCTAGTCAGGAAGTGGCGCTCCACCCAGTAGTCGCTGCCAGTCCAAGCGAGATTGTCTCCGGTCAGATAGGCCCCGACTCCTGCATAGTATCCCTCGAAGTATCCCTCGCAGGCGTTCTGGGCGTCCTCCAGATCGCCGTCCAGCCCGAAGCTGCCGTAGACGCCATTGTGCATGATGGCGCCGCGCGCCTCCATACTGCCGTTACGCCACATCAAGTCATGGACGCCAATGAGCCCGGACATCGGCACGATGGTCTTCAGGTGATCCGAGCCCATTGCAGCCGCTTCCCACGGTGTGGAGCCGTCGTACGATTTTCCGATCGCACCGACATTGCCGTTCGAGAACGGTGCCTCTCCTAGGTACTCCACAGCAGCGTGAATCCCCTCTTGCTCGTCGAGTCCCATGAGATCCATGCAGTGATTCGACTCTCCGGTGCCGAACACCGACACCTGAGCAACGCCGAAGCCGTGCGGCACGAAGTTCTCGATCAGGAACCGGCCAAGTCTGTCCGCTGGGGTCAGGGCGTCAACGTCCCCGTCGCCATAGTACGGCCCGATCTCGGCGATAACAGGGACCTGACACTCCTCAGGCACCTCTGCCGCGTCCATGTCGCACCCCTCAATCACAGGAAGCCACAGACCCATGTGGACTTCAGCGCCACCGGTGACCCCAGCACCGCCATCACTTGCGGCTATCGCGGGGACGGGGACGTATATCGATCGGACTGCGTCGATACCGAACGAGCCGTTCCACGAGACTCGGCTGAACACATCGTCGTCCTGATAGAGCTTGTTCGAGCGGTCCTCGACATCTGGGAGCCAGTGCTCGTACTCAGGCACTTCTTCTGAGCCATTCTCGAAGCTGAAAAGGCCTGAGAGACCAGCGGATACCAGGATGGTAACTACAACTACTGTGAAGGCAGCAGCGGTGAGGGGTTTGACAGGGGATCCAATCTTGATTTCGGCAGTGAATTCGCCTTCACTCATCGATAGCAGCCTCCTGACTGTTGAATTAGGGGTATCTCTTGACTAATTCAAGGAATCTAATTCTCGTTGGGCTCAGGTAGTGTTTGGTCAGATTCAAGAGATTGGGGCCACAGGGTCTGGTGTGGACGATAGTACGCGAGCGAAACTGCTCAGCCTGCAACGCATGGAGGCTACCGAGGCAGAGGTATACCGAAGGCTTGCCAAGATGCAGCCTGACCCTGTAAATCAGTCCATCCTCAATGGGATAGCACTTGAAGAGGAGAGGCATGAGGCAGTTATCGCCAAGATGACTGGGGAGCAGGTCAAGGCTGACGCAAGCAAGGTACGACGGCAGGTCATACTGGCGAAGTTGTTCGGATTCACCTTCTCTGTCAAGATGATGGAGGCGACCGAGCAGGATGCTGCTGCCGAGTACCGCGAGCTGGGCCTCTACGAGATCGCAGAGGAAGAGGAGGCTCACGAGCAGAACATGATCGGTATGCTGGATGAGGAGCGTCTGCGCTACTCGGGAAGCGTGGTGCTGGGGATGTCCGATGCGCTGGTCGAGCTGACGGGGGCGCTCGCCGGTCTCACTTTCGCTTTGCAGAGCCTGCAGCTGGTGGCTCTCGCAGGGCTGGTCACCGGCATCGCTGCCGCGTTCAGCATGGGAGCGTCGGAATACCTGTCCTCGCGCGCGGAGAAGAAAGCGGAGTCTGCGGTCAAAGCCGCGTTCTTCACTTGGCTGTCATATCTTGTTACCGTATTTCTTCTGGTCGGGCCTTACTTGGTCATCCAAGCCGACAGTCCGGACTTCCATGGCTTAGAGCCGCATGTCCAAGCCCTGTTGTGTACATTCGCTATCGGCCTGCTAATCGTGGCCGTGTTCAACTTCTACGTGTCTGTGGTCGAAGAGGTCTCGTTCAAGAGTCGTTTTTTCGAGATGGCTGGAATCCTCGCCGTGGTCAGCCTGATCTCGTATGGCATCGGGATAGCCCTCAGAAGCATGCTCGGAATCGAAGTTTGAGTTGTAAACCGGCTCCGTAACCTATGTGTCTAAGACCGCTCTCGCGAACTCATGGATGCGTACGATGAGTTACTCGAACTACTGAAGGATATCGACATTATTGGCCAAATCGGTGGACTGGTGAGTTGGGATCAAGAGGTTCTGATGCCCCCCAAGGCCGCGGCACTGCGCGCCGAACAACTGTCTTGGATCTCGAAGACTGGTCACGTACGACTGACTGATCCACACATTGGGAAATTGTTGGGAAAACTTGAGTCTGATGATGGCTTGGACGATGTTCAAGCCGCCAATGTCAGACTTGCTCGTGAGTCGTACGACAAGGCCACCAAACTGCCCACCGAGTTCGTAGCCGAGATGGCCAAGCACCGCTCGAAGGCCCAGATATCGTGGACCGAGGCACGAGCCAAAAACGACTTTTCCATCTTCCGCGACGATCTCGCCAAGGCAATCGACCTCGCCCGACAGAAGGCGGACTACCTAGGATACGACGAGTTGCGCTACGATGCGCTGCTCGACCTCTACGAAAGTGGTCTGACGGTATCCAGAGTGGACCCTCTGTTCGCTGGACTGCGTGAAAACGTAGCGCCCCTGATCAAAGCGGTCGTCGAGAGCGGTAACCGACCCGACATGTCGTGGGTAGAGGGGAATTCCTGGGGACAGGCCGGACAGGAGGCCCTTAGCCAGGGAGTTTCCGAAGCCATCGGCTTCGACTTCAGTGCCGGTCGCCGCGACGCATCGACCCACCCAT
This sequence comes from Candidatus Thalassarchaeum betae, assembly GCA_022447095.1. Classification (GTDB taxonomy): domain Archaea; phylum Thermoplasmatota; class Poseidoniia; order Poseidoniales; family Thalassarchaeaceae; genus Thalassarchaeum; species Thalassarchaeum betae_B. The sequence continues at coordinate 70,714 of JAKUUP010000004.1, forward strand.
TCTGCGGTGGGTCAAACCCGGACGATGTTCGCTGGACGACCCGTTACAATGAGTCAGACCCGTTCGGCTCGCTCTACGGCTCGATGCATGAGACCGGCCATGGGACTTACGAGCAAGGGCGCCGGCGCGACCTCGACTTCCAACTAGCCGGCGAAGCCAATGGTTTGGGCGTCCACGAGAGCCAGAGCAGATTGTGGGAGAACCAGATCGGGCGCTCTATGGAGTTCTGCGAATGGGCCCTACCTCTGTGGCAGCAGCACTTCCCTGAGAATATGAAAGGGGTCAGTGCCGAGGCTCTGTGGAAGGCGGTCAACCTCGTCGAACCGAGCCTGATACGGGTCGAGGCCGACGAGGCCACCTACAACCTCCACATCATGATCCGCTACGAGATCGAGAAGAAGCTTATCGCGGGCGACCTCGAAGTCGACGACCTGCCAGACGCCTGGGACGACATGTACGAGGAGTTCCTCGGTGTCCGCGCACCCAATCGAGCCCTTGGTGTACTACAGGACATCCACTGGTCCATGGGGGCCTTCGGCTATTTCCCAACCTACACACTTGGCAATCTGTACGCAGCCCAGTTGCTGGCCACCGCACGCAACGATCTTCCTCACCATGATGAGCAGATTCAGCGAGGCGAGTTCGCACCATTGCTCGCATGGATGCGCGAGCACGTGCACCAGCGCGGCAGTATACTCGAGCCGGCCGCCCTCATCGAGGAGGCGACTGGCTCGCCGCCCTCTCCAGATGCCTTCGTCGATTACCTGCGCGACAAGGTAGAGTTGCTCTACGGTGTCTCAACCTGAACGACTCACCTACGCGAAAGCCCGATAGCGCAGCGTCGTGGTGTGGAGCCATGACTGGTCGTACTCTGGGGTCTCTGGCATCGCTCGTGCGCGAGCTGGGTAGCGCCTGCACGGTGCTGCAAATAGCCGGTGATAATCTGCTGGCGGGCTCTCAGGAAGGGGTGCTGGCATGCTGGTCGGTAGATTCCGGGGTAGAGAGATGGAGGATCGAGGGCGGAGGTCCAGTCTCCGACCTAGTCATTGACGACGGGCGTATCTACGTCTCGGCCTCAGCCAGCCTGCGCGCGATTGATATCGGTACTGGCGAGGTTCTCTGGGACCGCGAACTCGAGGGGGCCAGCGACTATGTTCAATCCTGGGAAGGTAACATTTGGGCAGCGTCTTCAGTCTATGAGATTGAGATATCCGACTATACCGAGGCGACCGTGTGGAGATTTGACGAGTCGGGAGAATTACAGGAGCGCTGGACTGAGCCTGAGCGCCCATGGCACTTTGGACTGCATGATGACGGGGGGGTTCTACTCGGTCTGGGCAGACCTCGCTGCGGGTTCATGAGGTTCAGGGCAGGAGAGGCGGCTTCGCATCACCCGATCGAGGGTGACAGTCCGGTCACAGTCGGAGCCTGTGGGGCCGACGGACGCTTCCTGTTTGGCCACTCCGACGGAAGGGTCAGCACAATCCTAGGTTCCGAAGCGGAAACCTTCGGCGATAATGCGACACCGGTTCGTGCCATCACCGGTCACGGCGATGGTTGGATTGCCGGCCAGGAGTCTGGTCTGATTCACTCAAGCCTGGGTTGGACCTCTTTGGCGCAAGGCTCGGTGGATTCACTCGCCATGGGGCCGTCGATCTCCCAAGGTGAAGCCGTATGGGCATCCTCCTGGGGGGAAGATGGCGCAAGAATCTCGGTACTGGACCCTGATGGCGGTGGTTCACTACTCAATCTCGAGCACAAACACCAGATCAGGCACATCCGAGCTGGTGTTGGGAATGTGGCCATAGGAGACTCTACCGGTCGGATTCACTTGATTGAAGAGGGGGTTTTGGCAAGGCGTGTAGGGAAGTCGTCCGATACTGCATCTGACGATGAGCGTCGCAGTCGCCTAATGGAACGCCTAAGACAACTCCGGAATGCCTGATTTTCACTAGAAATTAACACTTCCAGACCTCGGTTTCCAGTGGACTGCGGGACTACGACGGGAGGATAAAGTAAGGTTTAAGTGTCCGAACCTGCCCTGTTGCTCTTGCCGCTCCTGTGGAGTGGTGTGGGGGCGCTTCGGCGCGACCCGCGGGCCACAGAAACCGAGCCCCGAAAGAGGGGCGGCGGAACCCGGGAACCGGAAGGGGAACGGGGGAAGAGTCGGAACGCCTAGTGGGCGGGAAGACGGCGGGAGAACGAAGCGGACGAGAGTGGAGTAGAACCGGAGAGAACTGGACGAAAGGAAGGGGAAGGAAGGGGAAGGAAACTGGAGGAAGCGGAGAGGAAGCTGAGGAAAAGCGAAACCGAACCGGCAACGGGGAAAACCAAAACCGAGGCAGAGGAACTATCCCGAGGAGATACGCGTGGAAGGGGGAGGAGAACGAACCTGGAAGCGGTGTGAGGAACGAAGTGGAGAGAACTGGAGAGAACCGGACGCAAGGAAGGGGAAGGAAGCGGAGCGCGACGAAGGGACTGAGTGAAGCGAGCAATCGCAGCATTAGGTCGCTGAGGAGTCTACCCGGGGGAACCCGGGCCGAAAGGCCCGGGGGACACCCGGACCCTGCGGAGTATGCAGGGGGGGAAGCTCCCCCATGTGCGGAACCCCCTGCTGCTCCCACCTGTACCGCCAAGTACGTCATCGGCCCACCTAGTCAGCATTACAATCATTGCGGAGCGTCTCGCTCCCTTTGAGCAGATTTCAAAGAGAGGGAAAATCGCCGTCAGTCACGTGGCCCTATCATGTCCTCGGCCCGGACCCACTGGGTGAACTGCTCGTCACTCAGAAGACCCAGTTCGAGTGCGCTCTGACGCAAAGTGGTCCCCTTGGCATGGGCGTTCTTCGCGATCTTCGCGGCGTTGTCGTAGCCTATGTGTGGGTTGAGGGCGGTGACCAGCATCAGCGAGTTCTCCAAGTGCGTCGCTATCCTATCCTCATTGGCCTCCAGTCCGGCAACGCACTTGTCTGTGAACGAGCGACAGGTGTCCGAGAGCAGCCTGACGCTGTGCAGGAAGTTGTGAATCATCATCGGTTTGTACACATTGAGTTCGAAATTGCCCTGGCTACCTCCGACTGAAATAGCCGTGTGATTGCCCATCACCTGACAGCACACCATCGTCATCGCCTCGGTCTGAGTGGGGTTGACTTTGCCCGGCATGATGCTCGAGCCAGGCTCGTTAGCTGGCAAGGAGAGTTCACCAAAGCCGCAACGTGGCCCTGATCCGAGCCATCTGACGTCGTTAGCGATCTTCATCAGAGAGGCGGCTAGGGTGTTCAGAGCGCCGGAGGCGGCCACGAGCGCGTCGTGGGCGGCTAATTGGGCAAATTTGTTCTCGGCGCTGACGAATCCCAGACCGGTCTTCTCGGCGATGTGGCCCGCGACCGTATCTGCGAACTCCGGATGGGTATTGAGGCCAGTGCCGACCGCGGTCCCCCCGAGCGCCAGTTCTAGCAGGTCCCCCATCGCGCTCTCGACGCGGCTGATATCGGCATCGAGCATCGAGACATATCCACTGAACTCCTGTCCCAGAGTGAGCGGGACGGCGTCCATGAGATGGGTCCTACCGATTTTGACGATGCTTCTGAAGTCTCTTGACTTGCTTGCCAAAGCACTGCGTAAATGACGTACTGCGGGCAATAATCGATGGTTGACCTCTTCTGCGGCGGCGATGTGCATGGCCGTCGGGAAGGTGTCGTTGCTGGACTGGGCGCGATTGACGTGGTCGTTCGGGTGGACGGGGGTCTTGCTCCCCACAGTACCACCAGAGATCTCAATCGCGCGGTTGGCGATGACCTCGTTGGCGTTCATGTTGGTCTGGGTCCCAGAGCCTGTCTGCCAGATTCTCAACGGGAAGTGCTCGTCCAAGGAGCCGGAGATGACTTCGTCGCAGGCAGAGGATATCAGCGAGCCGATATTCTGGTCCATCTGGTCCAGTTCGACGTTGGTCTCGCACGCGGCCTGCTTGAGAATCCCGAAGGCTCGTATGACCGAACGTGGCATAGTGTCCTCACCGATGTCGAAATTGAGCAGTGACCGTGCCGTCTGAGCCCCGTAGTACCTGTCTGCAGGGACTTCGACATCCCCCATGGTGTCCTTCTCGACCCTAATCGCATCTGGTTGGGCCCTCGCACTGCGAGCTGTTGCCGGTGGCTCCCCTGTGCGCTCCTCGGACTCCGAATCAATCGAGTCCTGAATCATTCTGGATATGGTTGCGGAACGACCCTTCTCACGTCCCTTACCGACTCTGCGATCGAGCCTCTTAGCGAGGTCTTCTGGTATGCTTATACTGACTATTCTACGGTCCCCAGCGCGATGCTTGGCCATATTTCGCATCGCGTTAATTGGTTATTAATAAACTCAGACTATATGCCTGCAGTGCAACGTATTGTTTGATGACCATTCACGATATTGCGGCTAGATTCTCTCGATGCTGATGATTTGCTGGGGGTCATAGGGGCGATCGCCGGGCTTGATATCGCAATTCTCGATCCTGTACACGTTCTCCATCCCCTCGATGACCTCTCCGAAGACCGCGTGGTTCCCATCGAGCCAGGGTGTGGGCACGGTGGTGAGGAAGAACTGCGAGCCGCCGGTGTTCGGGCCCGCGTTCGCCATCGAGAACAGCCCGGGGCGGTCGTGGTGCTTGGCTAGGGCGGATGGCTCGCACGGAATCTTCCATCCAGGGCCCCCGGTACCGGCCCGACCGTTGTTAGGATCCCTTGAGTGGGGGCAACCGCCCTGAATCATGAAATCCTTGATCACTCGGTGGAAGTGCAAGCCGTTGTAGAACCCGTCATCTACTAGCCTGAGGAAGTTCCCAGTGGTATCCGGGCAGTCGTCAGTGTAAAGTCCGATATCTATGACTCCGGCGCTGGTCGTCATTCTGACTATGGTTGGCATGGGGTCATGGAGCGGCAAGCAGTCCATAGTATGTTTTCCAAACCCTAGGCTACCATGGAACCAGGCAATACACCCTCTGGAAGCTCAAGCAACCTCACCGTACCATCTGGGTCTAAGGATCCGAGGACGAGGAACTGGGAGACGAATCCAGTTGGGAGGGTCTTGTCCCCGAGGTTAACCGCACCAACAACAGTGCGCCCGATCAACTGTGCTCGAGAGTAGTTCGTAATCTGGGCGGAGCTCCAGAGCTTGCCTATCACAGGTCCGAAATCGACGTGAATCTTGTATGAGGGCTTACGCATCTCCGGGAACTCCTCGACCTCAAGGACAACCCCCACCCGCAGGTCGAGCTCGAAGTAGGCCGCTGCGCCCACATACTCCTTCTTGTCGAGTTTGTCGGGATGGTAGGGCTCGCCTGGGTCTATCACGTGCTGGCTCATTCACTCACCCGCGACATCGGACCTCAAAATCAGCGGCCTGAGGTCGATTCCCGCCTTGGCGAAGGCCTGCGCTCCGCCCTCCTCGCGATCTAGGATGGTTATGCAGGCCGCGACCTCGCAACCCATGTCGGTGAGCCTAGCAGCTGCCCGCAGCGCCGAGCCTCCAGTCGTGGTGACGTCCTCGAGCAGCACCACTCTGTCGCCCGAAGAAAGGCTCGAGCCTTCGATTCCGGGCGGGTTGCCGGTCTTGCGCCCGCCGCGCCCCTTGGGCTCCTTCCGGACTAGGAATCCTCGCAGGTCCGAGCCTATCCGGGCCTTGGCGATGGCGATACCCGTGAGCGGCACTGCGCCGAGCTCGAGGCCACCGACAGCATCCACGCCACCGATGTCGTCGATTTCAGCGTGGATAAGCACGCCCAGCAAGTGAGCTGAATCGGGGTCCATCATGACCGGCTTCATGTCGAAGAAATGGGCACTCTGGCGCCCGCTGGCTAGAGTGAATGGTTCGTCCGGAGAGTGCAAGTATGCCAAGTCACGGACCCTGTCGACGAGTCGCGACCTCGCTTCGTCCACAGTGGTTGACGCCATCTTCCTCCCTCACTTCGGCTCAGCAGGGGTCGGATGAAGGTTCGCACTGCGAACAGCCCGATTGGCAGTCATTACAGTGAATGTTCTTGGACGGCCTCTTTCGGTGTCTAGATGTTCGGCAGCGGAGCGTATGCGACATGAGCGGAGATAAGCAGCAGATAGCGGTGTACGACGAGGCTCGCCTCGTCGGCGAGCGAGAGGCCTACCAGAACTGGCTCGACCGGCGTGCCGAGGAGGTTTACCGCATCGCTGCAACTGCCAAGGCCAAAGGCCTTGACTTCGAAGATGAAGTCGAGATTCCACGCACCGCGGATCTCGCGAGTCGTACCGAGAAACTGTTGGACGAATATCTTGATGGGATGAGCATCGAGGACGACCTGCGCAACCTCCTGAGGACCTCCGACAGGGAGACTGCAGCCATCGAGATTGCACTGGATGTCGCAAGGAGGATGCACGCTAGGACCAGTGACATCACCACAGCCATAGACTCTGGACTGAGAGTTGGTCTCGCGGTACTGACCGAAGCGGTTCTGGTGGCACCACTCGAGGGTATCGGCGAAGTTCGCATCATGAACAACGCCGATGGCTCCGAGTTCCTCTCAATCGACTACGCGGGGCCAATCAGCGCGGCGGGTGGAACCGCCCAGGCG
>JAKUUP010000040.1 GCA_022447095.1 Candidatus Thalassarchaeum betae
ACAGAACTGAATGACAAATGGATATGGAACCAACCATTCGAATTTGAGTAGTAGCACCAGTAGATCCATTGCTCTGCACTAATGTCGTACTGCGCGACACCAACCCTACCAGAGGGCCCATATGTCCAACCTTCCAAAATATAGGTGGTATCAAGCTGTGCAACAGAACAGGGGATGTCAGTATCCAGAAGTATCCCAAAGGAAAGGAACAGACCATCTTCGCAAGAAGAAGTCGTATGATTCACCCATTGCCCTGATTGGGTGTTGTTCGAGACCACCGAAGCCCCCCAATAGGCCACCCCATCGGTCAAAGAGGCAAGCTCGTGGAATCTGACAGGCATTGACTGTCCGTAGATGTCTTTGACTTCGAAGTGAAGATGAGGCCCAGTGCTCCACCCCGTGTTTCCGGATAGTGCAATCGGCTCTCCCTGATGCACGACATCACCAACATCGACCAATGCCCCATTGTAGGTTAGGTGCGCATACATCCCGAAGGTGGAATCCCCATGATCGATAATCACGAAATTCGATTGATTGAAGCAAGTAGCCGATGGACAACCCCCGGTGTTGTGTTCGACCACTTGGATTACAACTCCAGGTAGTGCCGCCGCGATGCTGGTATTCTCATTAACAGGAAAATCGACTGCGTATAGCATGGCCCCGTTGTGACTGTAGTAGCCATGAAAACTCTGCGTGATGTTGGCGATGAAACCCGCCTCGAAAGGAATACTCACCCAGACGACTCCACGAGAACGACAGAACCCATCGTCTTCGTATGTGCTCTCATCGCATTCAAGTTGGGCACTCTCCAACTCGTCAATCTCGCTTTCGAGATTCTCAACCTGGTCCTCCAACTCTTCAACTCGGTCGCTATAGTAATCTCGCTCTGCCTCTAGAGTTGAGACGAGTGCAACGTAAGAGGCAATCTGATTGTGCAATGAGAGTATTGTTGAATTCAGTGATTCTGCCTGACTCTCCAACTCCTCTATCCTCTCACTCGACGAATCGGAATCCGCTTCGAGAGCCTCAATCTCTGCCTGTAAATCTACCAATTCTTCTTGTGCTTGCGACAATTCCTCATTCCGAGTTTGAATCTCACTGAGCGCTTCCGAATACTGATCTTCCAGCCCCTGCAAGCCCTCCTCAAGTCCGGAAATGTTGTCGTTCAACAATGTCACTTCAGTATTCAGTCCAGCGATTGTTGCCTGCAAAGAAGGCACTTGGTCTGCCTGCTCTTGCAGTTCTGCCAATCTTTCTTCTAGACTTTCTATCATGACTGCAGATTCGTTCAAACGCTCATTTAGATTGAGAATTTCCTCATCTTTTGGGTCTGTATCTGGAATTGAATCATCATCACCAGAGCAGCCAGCCAATGACGCAGACAGAAGTAGCAGGACGACGAAGGAAGCGCTGCGCATAATTGACCACTAGACCAACTTCGCATGAAGGTTGTCTCAACAAAGCTCGGCAACAGAGCCAACTACCAAACTAGGATTCTGTGTTGCAGAATCAAGATCACCCCTCGTGGCCTCTCCACTCAAGACCAGAACCCCGTGTACTCCGGCTCTCTCCGCCATTTCCATATCGGTGTACAGGCGATCACCCACCATCGCGCACTGCTCGGGTTGAAGGCCCAACGCCTCGACCTTGTGTAGAATCATCCCAGCGTTTGGCTTGCCGCATACATGCTCGGGACGCACGCCCGTGGTGGCTTCGAAGAGATCCATGTAGGCCCCGGTGTCAGGCAGCCCGCCATCCGGCGAGGGGCAGACTGTGTCGGGATGGCTCGCGACCATCGGGACTCCCTTGTGGAGGTGAACCGAAGCCGTACTGAGTTTCTCGTAGGTGATTTCGGTGTCGTAGCCCAGCACGACGTACTGAGGATCCACCGAATCGGTCGAGACGCCAGCGCCCTCGAGCATATGCTGCATCCCTGCCGTCCCGACCAGATAGGTCTCGGAAACGCCGTTCGAGTCCAGCCACGAGAGCAGGTCGTGTGTGGAGAGAAGGACGTCTTCCGCTGACGCCGGCACACCCATCCCCCGTAGCTTCTCGACGTACTGGTCAACGGAACGACTCGAGTTATTCGACAGGAAGAAGCGTCGAATTCCAGACCCCTCCAGCCGAGCGAGGAAGTCAAGCGCACCCTCAATCAGTTGGTCTCCTAGATACAGGGTACCGTCGAGGTCTAGGAAGACGGCCTCGATTCCATCTAGATCCCGGTACAGCACATTCATTTCATCATCTCATGGGAGTATTAGGGTCTTGAACATGAACCAGGGATTCCAAAGCGCCTTCTGAGCCTCCTTGCTCGCAATCATCTCCGACATCATCTTCCCAATCTCTTCCTTCTTGGACGCTTTCTTGATGAACCAATTTGTCACCCGCTTCCACTTCATCATTCTCTGTAGTGTTTTGGAGTTGGTCAATTCACTGCCTAATTCATCCCACATCTCCTCCATGTAAGCCACTGCGGCATCTTCGGGAAAACCTCCAGAGTGCATCTCTTTGTCGAAGTGTCTGCTGGTCATCTTGGCTGTCAGCAGGGCGTTTCCTATACCTTCCCCGCTGAAGGGGTCGACAAGGCTGGCTGCATCCCCAACGGCCATGGCCCCGGCCATCGCCACTCTTCTGGGCTGGTACGACGGCGCCTTCTTCCTCGGTGAGCCGAACGGGAGTTGCCACCCCTTCTCCGACTTTGGGACCAAGGTAGCATTCGCAAACCTCTTTTTGAATCCGGGATGCTCCTCGATGACCCACCTCTGTATCTGCTTGAGGGACTTCTTCTTTCCCTTCTGCTTCCTCTGCTCGGAGATTAGCATACCACATCCGACATTGACCACCCCCTCCTTGACTGGGAACAGCCAGAAGTACCCAGGGAGTACCTCGTCGATGAAGTGAATCTCAATCGGGCCCTCTGAGTCCCCCAGCCCCTCGACGTTCTCCCAGTACTCACGGTAGCCCCCGCAGAAGTGCTCGTTGTCCTTGTGCGGCTCGTCGTGGACCTCGGTGATTTTGCGCGACACCGGACAGTTGTAACCTCCGGCACCTACTGTTAAGGGAGCCGAGAAGGAGAGCTCAGGCTCCTCGGAGCGTGCACCTCCAGCCTTGCCACTGACCCCAACAATTCTCTGTCCCAATCTTCCATCATCAACGGCGACGTCACTCACAGAGAAGCCTTGGATTACCGATCCCCCGGCTTCTAGCACCATCTCGGTGGCGCGCTTGAACAGCATGTAGTCAAACTGGACTCTGGGCAAGGCATAGCCCGACATCAAACCCTTCGCCTCGTAGGAATCCTTGGGCAACATCACCCTGACTTCCGAGCCGTTCGGACTCCCGAAGACGATAGAGTCGACGACGTAGTGGGGCGTGGATTCGACCATGGGGAGTACGCCGAGCTCCTCGACGTGGGACAGCGACTTGCCGCCTACCGCGTCACCGCATGGCTTGTCGCGCGGCCAGACCCCCTTCTCAAGCAGCAGCACACGGCAACCGTTCAACGCGTTGTACGCAGCCGCGGCCGAACCTCCGGGCCCTCCTCCAACTACTATGACGTCGAATGCAGTATCGTCATCCGGCACAACTCCCGTGTCGATAGGGTGTTCCCACTGCTCCATCTGCTCACCGTATTCGCCTAAGGGACACCTTGCATTCAAAGTATGCATCGAGTTGATTCGCAATCACCACCTCGGTGTTCTATGAGCAACGCTGTATGGGTCGTCCAGACGTCTCTTCCAGGGGAGTGGATAGAGGCTGAGGTAGGGACCTGGTCCGCGGAACTGGTAGAGGGAGGCTTGGCTGCGTGTGTGCAGCGGGATCGCATTACCTCGGTGTACTCGTGGGAAGGCTCAACGGAGAGTACAGAGGAATGGCGCGTTGAGATTAAGACTAGTCAATCCAAAAAGGACCGGTTGATTGAGGAAATACTCGACAACCACCCGTACGAGACCCCCCAGATTGTGGCGTGGGAGGCTATCAGCACACCAGGATACTCCGATTGGGTTCAAGGCTGAAGTCCCATCGTGCACCATGGGCGTGCTTTCCTTACTGCGCCCGGCCAAGGAGGTTCCCACCACTTGGTGGAGCTCTA
>JAKUUP010000041.1 GCA_022447095.1 Candidatus Thalassarchaeum betae
AGGTATAGACTCGCCCGAGCAAATGTAATGTGCAGTACCTCGTGGACCCACCATGCCGGCCATTGGTGACACAGCCCCCGACTTCACTCTGACAGCCCATGACAAGTCCTCGGTCACTCTGAGTGAGATGAGGGGCGACAGGGTCGTACTCGCCTTTTTCCCCGCTGCTTTCACCGGAGTGTGCACCAACGAGATGTGCACCTTCTCGGATGGGATGACCGTCTTGGGGTCCGGTGGCGCGTCGGTGCTTGGAATCTCCGTGGACTCCCCTTTCTCTAACTCCGCGTTCGCCGAGGCGAACGACATCTCTTTCCCGCTGCTTTCTGATGTCCACAGGGAGGCTGTCAACGCCTACGACGTCGCCCTCGCGGACTTCGTCATCCCGGGGTACACGGTGGCTCAGCGCTCGGTCTTCGTGGTCGAGGCGGACGGCAGTATCGGGTACGTCTGGGTCGCGGAAAACCCCGGGCAGGAGCCAGACTACGAGGCAGTGATGGCTCACTGCGCCTCGCCGTAGGCGAGGTACCTCGCTACCGAGCCGTAGATGATTCCGGACACCATCAGACTCTCCTCGTTGAAGCGGTCCATGGTGTCGAGGTAGGTGTGGTACTCGGTCGAGCCCGAGCCGTAGCATACTATGGCCCGCCCGTAGTCCTTGTCGGCTCCTTCGTCCTCGTCGATTCCGTAGACGAACGGAGCGTGGTCCGAGTTGTACGGCATCTCGGTCGAAGCGAGCTTCCTGACGTCGATTGGGTACTTGTCTGCCAGTTCCGGGTAGGCCTGCGAGAACGCATCCACCACACCGGTGATGTGAGCGACATCAGCCTGATTGTTGCCGAACATGGTCAACCCGGAGTTCCGCTCCGCGTCGACGTGGTTCATGTCGAGGTTGATGTACAATCTGAGATTCTCCTCCAGCATCGTCCTGTGCTTGTCCACCCACTCGGTCGAGCCCCACAGCCCCTCCTCCTCACCGCCCCAGGTGCAGAAGTAGAGCGTCATCTCAGGGGTACCGAGCCTGAACTCCAGCAGTCCGAACTGCCTAGCAATCTCCTGTAGGGTGGCCACCCCCGAGGTGTCGTCGACGGCCCCCTGCCCGTTGTACACGGTATCGTGATGCGCGCCGAAAATCACCAGCGACTCCGTCTTGCCCTCGATGATTCCGCAGGGCACTCGGATGGTGGCCGTTCCCGCGTTGTTCACATCGGTGATGAACTGCAACCGGGCATCGCCATTGATGACCTCGTCGATGATGGTCTGACCCACGCTCCTCGAGACCATGATGAAGCCCAGGCCATCCGGAATCGGGTCTATCGAGGATATCCCGACCGACTTGAAGTAGGGCACGCAGTCGTCTGCCACCAGTTCGTCGCAGTTCTGCCTGTCGTTAATCAGGATGAGGCCCTCCAAGTCGTTATCAGCCGCCCGCTCGAACAGGGCGGTGTTGCCCTCTGTCTCGGGCTTCAGCCAGACTAGCCCCACCGCGTTCGACGCCGAGCCCCAATCGGCCGAGTCGTTGCCGGTCCCGAGGTCGATTACCGGCATGTCATCGACGTAGCGAACGAAGGAGGAGCCGCTGTATCCCTGCAGGACGAAGTCCTCGCGATGGGAGAACTCGACTATCTCGCGGTTGACGTCCGCCGTCGTGCAAGGCGTGGGGCCGCCGATTATGACGCCGATGTCACCCGGCGTGCACAGTGAGAGCTCGGGCTCGCTGCCTATGACGAACATCGGAACATCGAACTCCTCGAGGGTCGCCGGTATTCCCATCGACGAGAAGTTGAGCTTAATCGAATCGGCGGTGTTCTTCTCCTCTATGGTCCCCGAGAGCCTCCCCTCCCAATCCGGATGGCCCAGGTCGACCAGAGACTGCGCATAGACTCTTGACTGCTCAGCGTCAAACTCGATGAGCTGGTAGTCGGGCTCGCCTTGGATCCACTCGATGATCTCGTCACCGTACAGGATCGCGCCGCCCGAGCCGCCGACGAGTATCAGCGCGCTCACGACCAGCACGGGCATCGGCAGCTCACGAGCGCGCGCGATGCCATCAGCAAACGTCTTTCGGGCCTTGGAAGCATTGCTTTCTGCCTCGATGACCTCTGCGTCCACGACCGGCTCCACGGAACCCTCGCCCCTTCGCCGGACTATTGAACCCACGCCGGAGGGGAATCATACTCAGCCGGTTAGTCGCGGCTGACCTCGTCCCCGGTCCAGCGCCTGCCCAGCGTGTGCTCGACCCCCATCTGGTCGAGAATCCGAGCAACCACGAAGTCCACTAGATCCCCTATGCTCTCAGGCGAGTTGTAGAACCCAGGGCTGGCAGGCAGTATCACTACCCCCCAAGCCGACATCCTAGCCATAGCCTCGAGATGAGGGGTCGAGACAGGAGCCTCCCTAGGGACTACAATGAGCTTGCGCCTCTCCTTCAACGCCACCAGAGCGCTTCTGGTCGCTAGGTTGTCGGAAATCCCGGCTGCAATCTTACCGACGGTGGTCCCGCTGGCCGGGCATACGACGTAGGCGTCGAAGCGAGCGGAGCCCGAGGCGGAGCGAGCGGCGAGATTGTCGTTGTCCTCTAGCGTGACACCGTCTCGCTCGCCTATGTCCTGTGGGGTGATGCCGCACTCGAGGCCGAGGTTGATTGCTCCGGCGCTGGTGATAATCAGGCTGACCTGCCACCCCGCGCCCAGCAGTTCGTCGACCAGACGCACGCCGTACTGCGCACCAGACGCGCCGGTGATAGCCACCACGGCCTCGGGCATGGACAACGGTCATCGCCACTGTCCTTCAATGGTTGCTTACCTACAGGCTCCGTCCTAGGGCCTCGGCGAGGTACCTGTACTCGTCCTCATGGTTGTACAGCTGTGCCGAGATGCGGATGTACCTGACACCGTGGTGGCGCCACGGCATTACCGGGACTTGGATGCCGTACTCGTCGAGCAGGAGATTGTGGAACGGGTCGCCCTCTAGGCTCATCGGGCCGACTTCGCCCTCCGTCGTGATCTCGACGGAAGCCAGCGCCGATACCATGGAGTCGGGAAACGGTGGACTGGTTCCCAGTGCCTCGCACAGGATGCCCCTGCCCTCTATGGCGAGTGCGTGGTTGCGTCGCATGATCTCGGGCCACCCGCCCTCGACTAGGCCACCGAGGTACTCGATTGCCTTCGGGATGCACATCCACGCGGAGGGATCCTGCGTCCCGGGCCATGCGAACTCGAACTCGAACTTCTCCTGCGCATCGCCCTCGAACGATGCCCCATGACTGATGTTCAGAGGCCGGACGAGGTGCTTACGGTCCTCGCGGATGTGTAGGAACGCGGAGCCCTTCGGGGAGCACAGCCACTTGTGGCAGTTGCCGGTGCAGTAGGCCGGAGCCAGCTCTGACAGGTCCAGCGGGACGATTCCCGGGCCATGTGCGGCGTCCAGTAGCACATCTACTCCCCTTGATTGCAGTTGCTCGGTCAGCTCCTCGAACGGCATCCTCATGCCCGTCGGGCTGGTCACGGTGTCGATTAGGGCGAGCACGGTTCTGTCGGTCACCGCGCCCATAATGATGTCAAGCACCTCCTGCGGACCCTCGACCCTGAAGGGGACCTCGACCACCACCGTCTTCGCCCCTGACCTCTCGGTGACGAAGTCAACGGCATTCCAGCAGGCCTGGTAAGAGTGGTCGGGGACGATGATCTCGTCCCCAGGCTGCAGTCGCAGGCTCCTGAGCACGGTATTGATCCCCTGAGTGGCGTTGCTGACGAAGGCCATGCCATCGACGTCCGCGTTCACGAACTCCGACAGCGCCCGACGAGCATCGTCCCAAAGGTCGAGGTATTCCCTCTCGAAGAAACGCACCGGATCCTCCTCCATCAGGGCCCTAATCCTCCGCTGCTCGTCCTTAATCGCGGCGGGAGTGGCTCCAAAGGAGCCATGGTTCAGGAAGACGGTTTTGGGGTCGAGCGTCCAGTGCTCGGCTAGGTCGCCCTTGCGCGGGCGATTCATGCGGGCATCTCCGGACTCCACTCTACTGGCTGCGACGGTGAGCGCCCTAGGCTCGCCTCGCAGTGCTCGAGCAGCGCCCGTTCGACTCGGGAGATGTCGACTGGGTTTCCAGCAGGGTCCCTAGAGTAACCCAGTTGAGCGAGGCTGGAGTGCACCCCAGCGCTCATTCAGCATCCTTCTAGGTCCTCGACGCGC
>JAKUUP010000042.1 GCA_022447095.1 Candidatus Thalassarchaeum betae
GAATTCGGGTACGTCCCTCAGCAAGCGCATCCCGAGTGGAATCGGTTGCTCGATATCACCAATCTGATTGATCAACTCAGTCACCTCCGGACGGGACCAGACCTCGAACACCTCGTCCAGTTCGTCGTCGGACATCTGAGTCAGGAACGCGTCTCTCAGGGCCCTAGCTCTGTTCTGGTCCCTCCTCATTGGCTCCATCATGCCGATGACCTCTGTGATGCTAGACTCGGAGAAATCGTCGCGCTCCAGGCACTACAACAGTATGGGCACTAGCAACTCCACTTGCTTGAATCCGGGACCTATCCCCCCGCCGGTGGTGGGTTTGCATAGCCCAGCTGCATCTCCGAACAGGACGACTCTCTCACTCATTGGCTTCCGCACTAGGCCACAGGGGATGGGCCCGCAGAACCTTCCCACTTCCTCACATCCTGAGAAACGGTCCTTCCAGTTCGGCTCGGCACGCAACCTGTCGAGCAGTTGCTCGCATGAATCTCCGCCCATCAAATCGGGCTTGCTCCACGTGCCTATCCTCGTGGTGTCCCCCGAGGGTATGGCCCATGCGAAGAAGCCGGGTGAGATTGTGGAACCGGTGTACATGTCCAACCTGCCCTCCTCGCCCTTGTAGCCGGTGACTTCCACCTGGAAGCCGACCATCAGCTCCCTCGGGCGCCCCATCCTGAAACGCCTGCGAACCCAAGAGTGGGCACCGTCAGCCCCGCATAGCAGCTTACATCTGATTGACTCAATCCCAGTGGGGGTCCTGACCGATAGGTGCACTCGGTCTTCTACGATATCTGCAGACTCGGGCTTGCTGGATAGCCAGAGGTCAGCCCCCGCATCCACTCCCTGGCTGACGACGCCCTCGTCGAATAACTTGCGGCACACTGACCAGGTCCTCACCTGCTGCTCGTTGCCGATGACTACCGGGATTCCTGAGGGGCTGTGGATCCTAGCTCCCCATATCGGTGTCAGTACTGTTCCTTCGAGGCCTGCTAGGCGCATGGCATCGGGGTTGACTAGGCCAGCGCATTGGAATGGCCTGCCTATCTGCGAGTGCTCCTCTAGCAACAGCACGTTCGCCCCTCCCTCACACATTCTCCTAGCGAGGAATCCACCTACCGGGCCTGCCCCGACAACTACGACGTCGTAATCTATGGTTTCCACGCCTTTCCTTACGGGCATCGGTTATTGAGTCCTGCCACCAGATGTGACCCAGTCCTCAACTCCGTCCGGCTCTGCGCCGCTTTCGCTTCTTCATCTCGTTGATGATAGTGCTGGCATCCGACTTACTCATCTCGTTTATTTCCCTCACTCCGGCTATCGCTAGCACCTCTTTCAAAGGCAGCTCATGCTGCTCAGAGAGCTTGTTCACCAGATCTACCTGCGGCGCTGTGGCAGGTAGGTCCCTGCTCATCGCAATCATCTCTGAGATTAGTTCGCTGGCTGTTCCCTCGCTGCCACCGGTCAACTCCGTCAAGTCAGCTACTCCAGCTTTCTCTAGCACTGAGTCCAACCCCATCCCGATTTGGTCGGATAGCTTAACGATCAAGTCAAGCTGTTTCTCGCTTGCGGGGAAGTGCCCGTTGTTGTCTTCGTACAGTTGCTCGATGGCACTGCGAGCCTCGTCCCCTGTGAGTTCGCCGATGGCCTTTCCTGACAGCAACTTTTCCCGCTGGTCTTCGGAGAGGTGCACGACACGACTCTCCAACAGCGCGATCTGCTTGGGAGTGGGGTTCTCCCGCTTGCGCTCAAGTGCATGGTTGTGCATCGCACGGAATTCCTCTACGAAACCGTCCCATATCTCCTTTCCAACAGTTCCGCCGTGCTCAATTTTATCCAGACTGTCTTCCATATCCGATGTGAATTCAGGAGAGAACAGTCCCTCGGAGTCGCCTTGATCGTTGTAGTAAGGGACCACGTCCAGCCACATCGTCCGCCCTGACTCGGTCGGAATAAGAGAAGCACCCTCGACGACGACGTAACCCCTCGAAGACAGTTTGCTGACGGTGCTCACGTATGTCGATGGACGACCTATCTGCGCTTTCTTCATCTCTTGCACGATTGAGCTCTCAGTATAGCGTTTAGGCGGCTTGGTCTCGTCAGTCACCATCGTAGGGTTCTCATCGGAACTAGGGATTTCCCAGTGGCTGCCTTCCTGGAGCGCGAACTCTGGGGGACTGGTCCTCACATCACCGTGGAACTTCGCGTACACTGCCTCCCAACCTGTGTGCACCCTCCATGAGGCCGTGCCCGCCAGTGGCTTTTCCAGACCGCTCACTGTAGCCCTCAGGTCCCTCCTCTCCCTTACGGATGAGGACATCTGGCTGGCTGCGAACCTAGCCCATATGAGGCCATACAGGCGCCGCTCGTCTGCTCCGACATCGATCTTATCTCTCTCGGGCCGAGTTGGTCTGATTGCCTCGTGGGCGTCCTGCACGTTACCCGAACCCTTCTTGGCATCACTTCCTAGGGCTCCGGGTCCGAGGTGGTCCTCGCCGAACTCGCTCCTGATGTATTCGCGTACCTTCTCGCGCGCGCTCGGATTGGTGCGTGTCGAATCGGTCCTGATGTAAGTAACGTGACCCGAGTTGTACAGCGAAGAAGCTACTCTACTCGTCTTCGCCACACTCCATCCCAACGACGAACTCGATGCCTGCAGGAGCGTATCGGTAGTGAAGGGCGGTTGCGGATTGCGATTTGTCTTGCCCTCTTTCACCGAGATTATGCTAATCGAATCCGCATCATTGAGTGCCTCGAAGGCGGTTTCGGCCAGACTGGTATCTGCGGTCCTGTCAGCGCGGTGCTTGCCAGAGTCATCGGTCCATGCATCATCATCCCCCTTCTCGTGGAAGCGTACATTGAAGCGAACTACGTCAGAGTCCACATGGACGCTGTGGTACTCTATGGGGACGTGAGCCTCCCTCTCCAACTCTCTGTCTACGACGAACCCCAGAGTTGGGGTCTGGACCCTGCCCATCGAAGCCAGACTCCACGACTTGCTGAATCTTGAACAGCGATAGCCCACCAATCGGTCCACGAATCGTCGGACCTTGGCCGCGTCCACCAGATTCATGTCTATCTCCCCCGACTGCTGTAGCGAGTCGTTCACCGCAGACTTTGTGATTTCGTTGAAGGCGACCCGCTTGACCACCGGATAATCTGAGAACAGTATGCTCAGTCTCCATGCGATGAACTCACCCTCCCTGTCGGGGTCGGTGGCGATGTAGACCTCCTCAACCCCCTTCTCAGATGCCTTCTCGAGCATCCTGCCGACTACCTTCTCGGCTCCCTCGGTCCAATCCCATGGCGGGTCGGGGAGGTTGTCGCCGTTGGACGCCCACATCGCCTTGGATCTGCCCTTGCCGTTGCCTCTGGATGGTAGATCCTGCACGTGTCCATTGCAAGCTTCCACCATCCAGCCCTTGCCGAGGTATTTCTTCACCGTCCTCGCCTTCGCGCCCGATTCGAGAATCATCAATCTCAAAGTACCACCCCAAGCCAGTTGCCCATCGAAGACTTCCGACTCGTTCCCGTGTGCCCCGATGGACCCTGTATAAACATGAGCAGCCTGAGTACTCTCCAACGCGCGCGCGGGCAGGGGGGCGCGCGAGGCCACTACCTGAATCTGAGCCTCGAGGCTTCTTCATCCCACGGCACTTCGGCCGCGGGGCCCGCACACCCCACACACCCAGGATAACCGGCTGCTGCCAATCTCAGCAGCGAGTCTGTGAAGCGTTCCCAGATAGAATGCATATCCCCCGGAATCCATACGACTCCTCGGTCCTCAGGCTCATCGACTGCGATGGCGCCCCCGGGGGAGCCTCCGATATCGATGATGATACCATCGAGCTCATGGACCTCACCGACGACCCCAAGCAGCAATCCGGGAGCGATGTCACTGATCTCCACCGACAATACATCCAGACCCAGAGCCCGTGGGTTCCGATGCCCGACCACGAAGCCATCCGATCGGAGAGCCCTCCGGGCCAGCTCGGAGATTGCCGCAGCCTCGACTGTTGCGCGCACGCGCCGACGATGCAACGCAACGCTTGAAGGATACCGGTCTGCGCGTTCAGCCGATGGGGCTGCCATATTCGCTGTTCGCGAGGCCCCTACTCAGATTCACCGACTCTGAGACGGCGCACGGACTGGTCATGAGGGGCATGTCCAAATTCGGTCAAA
>JAKUUP010000043.1 GCA_022447095.1 Candidatus Thalassarchaeum betae
GGCGCGTCCTCGGCCAGAGGGAGGTATGCAAGGGTCCCCATGGTCAGGTTCGCCGACTGCGGGACCGGTAGGGTGGCCGACTTGTGGCCGGAGAAGAGGAATAGGTGCTCCAACACCCACATCGCCCCGTGCGCTCCTGCCAGAAGGTAGCCGAACTTGATGTGCCCCGACTCTATTGCTCCCTCCGGTTGGCACGACTCGGGCTCCTGGTCCGTAGTGTAGCGCGTGACGAAGTCGGGATTGACCCTGTAGTCCAGCGCTATGTAGCCGTCGACACCGCACCTAAGGTCGAGCCATAGGCCGCCGCAGGAGTGCACGACCCTGCGCGCTAGATGCGAATCGACACCAACCACAGTCAGATCAGCGGCAACCATGTCATTGGCAGACCGGACATCCCATGCGCATGGCTCGATTGATAATCGAGGACCGGTGAACTCCGAGAGACTGCGCGCCAGTGCGTCCACCTTGTACTCCCCAACGTCACTCGCAGAGAACCTCTGATGAGCGAGGTTTTCGGCCGACACCCTGTCCGAGTCGTAAATCCATATCGTGATGTCCTTGATGGACTGGAGCAGTTCGCCCCTGTGCAGGGCCCTGACCAAATCTGAGACCACGGCAGAGCCGATGCCTCCGACGCCGATTATGGCTATTCTGTAGTCGTATTCATCTGTGTTGTCGGTGTTTATTTGCATGATACTGCTCGTGCAGTTTCGGTCATTCAGACCTCGTCAGTCATGCTGTTTGGGCCCCCCAGCCGCCGAGGCGACTGGAGGGTTTGCGTATGTCCGGGCCCTTGCGGGCGGTGTCTCTGTCCGTACCTACTGGTGGCCGGCGAAGAAGGCCGGGGCTATCCTCACGGTGCCCACGGTCTCCCAGTCCGTCTCAGCCAGCTGGGCTGGCTGGACTATCTGGTTGCCGGCGTACGTCCAGTGCGTGCCGCTGGTGTTCTCCGCGAGCTCTACGGTCTCGGACCGCGTGAGCTCCAGAGTTGCGTGCCCACCCTGGTTCAGGTACAGTACTGTGGTCGTTGTCTCACTCATTCTCATCATTCCTCCTTTCTCTCACATTGCGATAGAATCGCTTTTGTTGCAAGTTTTCTTGGCTTTCTCTAGCTGCCCTACTCTTATCCCGGGCGCGGGATCGTGCTTCGGGGTCGAGAAGTGACTCCCTCAGCATGTGCGAAATGTCGGATCTGCGGCCATCGAGCATGTCGTCTCCGGTTATCGGGAGGCCATTATTCCGGT
The DNA here is from genome assembly GCA_022447095.1 of Candidatus Thalassarchaeum betae. Lineage (GTDB taxonomy): Archaea > Thermoplasmatota > Poseidoniia > Poseidoniales > Thalassarchaeaceae > Thalassarchaeum > Thalassarchaeum betae_B. Next base: position 1,245 of record JAKUUP010000043.1, read on the forward strand.
GCTCTTCGATCAGTCCCCTCCATCCGAGCGACATGATCCTCTGGCGCTCGGCCTCGGCCTCCTCTTCCTTCCTCTGCTTGGCGCGCTGGATCTCGAGGGTGAGTTCCTGACGCAACCTCATGAGCCGTCGGGCCTCGCGTCGAGTGCGGATTCGCAGGTCTAGGGCATCCCGGTACGCCACCGGGTCACGCGCATGCATTATGGCGTCAGAGATGGTCGAGGGTGGGTTCGGGAAGCCGGCCTCGGCCCAGTACACGAAGGAGGCGCAGTCGTCGAGGGCTGGGATGGAAGCCTTTGGACCGTGTACGCAAGCGGGGAACTTGGCGCCATTCGGAAATTTGGCGCGGCCTTGTAGGTCTAGAGGTCCGGTGTCCGAGGGCTTGAAGGCGAAGATCTCCATGGCCGTCGCATAGGTCTCTGGGGCTGCTAGGCCACCCGGGAGATTTCGATAAACTCGCTTTTGTTGGTTCCTTGAGATCCTATTCCTGACCGTTTCCTCGACATCGAGAATTATGGCGATCTCATCGTCCACCCTGGCCATTATCTGGCCCTGTGCGGGACCAAGGTCGCACACCGGCGAGTTGATCATGGCGTCCACCAGCAGCGTCAGTGCCGTGCACTCGGGCTGCGGTAGGTCTGCCATGAGTTCGGGAGAGATCAGTGCCTCGTCTATCCGCTTCCACTCATCTCTGAGTTCAATGTCCTTTACTTGTCGTGTTCTCATTCTTTTCACTCCTCTTGCAAGTTTTGCCGGAGTTCCTCCAAGATCTCGTTCAGTCTGGGGGGATCCGGTGCCTCGAGGTCTTCTAGGAAGGCAGCCTGAAGCTCAGCGGCGAATCCGGGGGCCTCGGAATCTCCCAGTTGGAAGGCGCCGAATCCGGGCTGCGTGACCGCGCCTTGGGCGCGAGCCACGCCTATGGCTTCCTCCGCGAACTCCTGTGAGTAGCCACCTTGGACGAGCGCGTTGACTAGGTCGTTGTAATCGACGCCATCTCCGGTATCCTGAGAGCGTACGGTCTCGATGATCAAGTTCATCGCTTCGCTTGGCTCAGGCTCCTGCGCCTCCTCTAACCTACGCCTCAGCGGTTCCCAGTCGCGCGCCACTGCGGTGCGGAACTGGTTGCTGTTGCAGATGGCGGCGTACTGGTCTTCCTTCGGGTCGAGCAGGGATCGAGGGGCCCTTCGCAGCTGGCTCACCAAATCTCCGATGCAGTCCATGGGGGACATGCTGAACTCCGAGATTTCGCCGGTGTCGAAGATGTGCTTTCGCCTAGGGCCGTCCTTGATGCTGCTGTGCAAGGAGAAGTCTGACACATCGGGGTCGCCGAACCGCAGGTGCCACTTCCAGCTGTACGAGCCAGGGACCACAATCTCGCTGCTCTCTAGGTCGAGGTCTGCGCCGCGCTCCTTCAGGAACTCGGTGAAGACCCCTGTGATTGGGCTGATGCCGTGGCCATAGGTGCTGAACAGGGCGCAGCGGAAGGTGGTCATGGACTGCATGAGGAACAGCGAACTGTCCGCAAGGAGCGCCTCGCAAATGGCAGCGATGGTGTCGGGCCCGGGCTCCTCAGAGGCCCCCGGTGGCTGGATGCACGCCCACGCGTGCTTTCTCTTCCAGCCAGACAGCGGGTGGACCTCGACCCGGGGAAGGTCACTCCGGTTCGCCCACGGGTTGAGGAAAGCGGACATGAGTGGCTGTATCGGGATTGCGTAGAGTGCCAGATCCCCGATGATGATGATGTTCTTGTGCCCGATTCTGAGTCGATTCGGATTCCTCCCGAACACCTCCTCGAGGCAGTGTTTCGGCACGACGTGCAGGTGTGTTGGCTCATGGAACCCGCCGATGAACGCGTCAGTCCTATCGATGGCCTGTGACATCCACTCCTCGGTTGAGCTCACTGCAATCCCCCCTTGCCGAGGATCTCGACCGGCTGAGCGTGCAGGTTATCGATCTCCAGTATCTCCTTGAGGACCTTCGTCCTAACCTCGGTGTAGTACTCGATGTCAGCGTTGACGGCCTTGAGCTCCTTCTCCGCCTTCTTCAGCTCGGCCCTTTCCTTCTTCAGCTCGGCCCTAACCTCCCTCAAGAACTCCCTAACGGTCTCGTAGTCGTCCTTGTCCTCGAGACCGGATTCCATCCTGTTGAAGACGGTCTGCATCTCTTCGATGAGGGTCGACAGGTGCCTCTTGGCCTGGGGGAGGGTCAGGTGGTTCAGGTTCTTGACGGCTGCGCGTGCCTCATCCAGCACCGTGCAGGCGTATCTACTTGGTTCCATTCAATCCCCTCCGCCGATGGCTTCGGCAGCCTGCTTGAGCTTCTGATAGTCGGTCTTCCTTCTCGGCATCTTCATCTTCCATTGCTTCATACGTATTACCTCGTGTGTTGTAGTTGCAAGTTTAATGGGTTTTGTGTGAATGCATTCATCCCAAGATTATTCCAAAAATTCCTAGTACCGCTACTGCTGCTATTTCTGCTAATGTT
>JAKUUP010000044.1 GCA_022447095.1 Candidatus Thalassarchaeum betae
GTCCTCCCTGTCCGGGTCGCCGTAGATTCTAATCCCAGAGATCTCCCTCATCCTAGACGCGGTCCACGAGGCGATGTCGTTGATGTGCTCGTGCACCTCTCTCATGTCAAACTGGTCGAGCCATTCGACAGCGGCCCCCCAGCCTATCGCCTCCGCGATTCGGGGTGTTCCGGTCTCGAACATGGCGTGGCCTTCCTGGAACGTCGAGCCCTCGGTCGAGACTCGCTTAATCATCGACCCGCCAGTCATGAACGGGCCCATCTCGGCCATCGCGTCGCGTCTGACGAGCAGGCAGCCTATGCCAGTGGGCCCAGCCATCTTGTGAGCAGATATGGCGACGAAGTCGGCCCCCAGTGAGTCGAAGTCGATTCTCTCGTGCGGGGCCCCCTGGGCGCAGTCTATGAGCACCCGCGCGCCGGCGGCATGCGACATCTCGATGATATTCTCTATCGGATTGCGCACGCCCAGGACATTGCTGGTGTGGACGACGCAGACCAGAGAGGCGCCTTCGATAGCCACTTCGAAGGCATCCATGTCGAGAGTGAATGACGCGGTGTCGATGGGCACATACCTGACCTCGATACCGTTGTCGACGGACATCTGCTGCCAAGGAACGATATCCGCGTGGTGTTCCATCTCGGTCAGGACGACGACATCGCCCTCGCTGAGGTTCTCCCTCGCCCAGCCGTAGGCTGCCAGGTTGATCGCCTCGGTAGCCCCGCTGGTGTAGATCATCTGGTCGGGCGAGGTTCCGAAGTACGAGGATATTCGCTCCCTTGCGCCCTCCAGCGCCGTGGTCGCCTCGTCGGCGAGGGTGTGATTGGCCCTGTGCGCATTGGAGTTGTAGTGCTCGTAATACTCGCTCATGGCGTCAATAACGCACTGCGGCTTCTGAGAGGTCGCAGCGTTGTCGAAGTAGACGAGTCTCTTGCCGTTCGGCAGCGTTCGCGCGAGGATGGGGAAATCAGCACGTATATCCTCGATGTCCAAAGCCATCGCTGTCCCTCGGTCATTTCGAACGGATGGTCCGATATCAAGTAGCGCCCGGGCGTGGATGCCTCATACGGGCAAACCCAATAACATGGACAGGGCATGTTACCGCGTGAGCAAGGTCCCAGCCTCCTCCGTTCTCGTATCGATGCTGGTGCTCTCGCTGGCCTTCACCGCAGTTGCTCAAACCGTGCCTCCGCCCGAGTGGTCAGACGCCGTCACAGCCGGTGGGTGGTGGGAGGACCAAGTCACCGACATCGCGGTGGACCCCGGCACGGGTGACGTAATCGTCGTTGGCACTTTCCTGTACAATCTCCATCTGGGGCCCTACGTCCTCTCCTCGGTGCCTCATGTCACGATGGGTAACGCGAGTGACATCTTCGTGGCGAAGCTCTCCGGTTCCGAGTGGAAATGGGCTGTCTCCGCGGGAGGTGGGGACCATGACTGGGCCAACTCGATTGCCATAGACTCCAATGGCGACGCGTACGTGGCCGGGGGCTTCATGTCCAACAATAGCTCGTTCGACCAGTTCACACTGGCCAACGCGGATCAGACTCCTAGGACAGGGCTGGTGTCCCAGCCCACCTCAGACGGATTCTTGGCGAAGATCAGCAAGGAGGGTCACTGGCAGTGGGTCGAATCATTCTCCGGCCCCGGTTCAGAAGAGGTCTCCGAGGTATCAGTAGGGCCGAACGACAAGGTGGTGGCTGCCGGCACCTTCCATTCATCCAGCATGCATTTCAGAGGGAACAAGTCACTCTCCAACAGCGGAATGAATGGGACCGCGGACATCTTCGTCATCAAGCTCGACGGCAACGGCTCGCACGTCTGGCACACCCAGGTCTTGGGGTCGCATGACGAGGTGGTGCAGGGGATGGCCATCCACGAATACGGGGATGTGATGCTCACCGGCTACTTCCTCGACCAAGCGGCGTACTTCACGCCGTACAAGGCAATCAACTCCAAACCGGGCTACTCAGAGGCCTTCGTCGCCAGACTATCTCCCTCTGGATTATGGTCATGGGTCGCTGTGGCTGGCGGGGAACGAGGTGACGAGGGGGTCGACTTGGATGTCGACTCCAACGGCATGACCTACGTAATCGGTCGATTCGGTTCAGACTCCATCGGATTCCGAGACCCCAGTAACCTCTCTGTGTCCAAACTCGACAACACGGTGCAGGTTGGCTCGACGGACGTCTTCGTAGCCAAGCTGGATGGGGCTGGAAACTGGCTGTGGGTCATCGGCATAGAGGGCGAAGGCACCGATGATGCTGGTGGCATCACGGTGATTGAGGAGTGCGGCTCCTCAGTAGAGAGTGGTGGAGATGCTGGCTCGTCCTCACAGAGCGGGTGCGTGACCGGTGCGGTCGTGGCAGGTGGCTTCTACTCGTTGAGCTATGTCTTCGGCAATACTATCTTGCAACATTCGGCGGCTACCTCCCATCAAGACATGTACCTTGCTGGAATCTCCGAAAATGGCAGTTGGCAGTGGGCGATATCGGGCGGGATGGCAAAGTGGCCCGAGTACTTCGCGCTGGAGAACCACTACGGGACCATTCACATCGCAGGCTCTTTCGCGGTGGGCAAGGTGACTCTGGGGGAGTACGACATGCACAACTGGGACGAGAACAGCTCCTACCAGTGGCCCGACGGCTTCGTCGCCTCCCTTGAGTACCCGCCACCGCCTCCTCCGGCAGGGTGCACGGACTCGCAAGCCATCAACTGGGATCCGCTTGCTCAGGTCGACGACGGTTCTTGCGAGTACGACAACGACGGTGACGGAATCGGCGACAACTCCGATGACGATGACGATGACGATGGTTTCAACGATGTAATCGAGGTTTTCTGCGACACCGACCCCTTGGACTCGGACTCATACCCCTTGGACTCGGACTCGGACGGGATCTGCGACTTCATGGACGACGATAGCGACAACGACGGTCTGCTCGATGGGGAAGAGATAGAGTATGGAACTGATCCGATGAACCCGGACTCGGACGGGGATGGATTCTATGACGGAGACGAAGTTCTGGGAGGACATGACCCGCTGGATGCCGAGGATTATCCTCTGCGCCTGTGCTGCCTCCCTCCCAGTCCCCTTGTGTCGGCATTGCCGGTGATTCTGGTCGGGCTATTGATTGCACTATTCCTCTGGAGGAGGAAGAAGGTAAAATCGACTGAATCGGACGATTAGAGCGGATGTTTATTGTTCAGCACCCCCCTCCGGCCAATCATGGCGGGACCTGCGGGGCAGGATACGGTCGAGCGGCGCGGAAGTCGTGACCTCAATCTGGATGGGGAAATTATCAACCTCGCAATAGTGGGGTCGAGCAGATTCTACGACTTCATGGTCTTCGAGGGAGCGATCGAGTCATGGGTGGAAGAGAACGGGTACCCGGACATGAGTATCGGCGGTGGAGCGAGTGGTGTTGACTACATGGCCGAGCGCTGGGCCGACAA
>JAKUUP010000045.1 GCA_022447095.1 Candidatus Thalassarchaeum betae
CGCCATGCTCGATGACGGTCTGGCCGGCAACGGTGAGTTCGCAGTTGCCTCCTACGTCGGCGTTCATATCGACTATGACCGCTCCGTCCTTGAACGAGGCCACTGCTTCCGCGGGGACGGTAATCGGGGCGGGCCTGCCGAAGATCCTAGCCGTGGTGACGATGACGTCAGCGTCCTTGGCGACTTCGCAGACAGTGTCGTTGACCTTCTGTATGAACTCCGGGGTAAGTGGCTTGGCGTAACCCGATTCATCCTCGAAGTCGTCCATACCCTCCACCTCGATGAAACGGCCTCCGACTGACTCTATCTGCTCGGCTGTAGACTTCCTGACGTCAGAGGCGTGCACTATCGCACCGAGGCGCTTGGCGGTGGCGATTGCCTGAAGGCCGGCAACGCCGCTGCCCATGATGACGAACTTTGCAGGCTTGACCGTCCCGGCGCTGGTGGTCATCATCGGTATGGCCTTCGAGATGTGGGCTGCGCCCATCAGCACGGCCTTGTAGCCTGCTAGGTTGTCTTGGCTGGAATTGACGTCCATAGACTGGGCTCTAGAAAGTCTGCGAGGAATCATGTCCATGCTCAGCAGGGTGACTCCGTGCTCCATGCACTGCCTGACCCTATCAGGATGACGGAACGGATCGGCCACGCAGGCGACTGTCTGGCCATTGCTCATGGACGTCGCATCGGGCATGTTTATGGATACCAGCAAGTCAGCTTCCAAAGCCTCGATTCTGGTACCCACCTTGGCTCCCTTAGAGGTGTACTCGTCATCGGAGTAGTTCGATCTGGAACCGGCTCCGGATTCGACAATTACGTCGATTCCCAGCTTGCTCAACTTGGGCACCGAGTTGGGCACTATGGCGACTCTGTTCTCGCCTTCTGGCTCTAGGGGCACACCGAGTCTCAACCTGTCACATCCGAGATTTGAGCCGTAGGCTCAGGTTTTCACGAGGCTTTCGACCTGAGGGCGCTTATTGAAACCGTCGCCGCCGTATTCAGCGTCTACTGAGGCGGTTGCGGCTGGTGGGGCGGCTAATGCCAGCATCACTAATGCTAAGTCTGGGGCCGCGGGCGCTCCCAGCGAGGAGTGGCATGTCGAGAGGAGCTAGGAAAGTCGCGGTGATTGGTGCTGGGAACGTCGGTGCCACGTGCGCATTCGTCCTCGCCCAGAAGAACATCGGACAGATTGTGATGCTCGACATCTACGAAGGCTTCGCCAAGGGAAAGGCTCTCGATATGAGCCAAGGCGGGCAGGTGCTAAACTACGACGGCAAGATCTCCGGGACCAAGGACTACAGCGACATCGCAGGAGCAGATGTCGTCGTGGTGACCTCGGGATTTCCGCGCATGCCCGGGATGTCGAGAGAGGATCTGGTCGGTAAGAATGCGGACATCATCTCCGAGGTCGGGGCTGGCATTCGAGACCACGCTCCCGACTCCGTGATTGTCATGGTCACAAATCCACTCGACCTGATGACCTACCACATGCAGAGAGTCACCGGATTCCCTCCTGAGAGAGTTGTCGGACAGGCTGGAATACTGGATTCGGCGAGGATGACCCACTTCATCGCCGAGGAGTTGGGAGTGTCCAACGAGGATGTTCAGGCCATGGTGCTGGGCGGACACGGAGACACCATGGTCCCGCTGCCCCGGTACACTACCGTCTCTGGCATCCCCATCACCCAGTTGATGGATGACGAGACCATCGACGCAATCTGCAAGCGTACCGCGGGTGGGGGCGGCGAGATCGTCAAACTGCTCGAGAAGGGTAGCGCCTTCTACGCGCCCGGCTCGGCTGCCGCTATCATGGCGGAGTCGATACTCAACGACAGGAAGCGTAGCCTGCCTTGCAGCGCCTACCTGACCGGCCAGTACGGCTTGGATGACATCTACATCGGGGTGCCGGTCGTATTGGGAAGGAACGGGGTCGAGAGCATTATCGAGCTGGATCTTGAGGAGTCCGAACTCAGCAGCCTGCAAGGCTCAGCTAGGTTCTACAAGGAACAGCTCAGCGAGATTCTAGGATACTAGTCGCTGGTTTCTTCCGCTATCGGGGGATGGGTCATGCATGGAGCGGCAGTGCGAGCACATCCACCTCGAGCATGACGGCAAGCTGCTGCTGGTCGACATGAGCGGGAACGGTCCTGCCATCCCGAAGATGGGTAGGGCCAATTGGGACGGCGATGGTTTCCTAATCAGACTGCCCACCCCACAGGAGGCCGAGGCAATGGGACTTAGGTGGAGGCAGAGGAGGGTGAACCAGTTCCGCCTCGGCAAGCACGACCATACGGTGATTGTGGCCATGCCAGACATCAGCTGGCCCGAGCACTGGGCGTGGAAGGATGCTGTAATCTCAGACAGCGCTGTAGACCCAGTGGCACGTGAATCGGTGTACCGCACCTTGCATCGAGTGGTCAGCAAGGTCGTGATAACGAACCCAGAGGGCAGGATACTGATGGCCAAAGTTACTAGGGGTTTCTTCACCGGGTGCTGGACCCTTCCCGGTGGCTTCGTGGACTACGGTGAGCACCCACGCAAGGGTGCCGAGCGAGAGGCTCTCGAGGAGTTGGGCATCAACATCTCGATTGCCGACCCCAAAGGTGAATCTGGTGAGCCTGTGGATGGCGACGATGGGGCTCTCATCCAAGAGGCCATATTCCAGCAGGACGGAATCAACTGGATATCATTCACCTACAGGTGCCAAGCGGACATTGCGGCGGAAGACATCGTGCCCAAGGACGACGAGATAGAGGAGGCGCGATGGTTCACCAAGGAGGATGCATTGGGCAATGCCGTTTCACTGTTCGATATCGAAGCGATACATCGAGTCGAGTAGTGGTGGGCCCGCCAGGATTTGAACCTGGGTCTATTGGTCCCAAACCAACAAGCATAAGCCAGACTAACCCACGGGCCCTGAGTCCTACCCACAGGAATGAACAGCATGAAGGTTACTGGAGCCAAGACCAGCTATCTGAGCTTGCTCTGACCAGAATTCCCTCCATCTCTGCCTGACCCATGACATGCTCTGCAGACGGTTCGTCATACCCTTCCTTCTCGAGCTCGGCTGACAGCGCCTCAATCGTCAGGGTGCCATCATCTCTGGTGGATTGGCGCATTATCCTGCGAATCGCCTCCGGGCCACCACGCGTCTTCTGCTCAACTGCGGCCCTCCGACTCTCCTCGGCAGCGACCCGTGCCTCAACCTCCTGCTTAATCTGCGTCGGTAGATTAGAAGCAGCGACCGCCTCTGCCAGACTCTCCGAAGATTCGAACTCCCTCTGTGTCTTGCCCTTCGAGGAGCCGCATCTCGGGCACGAGGAGAACGAGGCCTTCCTCGAGCCGAACGAGTTCCCGCAGATGCACCTCACTAGTATCCAGGCCTCATCCACGCCAGCACCAGAATATCACGGTTCAATAGTTTGTCCCGATCATCGGTGGG
>JAKUUP010000046.1 GCA_022447095.1 Candidatus Thalassarchaeum betae
GCACCATCCCCTTCACCTCATCTATGCTATCTCCAATCATCGGCATTCTGCCGTAGATCATAATCGGAATCCTCTCTATCACGTCCCCAACTTTCTCCTTCGTTCCGACTGTCCTCATCACCACTCGGGGGGTCATGATGTCACTGACCTGAATCTCGCGCAGACGCAGTACGTTCTGAATCACTGCCTCCTCGTCCTCCTCTATCTGATCAGATTCCTCAGCAATATCTGCTAACACCGATAGCTCGGACCTGGTAACTGTCTCTGTCTCGACGTGAGGTAGTAGCGACCTAGTGACCTCGATTGGCTTAACTATCAACCACAGCAATACCATCATCGCCTTCAGAATGTGGTAGGATGAGACCGTCAGTCGTCTCCAGTACAGCGCCCCTATGGTCTTGGGTAGTATTTCGCTCAGCAGCAGTATAGCGATGGTGAGAACGGCTGCTGCTCCTGCGACTACGTATTCGCCCTCGAACGCCTTCTCGACCTCAGATCCGACCCCTAGTGCACCTACGGTATGCGCGATGGTATTCAGTGTGAGTATTGCCGTCAGAGGGCGTTCCGGATCATCCTTCCACTGAGTCCAGACTTCGCTGACCTTCTTGTTCGACTCAGCAAGGTTCCTGATGTGTCCGTGTGTTGTGGATAACAGGACGGCTTCCAGTATACTACACAAGAAGGAGGCACCCAGCGCAACCAGCGCATAGGTAACAATTAGCGTATAATCACTCAATTCGGTTGCCTCTCAGGTTTCATCCACGAAATGGACGATTCTAGCGGTGCTCACGTATGACGGCTCCAGAGCAGGCGGTGGGCGATGATGACATAAACATGTGGCTTCAGCATTCCACATGGGTTCCAAGCTGGAACGCGTAGCAATTTTCATGGCGTGGCCGTATGCCAATGGTCCACCTCACCTAGGGCATGTGGCTGGTAACTGCCTCCCGGCAGATATCCAGTTCAGGTACGAGAGGGCACGAGGACGCAGTGTGCTAATGTGCAGCGGGTCCGACGAGCATGGCACACCAATCACCCTGACTGCAGAGCAGGAAGGTGTCACTCCACTCGATGTGGTGGATAAGTTCCACTCGGTAATCAGTAAGGCACTGGTCGACCTCGGTTGCTCGTGGGCGACGAACGTAGATCCTAGGGGTGTCGAATACGGGGGGGCTTTGTACAATAGGACTACCGATCCACGGCACAAGGATCTAGTCAGGGAGGTCTTCACTCAACTTCTCGACTCCAATCTACTGGAGCAGACATCGATGCAGCAGTACTGCTCGGTAATGGACAACGAGATCAGGTTCCTGCCTGACCGTTACGTCGAGGGACAGTGTCCGGTATGCGATGCGCAGGGCGCTAGGGGTGACCAATGCGACGAGTGCGGTTCCACATACGAGGCTCATGAGCTGATCAATCCAATATCGAAGCTGGATTCCGAGGCCACGGTTGAAATCAGAGACACCGAGCACATGTTCTTCAAGTTGGATGAATTCCAACAAGCTCTGGAGAAGCGATATGAGCTTCAGAAGTCAGTGTGGAAGCCCAACGTCCGTGCGATGACAAAGAACTGGTTAGAAATGGGATTGCGCCCGAGGGCAGTTACGAGGGACATAGACTGGGGCATCTCTCTGCCACTCAGTGATGACAAATGGGCCTCCAAACGCGTCTACGTATGGTTCGAGGCGGTGCAGGGTTACTACACATGTGCTAGGATCTGGGCCGAGAGGCACGCTAAGCAGGCGGGACACCCCCTAGGCGACGCCGCTTGGGAGGATTGGTGGAAAGTGGGCCCTGACGGCGTATCCCCTAAGCACATTTACTTCATGGGCAAGGACAACATTCCGTTTCACACAATCATCTGGCCATCCATCATAATGGGGCTGAACAGCGCCAGCTCCGGCAAATCACCAAGCCACCAGCCGGGACCAGGAGAACTGGCGTTGGAATACAACGTTCCCGCAAATGAGTACCTGATGCTGCAGGGCGGGCAGTTCAGTAAGAGCAGGAAACACGGGGTATGGCTGCCCTCGTTCTTGGAGCGATACGATCCTGATACCCTGCGATACTATCTGTCGATCAACATGCCAGAGGGGCATGATACGGACTTCCGTTGGGACGAATTCGTGGACCGAGTTAACAACGAGTTGATCGGTACCTATGCCAACTTCGTCAACCGGGTCATGACGCTGACACATCGACTCAAGTCTGAGGGAAGCAACCCACTATCGACATTCTACGACGCTTCTCTGCATGCCGATGAATCGGAGCGTATTCAGACGCTGCTGGACTCCGCGACGGAATCGATGGAAAGGCAACGGTTCAAGGAGGCGTTACGCAGCATTATGGGAATCGCCCAACTCGGCAACTCGATCCTACAGCGAGCCGAGCCATGGGCTCACATCAAGGAGCCCGAGGCGACCGAGGCGAGGGGTCCACTGTCATCGCTTGCCATGAGTTGGTTGATTTGTAGGGGGTTAGCAGTTACCCTGCGTCCATTCATGCCCTTCCAGTCAGATAGGTTGTGGGGTATGCTGGGCGAGGATGCGGATATCGATTCGATCCTCTGGGATGAGGCTTTCACTGGCTCATCGTTCGCATGGAACCCTGAATCCCCCTCACCGCTGTTCGTAAGACTAGATCTCGATGAAATCATCCAACACGAGCGTTCCTTGGTTGAGGCGCTCGAGGATAGCAACGGCAATGAACCAGAGTCCGTAGGAGATGACGCGGGTGGCGATTTCATCGACTTCGACGACTTCATGAAGGTGCAGCTGAGGACTGGCAGAATAATCTCCGTCGATGATCATCCTAACGCCGACAAGCTGTATGTAATCAAGATCGAGGATGGCAACGACTCTACAAGGACGGTATGTGCAGGACTGAAGGAGCACTACGAGCCTTCCGAACTTGTAGGGATGAACATCGTGTTCGTGGCAAATCTCGCACCTAGGAAGTTAAGGGGCGTTGTATCCGAGGGAATGCTGCTGGCGGCTGACGGCGAGGACGGCAATGTCACGGTGCTGACTGCCGATGGTGATATCGCTCCTGGTTCAGTCGTAAGATGACTTGGGCTGGTCAAAGAACTCCCACTGCATGGCGGCTAGGTCGGCATTGCTCCGCGCATTGCAGTAAGCCTCCAACGGACTGGCGTTCAGACTCAGGAACTCATCCCCAAACGGGAAGGGGGCTATTACACGACGACCCTGTTCCCATCTGCCTGAGATAATGACGGATGCACATAGAGCCTCAGCGGTGGTTAGCCTCCCTGGCTTGCCCCAAGACACTGGATTGGCTGCAAGTAAGACAGGCAATGTCCGGCCTTCCAGCATGCTGTACCTACTCACTTGGGCCAGAGCACTCTCGATGGCCTTCCAAGAGCAGTCCAATGCCACTATTGAACCGCCTTGATTGAGCAACCTATTGTCT
>JAKUUP010000047.1 GCA_022447095.1 Candidatus Thalassarchaeum betae
CTAATCGTGGCCGTGTTCAACTTCTACGTGTCTGTGGTCGAAGAGGTCTCGTTCAAGAGTCGTTTTTTCGAGATGGCCGGTATCCTCGGTGTGGTCAGCCTGATCTAGTACGGTATCGGGATAGCTCTCAGAGGCATGCTTGGAATCGATGTATGAGTCAATTACCGACTCCGCAACCTATGTGTCTGAGACCGTTCTCGCGAAGCCATGAGCGCATACGACGAACTGCTTGAGAGATTGAGAGACATAGACCTGATTGGCCAGATTGGTGGCTTAGTTAGTTGGGATCAGGAGGTACTGATGCCGCCCAAAGCAGCGGGCCTCAGGGCCGAGCAACTGGCTTGGATTTCCAAGACCGGTCACCAGAGGCTGACCGATCCTCGCATCGGGGAGTTGCTCGACGAGCTAGAGGTCATTGACAGCCTCGACGACGTACAGGCCGCTAATGTCAGGCTGGCCCGCGAGTCATACAACAAGGCAACGAAGTTACCTACAGAATTCGTTGAGGAGATGGCCAAGCACCGCTCGAAGGCGCAGATATCGTGGAGTGAGGCACGTGCGAAAGACGATTTTTCGATTTTTCGTGACAATCTCGCCAAATCAATTGATCTCGCTCGTCGAAAGGCCGACTACCTAGGCTACGACGAACTACGGTACGACGCACTCCTCGACATCTACGAGAGTGGGCTCACTGTAGCCAGAGTAGACCCGTTATTCGCTGGATTGCGCGACAACGTAGCCCCTCTAATCAAGGCGGTGGTCGAGAGTGGTAACCGTCCGGATATCTCGTGGGTGAAGGATAACTCTTGGGAGCAGCCGGGTCAAGAGTCGCTGAGCCAAGGGGTGTCTGAAGCGATTGGTTTCGACTTCTCCGCCGGCAGACGGGATGCTTCGACCCACCCATTCTGCGGTGGGCCGAACCCCGACGATGTCCGCTGGACAACCCGTTACAGCGAATCCGACCCATTCGGCTCGCTGTACGGCTCGATGCACGAGACGGGTCACGGCACCTATGAGCAGGGGCGTCGGCGCGACCTCGATTTCCAGCCTGCCGGTGAGGCCAACGGACTCGGAGTTCATGAGAGTCAGAGCAGGTTATGGGAGAATCAAGTCGGCCGCTCGCGAGAGTTCTGCGAGTGGGCCCTGCCACTATGGCAGAAGCACTTCCCCCAGAACATGGATGGAGTCGATTCGGAAGCGCTGTGGCAGGCAGTCAATCTTGTGGAGCCGAGTCTGATTCGCGTCGAGGCCGACGAAGCTACCTACAATGTGCACATTATGATTCGTTACGAGATTGAGAAGAAGCTCATCGCAGGGGACCTTGAAATCGATGATCTACCAGACGCCTGGGACGACATGTATGAGGAGTATCTCGGTATTCGAGCGCCGAACCGAGCTCTTGGAGTGCTGCAAGACATCCATTGGTCCATGGGTGCGTTCGGCTACTTCCCTACCTACACGCTTGGCAACCTGTACGCTGCGCAGTTGCTCGCAGCAGCACGCAAGGACTTGCCTGACCATGATGAGCAGATGCGGTGTGGCGAGTTCGCACCCCTGCTGGACTGGATGCGTGAGCACGTACACCAACGAGGAAGCATTCTCGAGCCAGCGGATCTAATCGAGGAAGCCACTGGATCTCCTCCTTCTCCGGACGCCTTTGTAGACTACCTGAAGGATAAGGTCGAGCGTCTCTACGGCGTTTCAGCCTGACTCGTTCACGCGAAAGCCCGATAGCAGGGCATCACGGTCTGGTGCCATGGCTGTGCATACACTCGAGACGGTCTCTTCGTTCGAGCGGGGGCTCGGCAGCGCCTGCACCGTTCTGAGGATTGATGGTGATGACTTGCTGGCAGGCTCGCAGGAGGGCGTTCTAGCCTGCTGGTCGGTAGATTCTGGAAACGAGCGTTGGAGAATCGAAATGAATGGGCCAATCAGTGACCTCGCCGTGACTGACGATCGTGTCTACGCGGCCGCCTCTTCTGACCTGATAGCCCTTGACACAAATACTGGAGATATCATCTGGAGTCGTCCGCTGGAGGGGGCAAGTGATTTTGTCCAAGTTGAAGGAGAGGTCATCTGGGCGGCTTCGTCTGTGTACGAGATTGAGATCTCAGACTACACCGAGTCGACTGTGTGGATGTTTGACAACGAGGGTTCGCTTCAGGAGCAATGGACGTTTTCCGAGCGCGCCTGGTACTTCGGCCTACATGAAGACGGGGGAGTGTTGCTGGGGCTTGGTAGACCACGTTGCGGGCTCCTTCGAATCCAAAGTGGCGAGAGCGCATTGCATCGTCTCTTAGGAGAAAGCAGCCCCGTAACCACCGGTGCGTGCGGTTTCGAGGGACGCTTTCTAATCGGACACTCGGATGGCAGGGTCTGTGTGGTGACTGACTCAGTCGAAGAGCCGAGCGAGGAGCGGTCTTCGCCTGTTCGAGCAATCTGTAGTTCCGGACAGACCTGGTTCTCCGGGCATGAATCAGGCGAGATTGTCTCAAGTCGCGGCTGGGTAGATACGGCACTAGGTGCTGTAGAGTCGCTTGCAATAGGTCCCTCTGGCTCCAATGGTAGCGGAATCTGGGGATCGAGGTGGAACGGTGAGTCAGGAGGTGTTACTGTCTTGCAGATTGCTGATGGAACCATAATCCTAGAACTAGGACACTATTGTCGCATAAGGCACCTCCAATCAACAGGCGACAACATCGCCCTAGGTGACTCCAATGGTAGAATTCACTTGATTGAAGGAGCAGTTCTTCCCAGGCGCCTCAGCGGGATTGTGGAAGAGACTGACGATAACGAGCGTAGAAGCCGGTTGATGGAGCGTTTGAGGCGACTCAGAGGTACATGAAATACAGTGGAAATTAACATTTGAGACCCTCGTTTCCGGTAGACTGCGGCTATATTCAAGAAAGGTTTATGTATCCCATGTCTCCCTGCTAACCTTGCCGCTTCTCTGGAGTGGTGTGGGGGCGCTTCGGCGCGACCTGCGGGCCACAGAAACCGAGCCGCGAGAGAGCGGCGGCGGAACCCGGGATCCGGAAGGAAAACGGGGAAAGAGTCGGAACGCCATGTGGGCGGGAAGACGACGGGAGAACCGAAGAGGACGAGAGTGGAGAGAACTGGGGAGAACTGGACGAAAGGAAGGGGAAGGAAGGGGAAGGAAGCTGGAGGAAACGGAGGAGGAAGCTGAGGAAAAGCGAAACCGAACCGGCAACGGGGAAAACCAAAACCGAGGCAGAGGAACTATCCCGAGGAG
>JAKUUP010000048.1 GCA_022447095.1 Candidatus Thalassarchaeum betae
GTCCTCGGTCAGGCTTGGGTCGTATCCCTCCCAGAGTTTCGGATTTGAAAAGCAGTCGGGGTCCTCGGCATCGGCCTTACCTCCATTGTCATTGTCGATGCCGTCGCCGCAGTTGCCGCCTCCGTCATCGCCCCTCTTGGGCAGCAGCTCCTCGACACCTCCCGAACTGACCACGGCAATCAGAATGCCCAAGAGCACCAGAGTGAGAGAGATCAGGATTACTTTGGACGTGGAGTCCTTAGACTCCACTACCACCTTTACCTCGACCTTGTCGTCTTCACCCTCGGACATGCGATGCGAGCATCTCAGCAAGTCATCGTACTTGGGTTCTTAGTGGGCCATCAACTCGTCCCAGAGTTCCAATCCGTTCCTCTCCACCACATATTCCAACAAGTCCCCGACGAGGTAGACGCTCCCGATTACGAGTAGTTCTGCGTCTATTTCCCTCGCCAACCCGCCTGCCATCTCAAAGGCCCTCTCAGGTGCCTTCTCGATGGTTGTCGGCTGACGCACGCCCATGCTCCTCATCACCTCTGACAGCTCATCGACGCTGACGGCCGGGTTCCTGCCGCTCTTCGGCTCGGTCAGGACGACTCTCGGAAACCTGTCCCCCTCGCTAAACGCTGAAACCACAGGTTCGAGCGTGGCCTTCAGGTCGGCCTTCCGGCTCATGCCCAGAAGCACCACGCTTGGACTGGTCACCTCAGCGAGGTCGTTGGCTAGGCTCTCTGCGTTGTGTGCGGCGCTCAGACGCGTCGTAACGCCGTCGACCCATTCCTCACCGTATCCGGGTGATCGCCCGGGCCAAACGCAGTCTGCTGCGCGGGCCTGCCATCCGAGATGAGAACCGGCGGCTGCGACCACGGCCGAATGGCTCGACCATGTCGATCCGGTTGTCGGTCGAGGCAGCCAGAACAGGTCATGGCCCGCTTTGTGCTCGATGACCTCTCTGACATGCGAGTCGTCGTGCTGAAGTGCTATGAGAGGAACTCCGGGTTGATGTATACCCACCTTCGCAGCGGCAATTTCAGGGAGAGTATCGCCTAGGAACTCGCTATGTTCCTTCGAGATAGTTGTCAGGATACATAAATCGGCCTTGGTAAGAACATTAGTCGCATCAAACTCCCCACCCAACCCTGTCTCGATGATGCCACGCCCTATTCCGGCCTCACTGAATGCAAGCATCGCAACGAGGAAGGTGGTCTCGAAGTAGGTGGGGGTGCATTCCGGCTCCGTCCGGGCAGCCTGCATCACGGAGCCGAGTAGCCTATCGAACACCTCGGGCGAGATTGGCCTGCCGTCGATTCTAATTCTCTCCTCTACGGTAACCAGATGTGGAGAGGTGAACAATCCTACTTTGCAACCGTTGGCGTAGGCAGCCGCAGACAGTTGGACGCATACAGATCCCTTTCCGTTACTGCCAGCAACATGAATTGAAGGGAAGTCAAGATGTGGATTTCCCAGTCTGGAAAGAAGTTTTACGCAGTTCTCCACACCCAGTTTTACTCCCATTAACATCCGCTCTTCGAGCCAGTCTCGAACGCTCATTCGGATTCCCCACTCCCAAGTATCGCCCGGGCGCGAACGGGTCAAGGTGATATGGCCCTTGAAGTTCGTGGGAGCATGGACGGAAGCGAACCCGCCAATGTGCTAGAGGTAATGCGTCAGCAGTGGGCCTCTATGGTGAGCATGGGGGGGATGTTCGTTGGCACGATTCTGCTGGGCCTTAGCATCCAGCCGGCTTACGATTTTGACGAAGTCAGGGCCTTTGGGGCCGAAGGTGCGTCAAAGGGTGGCTATGTCGCATTGGAGTTGTTATTCATCATGATTTTCACAGTGCTGATTATCTGGTTGGCGCGAAGGGGCCTAGATTTCATTATCAAGGCCATTGTGATGTTCGCTCTGTGGTTCAGCCTGTTCTACGCCGTGCAGCCCTATTCAGCGCTTCTATGGTGGTTAATCGGTATAGGTTCTGTGAACTTGGTGTTCGGCAGCACCGTGGTCATCAGCACAGCACTGATGCTGCTTCTGCACCTGTACCCGGAGTGGTATGTAGTCAACACCGTCGGTGTACTCGTCGGCGCCGGAGTCATCACGCTGATTGGGGTTTCATTCGTTCCCGTACTCATCATCGCTTTCATGGTCGCTGCTGCCGTATACGACCACTGGGCGGTCAACAGCAGCAAGCACATGCTCGAATTGGCTGACACGATGATCAAGAACAAACTCCCAGTACTCCTTGTCGCACCTAAGGGGAAAGGGTACTCCTTCATCGAGGAAGATGACCGGGTGATGCGCAGTGAAGAATCCGAAGACATGGACTGGGATGACCCAGCCCCTCACATCAAGCCGGAAAGCGATGGAAGGGATGCCCTGTTCATGGGTTTGGGCGATGTCATTTTCCCGGGCATGCTGGTAATCTCCTCTGTATCCTTCCTGCCCGAATGGGGGCCTGAAATCGGGACAATCTTCGGTACCATGTACGCGGGTCCTCTCGCTGTCGGCCTAGGCACACTGTTCGGTGGCCTGTGCGGCTATGTGGCATTGATGACTAAGGTCGCCCGAGGCGAGGCACAGGCCGGACTGCCGCTGCTAAACGGCGGCAGCATCCTCGGCTACCTGATATCGGGAGTCATTGCGGTCGGCCCGGCGGCCCTGTGGCAGGACATCTCGTTCCTGTGAGCTCAACGGCCGATTGATTGAAGGGTCGCTGACCAGCCCTGAGGGCTGGTCGCAATGCTCGACATCAACATCTTCAGAGAGCACGCTGACGACATCAGGGCCGACCATGACAGGCGCGGCCTGCCGCATGATGCGATTGACGAGGTCATCAGTCTGGACGAGCAATGGCGCAAGGCCAGATACGACGCCGACCAGCTCCGGAAGGCTAGGAACGAGGCGGCCAGGGGTATAGCCGAGGCGAAAAAGTGGGGGAACTCTGGGGCAGCTGAGACACTAATGGCGGAGGTCGCCGACATCGGCGCGAGGATAGTCGAACTGGCCGAGCTCTCCGACGATTGCCTAGCTCGGAGGGACTCCCTGAGGATGAGCATCCCCAACATCCTGCACGCTGATGTCCCAATCGGTGAGGACGACCAGAAGAACACCCTCCACAGCATGCACGGCGAGAAGACCGAGCTGGACTTCGAGCCGCGCAACCACAACGACCTGATTGAGATGAACGGGTGGGTCGACCAATCGCGCGG
>JAKUUP010000049.1 GCA_022447095.1 Candidatus Thalassarchaeum betae
CCAGATGCTCGAGCACACCATGGCCGAGGCCGAGGGCGGCGGACTCAGCTGGATGATGCCCGCCATCGGCTACCCAGACTACCCTGCTGAGATCTACGGTTACCAGTCGGGCATTTGAACCGGCAACGCGATCGCGGCCTGGGATCCAAATGAGGCCACGCGTGAGATTGTACTCTGAGGTGATTGAATGAGCGAAGAGCCTGAAATCGTACTCGGATTCTACGTCCCTCCTAACCCCCACCCTCTGCTCGCACCTGAGCAGAACGAGGGCTGGGGCAGGTTGCGTGAAGCCTTCGACACCTGCCGCCAGCGTATCGAGGAGACAGACGCCGACGTGTTGTTTATCTACTCGACCGTCTGGCCCAGCATCGTCGGACATCAAATCCAGGCACATCCGAAGCCGGTATTCACTCATGTAGACGACGACTTCCACTTCCTCGGAAGCATGCCTTACGAATTCAGCATGGACTCCGAGTACGCTGAGAAGTTCAAGGACGCGTGCGAGGCGCGTGGTCTGCACGCGCGTACCGTTGCCTACGACGGATTCCCAATAGACACCGGCTCGGTGGTCGCACTCAAGCTGCTCAACCCCGACAACCGGATACCGGCCTGCATAGTCTCGAGCAACGTCTACTCAAACCGCGCCGAGCAGATAGTGCTCGGCAAGGCGGCCCGCGATGCGATGTCCGAGTTGGGCAAGAAGGTCGTAGTGGTGGTGGTGGCAAGCCTGTCCAACAGGATGTTCACTGAGCACATCGACCCCTCTGATGACAGAATACACTCCGCCAAGGACGACGAGTGGAATCGCAAGATACTGGAGTTCTTCGACGATGGAAGACTCGAGGACATCAGCCAACTGAGCCGCGACATCCACGGCCAGATTAGGGTCAGCAAGGTGGTGGCCTACAAGCCTGCATGGTGGATGGCCGCCACGATGGGCCAGCACAACAACTACGACGGCGAGGTGCTGGCCTACGAGGCCCTCCACGGAGCTGGCGGGGCAGTCATACAGCTGACA
This sequence comes from Candidatus Thalassarchaeum betae, assembly GCA_022447095.1. Lineage (GTDB taxonomy): Archaea > Thermoplasmatota > Poseidoniia > Poseidoniales > Thalassarchaeaceae > Thalassarchaeum > Thalassarchaeum betae_B. The sequence continues at coordinate 1,019 of JAKUUP010000049.1, forward strand.
CCGGCCAAGGGCGGGGTCGGCGACAAGGAGTTCGACGAGGACGACGTGGAGTACTACCACGGTGACCGCAGCGTACTGGACAAGGGGATGCTGTGATGTCCGAGGACGGCCCATTCATCACTGACGCTGGTCCCTCAGCGGTCGGAGCATACCCTCACCTGCACAGGGTCGGCGATCTGCTGTTCATCAGCGGCATGGGTCCGCGAACACCCGAGACCAACGAGATTCCCGGGGGACCGATCAAGGACGAGGATGGGAACCCGCTGGACTACGACATCCGAGCGCAGACCCACTCGGTAATCAACAACGTCAGACTAATCCTAGAGGCACACGGCTCGAGCCTCGACGACGTGGTGGACGTACTGGTTTTCCTAGTAGACATGGAGCGTGACTTCCCTGGCTACAACGAGGTCTACGCGGAGTACTTCGCGGATGTCCTACCTGCTCGCACCACAGTCTCCGTGGAGGCCCTGCCGACCTCGATTGCAATCGAACTCAAGGTCATCGCCAAGGCTTAGTCTCCGAGCCACTCAATGTCCTCGGAAGCGCACCACGCTGGCGCTATCAGCGGATTGCACCGACTTGGCGTTCCGTTGGGTATCGCAATCCAGTAGTCCATCCCGTCGACCGGACCCGGGTAGTCGGTTGAGATTATGTGGGCCCCTACAGCAAGCGCGGCCTCGAACCTAGCGGTGTCGTTGTTGTCCGGCTCCTCGCCTCCACTGTCCGCTCTGGTACGGACGATGTAGCCCTCATTGACCAGCTGCGTAATCTCTTCACCGTTACCAATCGGGTCAGTCAGAGAGAAGATAGCCGCCTCGCCAGTGCCCTCGTCAGAGAGCGTGAACATCAGCGCTCCCGTTAGGCCGGGGTGGTCATCTAGGTAGAGGTCCCGCATTTCCCCTCTCGCCAGCAGCACGAAGATGGCCTTACCCCGACTCTCCTCGAGCAGCGGCCAGCCGTCGTTCAAGACCGCCTCGTTGAGAGTGGGCCACTCTCCGCGTACGTCGTCCGGGACGATGGTCCGGTTCCTTGGCCAGAACTCGGCAATCTCGTCCTCGATGTCCTGCAGGATTCCTGAAAGCTCCACTGTGGTGGTGATGTCGACTGCCTGCTCGGGCCAGTCCTTGGGCTCGATCCAGATCATCAGCGGATGGTGCTGCTCGTTGGCCTCCGACCATGCCAGAAGGGTCTCGAGGCAGTTCTGGAAGGTCGGGCATGTGGTGCCCGAGTCATACTGGTTGTGGTACACCCTGAGCCCCTCTCGGACATCCCACCAGACGTCGATTTCGAACTGCCGCACCCCGAGTTCCGAGGCCTGCACATCGAGCGGCTCGTGGGTGTACATGTACTCGCGGGTCGGTGAGACGATGGGCTCGATGTGGTACGAGTTGTGAGTCCCCTCCATCTGAATGTGGTTGATTCTCAACGGCTCCTTCTCCTCCTCGTCTCCAAACAACCCGCCCTCGCCCCCAATGCCGAAGCAGCCGCTCAGGGGGGCGAGCAGCAGCATGACTGCCAGAAAACCTTGGAGGACCCTCATTTTCACGTTCCGAGTAGGACCGCCAAGCAAGAAGGATTCGGCGGGAGAACCTTCAACAACGGTCTTGATTCGGACAAACCATGCGACCAGTAGGTCCTAAGGACCTAGCAGGCATAGTCCTGACTCCCATAGAAACGGTCTCTGACACGCTGGAGCGCAAACTCGGGCTGATTTCGGTCGTCGTGATATCGCTGTCCGCGATGATTGGTAGCGGACTGTTCGTCCTGCCCGCACTGGCCTACGATATGGTCGGCGGAGGAGCCTGGCTGGCGTACGTTCTGGCGGCCCTCGTTGTGATTCCCGGGGCACTGAACAAGAGCGAGCTGGCTTCGGCCATGCCGACCTCGGGCGGTTCCTATGTCTACATCGAGAGGGTCTTCGGCCCGATGTTCGGAACCATGACCGGACTTGCCCTCTGGGCATCATTCCTGCTCAAGGCAGCATTCGCTTTGATTGGCTTCTCCGCCTACCTGATGTTCATCCAGAGCTATCTGGGTACCGAGGTCTCGAGCGTCCAAGCCGCTCTCGGGATGCTGGTCCTGATCAGCCTAATCAACATCCTAGGAGTGAAGCGAATCAAGTCAGTGCAGACCCCGGTCGTCGCCCTTTCGATACTGATGCTGGAT